>DDUQ01000109.1:0-11282 GCA_002344885.1 Comamonadaceae bacterium UBA2334
CATCCACAAGCAGAACAACCTCGTCTTCGTGATGCGCGCGTCCTACGCCGACGAGCTGGAGAAGATCCTCGAGCACTGGAAGAGCCTCGGGGCGGACCGGGTGACGGTCGTCCACTACGACGACGAGATCGGCAACCAGAACTTCGCGACGGTCGAGCGCATCATGCAGCGCGCCGGCAAGAAGGCGACCGGCGTGAAATTGAAGCGCAACGCCGACGTCGAGAAGGCCCAGGTGGACGCCATCATCGCCTCGGACCCGCAGGTGATCGTGGCGACCACGCTCTACGGCGCCACGGCCCAGGTGGTGAAGGCGCTCAAGGCGGCGGGCAAGCCCTACAACATCACCTCGCTGTCCTTCGTGGGCCCCAGCCAGCTCGCCAAGGCGGCCGGGTCCGACGCGGCGGGCGTCTCGGTCGCGGGCGTGGTGCCCCCGCCCGCTAAGAGCATCGTTCCGGTGATCAAGGAGTGCGGGGAGGCCATCAAGAAGGCCGGCATCCCCGAGCTCAACTACACCAACCTCGAGGCCTGCATCGCCGCCAAGGTGCTCACGGAGGCCATGCGCCGCGCCGGCAAGGAAGTCACCCGGGAAAGCCTCTACAAGGCCCTGAACGGCCTGGGCACGCTGGACGTGGGGGGCTACACCGTCACCTTCGGCCCGGACCAGCGCCACGGCAACCGCTACGTGGAGCTCGCGGTGATCGGGCGGGGCGGCCAATTCCGCTTCTAGCGGGCGTCTTGCGTAGGTTTGCCCAAGCCCTTATAATGCAAGGCTTTTCCGCGTTCGTCCCGATGCAGGTATCCGGGGTCGGGCGGCGGGATTCCGGCAGCATCCACAGCAACTGTTACCCGTTCACAACGGGATTGGAGCCAACATGGTCGTGATCAGACTGGCGCGCGGTGGCGCGAAGAATCGTCCCTTCTACAGCGTCGTCGTCGCCGATTCGCGCATGCCGCGCGACGGGCGCTTCATCGAGCGCATCGGCTTCTACAACCCCCTGGCCAAGGGTGGCGAAGAGTCCCTGCGCATTGCAGCTGACCGCCTGACTTACTGGACCGGCGTGGGTGCCCAGGCATCCGATACCGTGGCCCGCCTGATCAAAGCCAACGCCGCCAAAGCTGCTGCCTGATCGGTACCGGTGACAGGTTCACCGGTCGCGAGTCCAAGCGATGTGCCCGGCTTCAAGCCGCGAAGGGCCCATCGCTTTTTTGTTTCTACACCTGCAATATCCATGAGCAACGTCTTCAAAGTCTGTGAACTGCCGGCTGACGCGGTTGAAATGGGGCGTTTTGCCGAGGCCTGGGGCATCAAGGGCTGGATCAAGGTTCATGCGCACAGCGCTGCCCCCGATGTGCTGCTGGCGGCTGCCGAGTGGTATCTGCAACGGCCCGAAGCGCCACACGACCGGGGCTTTGAAGCATTCAACGGCACGGTTCAGGTCCGGCCGGTGGCTGTTAAGCCCCATTCGGATACCCTCGTCGCACAACTGGAGGGTGTGGGTGACCGCAATGCGGCCGAGGCACTCAAGGGCGCGCGCATTTATGTCTCGCGCAGCCATTTCCCCGCTTGCCATGATCCGGATGAGTTCTATTGGGTCGATTTGCTGGGTTTGGCTGTTGTCAACCGTGAAGGCGTGGTATTGGGCAAGGTCAAAGACCTGATGGCCACCGGGCCCACCTCGGTGCTGGTGCTGGCATATGAGCATGAAGGCAAGCCTGCCGAGCGTTTGATTCCATTTGTCTCGGCTTACGTGGACGCCGTGGACAAATCGGCGGGTCAGATCACCGTTGACTGGCAACCTGACTACTGAGAGACGCTGAGAGCGGCCACATGCGGTTTGATGTCATCACGCTGTTTCCCGACCTGTTTGCGCCGTTTCTTGCGCAGGGGATCAACCGGCGTGCGTTCGAGAGCAAGCGGGTCGAAGTGGTGTTGTGGAACCCGCGGGACATGGCCGACGGCAACTACCGGCGTGTGGACGACAGGCCCTTCGGCGGCGGTCCGGGTATGGTGATGATGGCAGAACCCATGGCCAGGTGCCTGGATGCTGTGCGTGTTGCCCGGGCCGAGCCCCCGGGCAAACAGGTGCCGGTGGTGCTGTTTTCGCCGCAGGGCAGGCCACTGGAGCACGGATCGGTGCAAACATGGGCCGAAAGCGACGGCGCGGTACTGGTGTGTGGGCGCTACGAGGGCATTGACCAGCGCTTCATCGATGCCTGTGTGGATGTCCAGATCAGCCTCGGAGATTTTGTGCTGTCGGGGGGGGAAATTGCGGCCATGGCATTGCTCGATGCCGTGGCACGTCTGCAGCCTGGCGTGCTGAACGATGCAGGCAGCCACCAGCAGGACAGCTTCAACCCGGCTCTGGATGGTTTGCTCGACTGCGCCCATTACACACGGCCTGAAGTCTGGCATCACAACGGTACCGAGTGGGGCGTGCCCGATGTGCTGTTGTCGGGTGACCATGCGCGAATCGCCCGGTTCAGGCGCGATGCCAGTTTGCTGAGCACGGCCCGACACCGCCCCGATGTGTTGGCCCAGGTGCGCCAGGCTGGTTTGCTGGACCGGCAGGACGAAGCGACCTTGCAGCACGTCAACGCCTTCCCGGCTGCCGAGCCGCCTGGCTGATGGGGCCGGTTGTTTTCGAGCGGCAGGCTGCTCGTGTGCTGGTCGCGTGTGGGCCTCGGGCACAATCCCGACCATGTTGATGCATCCTCAAATCGATCCGGTGGCCCTGCAGATAGGCCCACTGGCCGTTCATTGGTACGGACTGACCTATCTCGCCGCTTTCGGGTTGTTCATGTGGCTGGGCATGCGCCGGTTGCAGCATCCGCCGTTCGCCGGGCTCGTGGCCCAGGGCATTTGGCACAGGCGCGATGTGGAGGACATTCTGTTTCTCGGTGTCGTGGGTGTGGTGGCAGGGGGGCGAATCGGGTACTGCCTGTTTTACAAGCCGGCCTACTACCTGTCACATCCGCTGGAAATTTTTGCCGTCTGGCAAGGGGGCATGAGCTTTCATGGCGGGTTGCTCGGCGTGGCTCTGGCGATGGTGTGGTTTGCCCGTTCGCGGCAACGCCCTTTCCTGCAGGTCATGGATCTGGTGGCTCCGTGCGTGCCCACCGGCCTGGCGGCGGGACGTGTGGGTAATTTCATCAATGGTGAACTGTGGGGGCGGGTGGCCGATCCGTCTTTGCCCTGGGCCATGGTGTTCCGTGGCGCGGGAGACTTGCCGCGTCACCCATCGCAGCTGTACCAGTTTCTACTCGAGGGCTTGCTGTTGTTTGTGCTGCTTTGGTTGTATGCACGTTCAGAACGCAAGCCCGGGCAGGTGGCGGCTGCGTTCGTGTTCGGGTACGGCGTGTTCAGGTTCATTGCCGAGTACTTCCGTGAGCCCGACGCGCATCTGGGTCTGCTGGCGTTGGGCATGAGCATGGGGCAATGGCTGTGTGTGCCCATGATCGTGGTGGGTGCGGGGGTCTGGCATTGGGCGGGTGGCCGAAACAACCGGTCCTGATGGCAAGTTGATGCGGGTTTGTGCGGGGTGGGAAATGCCCGATGGCCTGCTGCGCCGCGCGGGTTTAACGTTGGGTGCGTTTCATTCCTCTGCACCTCAAGTTTGGACACCCCCATGACCGCACCTGACTCCCATTGTTCTGAACTGGCCGCCCTCACGCGTCGCGATGTGTTGAAAACCGTTGCCAGTGCCGCCGCTGTTGGCGTGTCGCCCGCCTTCGGGCAGGCTGCCTGGCCGGCCAAACCCGTCACGATGATCGTTCCGTTCCCGGCAGGTGGTGGGACCGATGCTTTTGCCCGTCCCCTGTCCGCGCAGTTTGCGAAACTCACAGGCAAGACTTTGGTGGTTGACAACAAGGGCGGGGCAGGTGGAACGGTGGGTGCTGGGGTGGCAGCCAAAGCCCAGCCGGATGGGTACACCTTGTTCATGGGGGCTGTGCACCACACCATTGCGCCAGCCATGTACCCCCGGCTCGATTACGACCTGGAACGTGACCTGATTCCCCTCATTCAGGTGGCCAGTGTGCCCCAGGTGCTGGTCGTCAACCCGCGCAACGTCCCGGCCACTGACTTCAAAGCGTTTTTGGAGCATGTGCGCAAGCAACCGGGCAGGTTGAACTACGGCTCTGCGGGTGCCGGTACGTCACATCATTTGGCGGGCGAGTTGTTCAAGCTGCAAACCAGGACTTTCATCACCCACATCCCCTACAGGGGTGCCGGCCCAGCGTTGCAGGATTTGATAGCAGGCAATGTCGATGTGATGTTCGATGGACTGGGTTCCTCTGCTGCTCACATCAAAGGGGGACGCATCAAGGCGCTGATGGTGTCCGGTGCCAAGCGCAATGCGGCTTTTCCCGACGTGCCATGCTCGGCGGAACTGGGGCTGCCCGACTACAGCGTGACCACCTGGTACGGTGTGTGGGCACCTCGGGGCACACCCGCCGATGCGCAGGCACGCGCGATCGAAGAGATACGCAAGGCTTGCCTGACCGATGATGCCAAGGCCATCTGGGCCAACCAGGGCGCAGAGTTTCCCAACCTGACCGGGCAGGCGTTTGCAGCCTTCATCAAGGCCGAATTGCTCAAGTGGGCACAGGTTGTTCAAGGGTCGGGCGCCAAACTGGACTGAACACATGGCAGGCTCGGTCACATACACCATCGAGAGTGCCGTTGCGTCGGTGCTGATCAGCCACGCGGGCAAATTCAACGCCATGTCGCGCAACATGTGGCATGACCTGAAAGCGACTTTTCAGAGCCTGTCAGATCAGGCCGGCTTGCGCTGCGTGGTGATTTCGGGTGAAAACGGGCACTTCTGCGCCGGCGGTGACATTGCCGAGTACCCCAGCTTCAGGTTCCACCCGGATTCGCTGGCCAGGTTTCACGAGCACGATGTGTGGGGTGGTCTGGATGCGGTGTTGCGGTGCCCTGTGCCCGTGGTGGCAGCCATTGAAGGCAACTGCATGGGGGCCGGGGTCGAGATTGCCAGTTGTTGCGATTTGCGAGTGGCAGGCGTGTCGGCGCGGTTCGGTGCGCCGATTGCGCGGTTGGGTTTTCCCATGGCACCTCGTGAGGCGCATTTGGTGGCGTCAGCGCTCGGCATGGCAACGGCGTGCGAAATGCTGCTGGAGGCAGCCGTTCTGGATGCGCAGGAACTGAAACAGCGCGGTTTTTTGAACCGCGTGGTGCCAGACCCGGAGGTGCAGGGCGAAGCCGCCGCCACAGCGGGCCGCGTGGCATCGTTGGCACCTCAGGCTGCCCGCCTGAACAAACAGACCCTGCGGGCTTTGGCCAACGGGCCAGACAACTTGCAGGCATTGGTGGCACAAGCGTATCAATACGCACCGCATGCCGAGCACAGGGAAGGTATTGGTTCTTTCCTTGCCAAGCGCAAGCCTGTATTTTGAAGATTGCTATCAAAATGACGAACTCGAATTTGTATGCCGCCTTGCGGGCTGCGTTTCCGGACGATCTGGACCGTGTCGCCGTTGAAACCGATGGCGGTCTGACCTACACCTGGCGCGACCTGGAACGGGCAAGCGCCATGATGGCCAATCTGCTCACTTCTTTGGCGCTGCCACCCGAGAGCCGCATTGCCGTTCAGGTTGAAAAATCGGTCGAGGCCATGGTGCTCTATCTGGCAACTTTACGGGCCGGGCATGTTTTTCTGCCGCTGAACACGGCTTACCAGGCTGCCGAGATCGAGTACTTCATTGGCAATGCCGAACCCGCTGTGGTGGTGTGCACGCCGGCCAACTTCGGATGGGTCAGCAAGCTGGCCTTCAAGGCTGGTACACAGAACGTGTTCACGTTGGCTGATGATGTCTCGGGCACGCTGCTGGACCGTGCAGCTGCGCACAGCGATGTGCAGACGCCCGTGGAGCGTGGCGTGGATGACCTGGCGGCCATCCTGTACACCAGCGGCACCACGGGACGCAGCAAAGGGGCCATGCTCACGCATGGCAATCTGTTGAGCAACGCACAGGTGCTGAAGACTTACTGGGGTTGGCGGACGCCTGAACAAGGCGGTGATGTGCTCATCCATGCTTTGCCTGTTTTTCATGTGCACGGCTTGTTCGTGGCCATCCATGCTGCACTGATCAATGGCAGCAGCATGCTGTGGTTGAACCGTTTTGACCCGAAAGCGGTCATTGCCTGGCTGCCCCGTGCCACCGTGTTCATGGGTGTCCCGACGCTGTACACCCGGATGTTGGCAGAACCTTCACTCAACCGACAGGTGTGTCAGCACATGAGGCTGTTCATCAGTGGCTCGGCACCGCTGTTGCTGGAAACCTTTCGGACCTGGCAGCAACGCACAGGTCACACCATTCTGGAGCGTTATGGCATGTCTGAAACGATCATGCTCACATCCAACCCCTGCTTGCCGGACGCGCGTCATGTCGATGCGCAGGGCATGCCTCAGTCGGAGCGGCGTGGCGGTACCGTGGGTTTTCCGTTGCCTGGTGTGGGTTTGCGCGTGGCCGATGAGCATGGCGTGCCTGTCGAGGCCGGTGACATCGGCGGCATTCAGGTCAAAGGCCCCAATGTGTTCAGGGGCTACTGGCGCATGCCCGAAAAAACGGCGGAAGAATTCACTTCGGACGGCTGGTTCAAGACCGGCGACGTGGGGCTGGTCGATGTGCAAGGCTATGTCACGATCGTCGGGCGCAGCAAAGACCTCATCATCAGCGGCGGGTACAACGTGTATCCCGCTGAAATTGAAGGCTACATCAACGAGATGACCGGTGTGGCTGAAAGTGCCGTGATCGGTGTGCCGCATCCCGACTTCGGCGAAGTGGGCGTGGCCCTGGTGATTGCCAAGTCCGGTGCTTCGCTGGATGGGGCGGCAATACTGACCAGTCTGAAAGCCCGGTTGGCGAACTTCAAGATTCCGAAGGCCTGTGAGGTGGTCAGTGAACTGCCCAGAAACACGATGGGCAAAGTACAAAAAAACCTGTTGCGTGACACCTACCGTCACACATTCAAGTCCTGACGAGCCCGCATCCAGCCTGACAGGTGGTCAGGCTTTATGAAAAAATATAGCATCCGACGCTTATATATAAAGCGCTAGATGCTTTTTTTATCGCAGAACCAGTACGGGAATGTGCGAGTGTGTGAGCACTTGCTGCGTTTCGCTGCCCAGCAGCAGGCGCTTCAGGCCGCGCCGACCGTGCGAGGCCATCACGATCAGGTCACACTTGTGTCGTTTGGCCGACGCGATCAGCGCTTCGGCAATCAGGTCGGATTTGACGGTGGTTGCCTTGACTTTGACATTCTGGAGCTGGCCTTTCGACTTGATGGCATTCACGGCTTCCAATGCCTCGTCATTCCATTGCTTTTCAATTTTGGCGATTTCATCAGCGGCCAAGGCCACGCCGCCTTCAAAATAGGTCTGCGGGTAACGTGGCACCACTTTCACGGCAATCAGTTCCGCGCCCGTGATGTCGGCAAGCATGAGTCCGTGGGTAACGGCTTTTTCAGACAGTTCAGATCCGTCGGTGGCGACCAGAATGCGTTTGTACATGCGATGTGCTCCTGAGTTGGGTGAAGGTTGGCCCGTTCGCGGCACGCCCGGGTTGGGGTGATGGCACGGTACAGGGCTTCCAAGCCATAGGCTAACTGTAAAGTTCGCGCCTGACTTGACATACGTCAAGACCATGCATCGTTGTGTGCCCTACGCTCGCACGTTTTTTTGTCGGCCAGTGTGTTGGGCCGCGCTCGGATGGCGATGGGGCGGTGACATTCGAAACATATTGGAGTGATGGCGTTGGATTCCTATTCAAATGAGCGTCCCAAGGGGCCACTGAAAGTTGTAGATGACTTTCTGGTGCTGGACGACCCCGTCGAGCAACAAGCCTTCACCGAGATGGTGGATGTGGATGGTCAGGCCTACGCCCATTCAGTGCTGATGGTGCAGGGCATGTACTGTGCCGCCTGTGCCGACACGGTGGAAGGTGCCTTGTGTGATTTGCCCGGCGTGGTCAAGGCCGAGGTGCATGCCGGCACGCGCCGCCTGATCGTTCGCTGGGACCCTGCACGGGTCCGCATGTCGCACCTGGCCCGGCAGGTGGGCGCGACGGGCTACCGCTTGTTGCCCGTCAAGGAGGCACTCAGCATCAGCAACCGTCTGGCTGAGGGCCGCAAAGTGCTGTGGCGTCTGTTCGTGGCTGGCATCTGCATGATGCAAGTCATGATGTATGCATGGCCTGCCTACATCACCGAACCCGGCGACATCCCGCCGGACATTGATCACCTGTTGCGATGGGCGAGCTGGATTCTGAGTTTGCCCGTACTCATCTTTGCCAGTGGGCCGTTTTTCAGCAGCGCCTGGCGGGATTTGAAGCATGGCCGCATTGGCATGGACACGCCCGTGTCCATCGGCATCATCGTCACGTTTGTCGCGAGTTCTCTGGCGACGTTTGACCGATCAGGCGCATGGGGCCATGAAGTCTGGTTCGACTCGCTCACCATGTTCGTGTTTTTCCTGATGGGCGGGCGCTATCTGGAGTACAAGAGCCGCGCACGGACAGCCGGCGCGCTGGATGACCTGATCAACCGCCTGCCGGAGGTATGCGACCGACTCAAACCGGATGGAACCTACGAACCGGTGTCCGTGCGGCGGCTGGTGGTGGGTGACACGGTTCGCATCCATGCCGGCCAGGCCTTTCCGGGAGACGGCGTGCTGTTGAGCAAGCGCGTCACGGTAGACGAAGCGCTGCTGACCGGCGAGTCTCACCCGATCACCAAGCACACCGGGAGCGCTTTGATTGCGGGCAGCTTCAACATTGCCAGCCCGGTTGACATGCGCATTGAAAAGTTGGGGGCGGACACACGTTTTGCGCAGATCGTGGCCCTGATGGAGAAGGCCTCCACCGAAAAGCCTCGCCTGGCCATCCTGGCTGACCGTGTAGCGGCACCTTTTCTGGCCCTGGTGCTCCTGGCGGCGTTGGGCGCATTTCTGTACTGGTGGCAGATCGACCATTCACGCGCGTTTGCGGTGGCAGTGTCGGTGCTGATCGTGACCTGTCCGTGTGCCTTGTCTCTGGCCACGCCCGCTGCCATGCTGGCATCGGCCGGTGCGCTGGCCAAGCGTGGTGTGCTGGTGCGCAGGTTGCAAGCCTTCGAGTCGCTGGCCCATGTCAACACCGTTGTGTTCGACAAAACAGGCACCCTCACGCTGGACAGTGTGGTGGTGGCCGGCATGCAGCTGCGCAGCGGGGTGCAGGCCGAGACGGCCCTGTCGTTGGCTGCTGCACTTGCGCAGGCATCGCTACACCCCGCATCCAAGGCCATTGTCAAGGCTGCGCGAGAGGGGTGGTCTGGTCAGCCCGTTCCCCTGGCCGACTGGCAGGCCCGCTTTGATTGCAGTGACGTCCAGGAACATGCGGGGCAGGGCATGTCGGCCCGGATCGCTGGCCATGGTCAGGTCAAACTGGGGTCGGCCGTATTCTGTGGCGTCGCTGTGGCGGCTGACGAGCAAGGGACATCACCCAGGGTCTATCTGGCGGATGACGCCGGTTGGCTGGCGACCTTTGAGTTGGACGAAGGCCTGCGGCCCGATGCGCGAGAGGCGGTGGAAGCATTGAAAGCCATGGGCATCGAGACCTGGCTGCTCTCGGGTGACCGGGCCGGTGCCGCACAGCGCATTGCCCATCAGGTGGGGGTAGACAAGCTGGTTGCCGAGGCCGGACCCGAGCAAAAGTTACAAGAGGTCGCCGCACTTCAAGCTGCTGGCCGACTGGTGGCCATGGTGGGCGATGGCCTGAACGATGGCCCTGTGCTGGCCCGGGCCAATACGTCGTTCGCTTTGGGCACGGCAGCACCGTTGGCACAGGCCCATGCTGACTTCGTCATACAGGGCGGGCGTGTGACCGATGTGGTCGAAACGCTCACTCAGGCGCGCAAAACATTGATCATTGTCAAACAAAACCTTATTTGGGCTGCGCTTTACAACTTTGTCAGCGTTCCGTTGGCCTTGGCGGGTTTCATGCCACCTTGGTTGGCGGGGTTGGGCATGGCCATCAGTTCTTTCTGGGTGATCGGCAACGCACTCCGATTGAACAAGATGAAAAAATCTTAACTTCTATCAAGGCAAACCCTATGGAAGTACTATATTTGCTCATTCCGTTGTCGGTGGTGATCGTTCTGGCCATCATCGTCATCTTCTGGTGGGCGCTGGAATCCGGGCAACTGGACAACATTGACCGAGAAGGCGACCGGATTTTGAATGTGAATTGACTTAAGTCAAGGTGTGTGCAGTTGTAAACACCGAAACTCGCGCAAGACTTTTTGAGGAGTTCTGTATGTCTGTAACGATGAAGGCCAGTCAGGCAACGGCCTATAACGACACCGTCGTTCGTCAGTTCGCCATCATGACCGTGGTATACGGCGTGGTGGGGTTTCTGGTGGGCGTGATCATTGCGGCCCAGCTGACGTGGCCGGAATTGAACCTGGGTATTGAATACCTGAGCTATGGCCGCTTGCGGCCGCTCCACACGAACGCTGTGATCTTTGCGTTTGGCGGCTGTGCCCTGTTCGGTACCAGCTACTACGTCGTTCAGCGCACCTGTCAGACCCGTCTGATCTCGGACGGGCTGGCGGCCTTCACGTTCTGGGGCTACAACCTCGTCATCGTGCTGGCGGTCATCACATTGCCGTTGGGTATCACGTCCGGCAAAGAGTATGCCGAGCTGGAGTGGCCCATCGACTTGTTGCTGACGGTCGTGTGGGTGGCCTACGCCATCGTGTTCTTCGGGACGATCGGTATCCGTAAAGTTCGTCACATCTATGTGGCCAACTGGTTCTACGGTGCCATGATCCTGACGGTTGCCGTGTTGCACCTGGTCAACAGTGCAGCATTGCCAGTCAGCCTGACCAAGAGCTACTCGGCTTACTCTGGTGTGCAAGACGCCATGGTGCAGTGGTGGTATGGTCACAACGCCGTGGGCTTCTTCCTGACTGCCGGCTTCCTGGGCATGATGTACTACTTCATCCCCAAGCAGGCAGAGCGTCCGGTCTACTCCTATCGCTTGTCTATCGTCCACTTCTGGGCGTTGATCTTCACCTACATGTGGGCGGGCCCTCACCACCTGCACTACACCGCGCTGCCTGACTGGACCCAGTCCGTCGGTATGGTGTTCTCCCTCATTTTGTTGGCTCCCAGCTGGGGCGGCATGATCAACGGCATCATGACCCTGTCGGGCGCCTGGAACAAACTGCGCACCGACCCGATCATGCTGTTCCTGATCACCTCGCTGTCGTTCTACGGCATGTC
>DDUQ01000109.1:11499-19041 GCA_002344885.1 Comamonadaceae bacterium UBA2334
TGTCGCACTACACCGACTGGACCGTGGGTCACGTGCACTCGGGGGCTTTGGGTTGGGTGGGTCTGGTTTCCATGGGTTCCATGTATTACCTGATTCCACGCCTGTTCAACCAGAAAAAAATGTACAGCGTCAAAGCAGTCGAACTGCACTTCTGGCTGGCCACCATCGGTATCGTGCTCTATATCGCTGCGATGTGGATTGCCGGTGTGATGCAGGGTCTGATGTGGCGTTCCATCAACACCGATGGCAGCCTCACATACACCTTCGTTGAATCGGTGAAGGCCACCTTCCCGTTCTATGCAATCCGGTTGTTGGGCGGTTTGATTTTCCTGACTGGCGCGCTTGTGATGCTCTGGAACGTGATCATGACAGCCGTCAAAGGCCAGGTCGTTGATGTCCGCATCCCCGCTGTCAACGCTGCCCACGCGTAAGGAGAATCTAAATGGCTAACAATCAAAAAATCGAAGGTTTCACGCACGAGCGTGTTGAAACCAGCAACTTCCTGATGATCATCCTGATTGTGCTGACAATCTCTGTGGGTGGTCTGGTGGAAATTGTGCCGCTGTTCTTCCAGAAGTCCACCACACAACCGGTTGAAGGCCTGAAGCCTTACTCCGCTCTGCAGTTGGCCGGTCGTGATGTGTACATTCGTGAGGGTTGCTACAACTGCCACTCGCAAATGATCCGCCCCTTCCAGGCCGAAACACTGCGTTACGGTCCTTATTCGATGGCTGGTGAGTACGTGTACGACAGGCCATTCCAGTGGGGTAGCAAGCGCACGGGGCCTGATCTGCACCGTGTAGGCGGTCGCTACAGCGACGAATGGCACCGTGTGCACCTGACCAACCCGCGTGATGTGGTGCCCGAGTCGAACATGCCTGCCTATCCTTGGTTGGCCAAGAAAGAAGCGGATCATGCCAGCTTGGCCAAGAAAATGACCGTGCTGCGCACGCTGGGACATCCCTACACAGACGAAGAGATTGCCAAGGCATCTGAAGAAGTCAAAGGCAAGACAGATCTTGACGCTGTGATCGCTTACCTCCAGGTGCTGGGCACCGCTGTCAAATAACCACATTGAATAGGTGCTCCATGGACGTCAATGACTTGCGCAGCGTGGTGACGGTTGTCAGTTTGCTGACTTTCGTCGGTATCGTGGCTTGGGCGTGGTCCAGGCGTAACCAGTCAGCCTTTGACGAGGCAGCTCAGCTGCCTTTCAAAGAGGATTGAGACGTCAAGCGCTATCTGAAGGAAACATCATGAGCGACTTTGTAAGTAACTTTTGGGCGATGTATGTGGCAGCCGCTGTGCTGCTCAGCATCTTGGCTTGTGCCGTGCTGCTGTGGATCTCGGGTAATACCAAGGTCAACGCAGCGGCTGACAACACCACCGGTCACGTGTGGGATGGCGATCTGAGGGAGATGAACAACCCTTTGCCCAAATGGTGGGTGTACTTGTTCATCATCACCATCATTTTTGGGCTGGCCTACGGCGCGCTGTACCCTATGTTCGGTACGTTCAAAGGCCAACTGGGCTGGTCTTCTGCCGGTCAGCACACCGCTGAGGTGAACAAACTCCAGGCATCGATTGCACCGGTGTATGCCGAGTTTGCCAAGCAGGATGCCGCCGCTTTGGCAGCCAACCCCAAGGCCATGGCTATTGGTGAGCGCCTGTTCATGAACTATTGCGCTCAGTGCCATGGTTCGGACGCTCGCGGCAGCAAGAGCTTCCCCAACCTGACGGACAACGACTGGTTGTGGGGCGGCACGCCAGAAGCCATCAAGGAAACCATCACCAATGGTCGCAACGGTGTCATGCCTCCCATGGCTGCTGCCGTGGGTACGCCAGAGGATGTGGCCAACCTTGCCCAATATGTGCTGAGCCTTTCAGGCAGCCCGCATGACTCCGTCAAGGCCACCCTTGGCAAAGAGAAGTTCGGTGCCTGTGCGGCATGCCACGGGCCTGATGGCAAGGGCAACATTGCAATGGGTGCGCCCAACCTGACAGACGGCATCTGGTTGCATGGCTGGGGTGCCGAGCAGATCACCAAAATGATCAACGAAGGCAAGAACAATGCAATGCCCGGCCAGGCCCGCCTGTTGAATCCTGAACAGATTCATGTGTTGGCCGCCTACGTGCTGAGCAAGTCTGCCAAAGCAGCCAACTGATCATTCCGTCTGTTGTTTGAAGACAAATGGGGGCGTAAGCCCCCATTTTTTATCGAAGAACTCTTGGTCACTGGAACAATCAAGACATGACGATGCTGCTGTTCTGGGTGAGAAAGATGTGCCTTTGAGCCCGACACCCACGCCGAATGCCCTTTGGCATGTTTCGAACGACCATACCTGATAAGCTGAACGCTCTCCAACCATGAACGCAATGACGATGAATCAAGCCGAATCACACACAACCAAGCCCTGGTGGAAGGAGCCTTATGTTTGGCTGATCATTGGTGGCCCGGCGATTGTCGTGGTTGCCGGTATCTACACGGCTTTCCTTGCTGCCAGCAACCCCGACCCATTGGTGGATAAAAACGCTGTCCTGCAGGCCCGTGCAGCCGCAGCTGCTGAAAAAAGTCAGGCAGGTGTTGACGCAGGTTCGCTGGCTGGTTTGCAACCTGCGCATCAGGCCCGCAACCACGCGGCCTCACCTGTTCTGCCAAAATCTGTTGCAGCTGATAAGTAAGCTGCTGCGCGTCGGCTGGCTGAAGACGCTCCCTATGTGGGCGTAAAAAAAGCCCAGTCAGCCGCAGGACGTCGAGTTGACAATCAGCTTGAGAGCGTCTGTGTCCTTGATGTGGACGTAACGCTGGCGGACTTCGATGATGCCTTCGTCCACAAAGCGTGAAAAGGTGCGGCTGACCGTTTCGAGTTTCATACCCAGGTAGCTGCCAATTTCTTCGCGGGTCATGCGCAGGACCAACTCGGAGTGAGAGAACCCTCGGGCATGGAGGCGCTGTGCCAGGTTCAGCAGAAAAGCCGCGAGCCGCTCGTCCGCCCGCATGCTGCCCAGCAGCAGCATGACGCTGTGGTCGCGGACAATTTCGCGGCTCATGATTTTGTGTACGTGATGCTGCAGCGTCGTGAATTCGCGCGAGAGCTCTTCCACCTGGTCGAACGGCATCACGCATACCTCGGCATCCTCGAGCGCAATGGCATCGCATGAGTGAACATCGTTCACGATGCCATCCAAACCAATGATTTCGCCGGTCATCTGAAAGCCAGTGACCTGATCGCGCCCGTCTGCCGTGGTGATGGCTGTTTTGAAAAAACCTGACCGCACAGCGTAAAGGCTGGAGAATTTTTCTCCGGCATTGAACAGGGCATCGCCCCGCTTGAGCCGCCTGCGGGTGGCAACCACCCGGTCAAGTTTGTCGAGTTCGTTGGGGCTCAAACCCATGGGCAGGCACAGCTCCCGCAGGTTGCAACTGGAGCAAGCGACTTTGACGGTGGAAATGTCCATGAAAAAAACCTTGATTTAAGTCAAGCTTACATCAGGTTGTGTCGCACTGCAGTCGACTGCGTGGCAAGCCCGTTGTAAACACGACAATTATTCGGTGTGAGTGCCCGAGTGATGAATCGAAAATCATTCTTTTTCCGTTGCCGAGTTGCTTGAAAGTTGATTCACATCAAGTGTGCGCAGCTCGGAAACTGGCACATTTCGGGCAACTGGAGATTTTTTGTGACACACGTCATTTCTGAAACACTTTTGAAGCGCTTTGACATCCCTGGCCCGAGGTACACCTCGTATCCAACGGCCGACCGATTTGTCGAAGCGTTCACTGAAGCTGACTACATACAGGCGCTTGAACAGCGGCGCGCGGGGTCGATGGCATTGCCACTCTCCATTTACGTGCACGTGCCGTTTTGCGAGTCGGTCTGTTACTACTGTGCTTGCAACAAAGTCATCACCAAGCACCACGACAAGGCGGCAGAGTACTTGCGTTACCTTGCACGCGAAGTGGAACTGCAGGTCGAGCACTTTGGCCGTGGCCACAGCGTGTCGCAGTTGCACCTCGGTGGAGGTACGCCCACGTTCTTGAGTGATGACGAACTGGACGACCTGATGGCCATGATCAGGCGCAGTTTTGCACTGGTGCCTGGCGGGGAATATTCGATTGAAGTCGATCCGCGAACTGTCACCGTGGACCGTTTGAAGAAGTTGCATCAACTCGGTTTCAACCGTTTGAGCTTTGGTGTGCAGGATTTCGATCCCGTGGTGCAAAAGGCCGTTCACCGCGTTCAACCCGCAGAGCAGGTGTATGCCCTGGTACAGTCTGCGCGGGAAATTGGGTTTGATTCTTTGAACGTGGACTTGATCTACGGATTGCCGCTGCAAACCCCCGAGTCTTTTGCGCGCACGCTGGCGCAGGTCAATGCGTTGCGTCCCGACCGGATTGCGTTGTACGCGTATGCGCATCTGCCTGCCCGCTTCAAGCCTCAGCGTCGCATCGTCGCGGCGGAGTTGCCCAGCCCCGCGGACAAGTTGTCCATGCTGTCGGCATCGTTGGACGCCTTCAGTGATAGCGGATATGTGTATGTGGGCATGGATCACTTTGCCTTGCCTGACGATGCGTTGGCGGTTGCCAAACGACAGGGGCGCTTGCACCGCAATTTCCAGGGTTACAGCACACAACCCGACTGTGACCTGATTGCATTGGGTGTGTCGGCCATCGGACGCATCGGTGCAACCTACAGCCAGAATGCCAAGACACTGGACGAGTACTACGATGCGCTCGACCAGGGGCGGCTGCCCATCGTCAGAGGCTTGGCGGTCACCCGTGATGACTTGCTTCGACGTGCCGTGATCATGGCGCTGATGTGCCAGGGGAGGGTGCAGTTCGAGTCGATCGAGTTGGGTCACCTGATCGATTTCAAGGCGTACTTCGCGCGCGAACTGGAGTCGTTGAAGGACTTGCAGGCGCATGGTCTGGTCACGGTGGACGATGCGGCCATTGAGGTCACGGCCACTGGCTGGTATCTGGTTCGGGCAATTGCCATGACATTTGACCGCAACCTGCAGGTCGATCAGGATCGGGCACGCTTCTCGAAAATCATCTGATAAGCCCTGCCATCTGGCGGGTGCCGCAATCGGACGTACAGTCGCTGCATGCAAACGTCGATGGTGTTGTCTGCCCTGATCATGGGGCTGGTGGGGGGGCCGCATTGTGTGGCCATGTGCGGGGCTGCGTGCGCGGGCATTGCCAGGGTGGCTGCTCCGCGCTCGGGGGTGGCCTTGTTTCAGTTCCAGGTCAGCCGGCTGATCGGCTATGCCGCGATGGGTGCCGTGGCCGCTGGCACGGTACAAGGGTTGGCCTGGTTTGGAGCCAACACCGCCGTGTTGCGTCCGGTGTGGACCATGATGCATGTGGCCGCGTTGCTACTGGGGTTGGCGCTGGTCTGGCAGGCTCGTCAGCCCGCTTGGGTGGAAGGTTGGGCGCAAAAGGTTTGGCGCAAAGCCAAGCCAGCTATTACAGCCATGGGCAGTAAAGCGCCTTTTGTGCTGGGGGCAGGTTGGGCGCTCATGCCGTGTGGGCTGCTCTATTCAGCACTTCTGGTGGCGTCGTTGTCGGCCAGCGTGTTGGATGGCGCGGTCATCATGACCGCATTTGCGTTGGGGACTTCAGTGGTGTTGACGGCCGGGCCGTGGCTGCTGCTGCGTGTCAGGGGTGGTGCATCCGGTGCCTGGGGTATACGGCTGGCGGGTATGGCCTTGGTGGGCACGTCGGGTTGGGCGCTTTGGATGGGCATCACCCAACCCTCCGGCATCTGGTGTCTGTGACGGGGTCTCCGCACTTGCCCACCCGTTGCTTCAATGGTGTGTGGCTTTTGCAGTGCGATCCGTGCGCGTGGCCAAAAGCACGCCAAACAGTGCAATGCCGAAGGCCAGCCACTGCATGGCTGTCATTGTTTCGCCGAGAAACAAGACCCCCGTCATGGCTGCGCTGACAGGCAGCATGACGGTGAACACACCTGCCTGGCTGGCTGGCACAGTTTGCAGGCCGGTCATCCAGAGCCAGACAGTCCAGACGCTTGCGGCCAATCCATAAAACACCAGCAACCCCCATATGGGCATGGAGACTTGCGTGAAGTCGAAACCCCAGGCCGCCCATATACCCAATGGACATACAAGCGCCAGGCCGACGAGGTTGATCAGTGCTGATATCCGTTTGGGGCCAATGCCGTCCGTCAGTTTTTTTCCAATGATGGCGTAGGCCGCTTCACACAACACGGCGCCGAGCAGCAACAGGTTGCCCAGCCAGACTAGACTTTGACTGTTCAGGGCTTGTGTCGCTTGATTCAAATCACTTGCGTGCTCTGTTTTTGATACGGAGTAAATTGCGATACCGAGTGCGGCGCACGCAATCCCCATCCAACTGCGCCAACTGATGCGCTCTTTCAGGAACAGCCAGCTCATAGCTGCGACCACGGCTGGGATCGCAGACATGATGATGCCGGCTGCAACCGCTGTTGTGTACCGCATGCCAAACAGCATGCAGATTGAAAACAGGAAGTTCCCCAGGAAAGACTCGAGAAACAACAACCACTTGGTTTGGTTCGTCATGGGTGGTTCATCGACGGGTTTCCGTATCCAGCCAGACATGGCAATCGCACCGATGCCAAATCGCAGCATGGCGAGCAGGAAAACCGGGAACGCAGCCAAAAGAGGTTTGGACAGCGCTACATAGCTGCCGACCAGACTCATGCTGAGCGCCAGACAGGCGTAGGCGATCCAACTGGGTGGCGTGGCGTGGTCAGATGTCATGAATTTTTTGCAATGGCGAAGTCTGTTTTGTATTGTGAAATACTCTCGTTGCGGTGCAGCATAAGCCTTTTCCGACTGGTGCTGTTGCCTTCCATATTGAGAAATGTCTTTCGCATATCATTGATTTAGAACGATAAAAAAATATGTCTTATATAAGACACAAGAGCTGTTTTGGTCTTCTATAAGACTTACATTATCGGTGTGGCCTTCGCAACAGGCCGAACGTTTTTTCACCAACCTCAGGAGTGTTCACATGACTCAACTCACCCGCGAACAACAAATTGCCGCTTTGGAAAAAGACTGGGCTGAAAACCCACGCTGGAAACTGGTCAAGCGCGGTTACAGCGCAGCTGATGTCGTGCGCCTGCGCGGCAGCCTCCAGCCCGAGTACACACTGGCCCAACGCGGTGCCAAAGTGCTGTGGGACAAAGTGAACGGTGGCGCCAAAAAGGGCTACGTCAACGCTTTCGGTGCCATCACAGCTGGCCAAGCCATGCAGCAAGCCAAAGCTGGTCTGGAAGCCGTGTACCTGTCTGGCTGGCAAGTTGCCGCTGACGGCAACACCTCCGAAACCATGTACCCCGACCAGTCGCTGTACGCCTACGACTCCGTCCCCACCATGGTTCGTCGCATCAACAACACCTTCAAGCGCGCTGACGAAATCCAGTGGAGCCGTGGCATCAACCCCGGTGACGAAGGCTTCATTGACTACTTCCTGCCCATCGTGGCTGACGCTGAAGCCGGTTTCGGCGGCGTGCTGAACGCGTTCGAACTGATGAA
>DDUQ01000109.1:19328-80392 GCA_002344885.1 Comamonadaceae bacterium UBA2334
AAGAAGTGCGGCCACATGGGCGGCAAGGTGCTGGTGCCCACCCGCGAAGCCGTTGAGAAGCTGATCTCTGCCCGTTTTGCCGCTGACGTGATGGGCGTGCCCACACTGATTCTGGCCCGTACCGACGCAGAAGCAGCGAACCTGATCACCTCCGACTACGACGCGAACGACAAGCCTTTCCTGACTGGCGAGCGTACTCAGGAAGGCTTCTTCCGCGTGAAGAACGGTCTGGAGCAGTCCATCAGCCGTGGTGTGGCCTATGCCCCTTACGCTGATCTGGTGTGGTGTGAGACCGGCGTGCCCGACATCGGCTTTGCCCGTGAGTTCGCTCAAGCCGTGTTGGCTTCTTGCCCCGGTAAGTTGCTGAGTTACAACTGCTCGCCTTCTTTCAACTGGAAGAAGAACCTGAACGACAGTCAGATTGCTTCTTTCCAGGAAGAGCTGTCGGCATTGGGTTACAAGTACCAGTTCATCACGCTGGCCGGTATCCACGTCAACTGGTACAACACTTTCAAATTTGCCCACGCATACGCCCGCGGCGAAGGCATGAAGCACTACGTCAACATGGTGCAGGAGCCCGAGTTCGCCGCACGCGAGCAGGGTTACACCTTCGTGTCGCACCAGCAAGAAGTGGGCACTGGCTATTTCGACGACGTGACCACTGTGATCCAGGGCGGTTCGTCCAGCGTGAAAGCCTTGACCGGTTCCACCGAAGAAGAGCAGTTCCACTGATCAGTCTGACACCACTTCTGTGGTGTTTCGCTCAGTGCAAAAAGGCTACCGTTCGGTAGCCTTTTTTTATAGCAATACGTCAATCAAAGATAAGCGTTGAAGTCGTTTTTTATCATAAAGAGTTGAGAATGCTTGTTGTAACGATTGCCGCTGGCGAAAGTCAAGGGTGTACGAGCCAGTAAAATCTGCAGCATTCACATCAAGCAAGAGCGAGAAAGGCACCCTGGTTATGACACCGCGAACGACACGGAAGTTAATGTCCGGCCGTTGAGGCTGAAGGTTCGCGCGACCACCGTATGACCTCCTGCGGTCACCCAGCCAGCGCGGACTCGTTCCGCGCTTTTTGCTTTTTTGGCTGGCGCGCTTTTGGTTTCCTGAATTTTTCGAGCACACATTTCATGATTTACATCACACTTCCAGACGGTTCCAAACGTGAGTTTGCCCAGCCGGTGACCGTTGCCGACGTGGCGGCCTCCATAGGTTCTGGTCTTGCCAAGGCTGCGCTCGGCGGCAAGATTGGTGACAAGGTGGTTGATACCAGTCATCTCATCACAACGGACAGCCCGCTGGCCATCGTGACGGCCAAGGATGCCGATGGGCTGGAGTTGATCCGTCACTCCACAGCGCATTTGCTGGCGTATGCGGTGAAAGAGTTGTTCCCCGACGCTCAGGTGACCATTGGGCCGGTGATCGAGAACGGGTTCTATTACGACTTTTCGTACAAGCGGCCGTTCACGCCAGATGACCTGGTTGCCATTGAAAAGCGCATGACGGAGTTGGCGAACAAGGATGAATCCGTCGTTCGCCGGGTGTTGCCGCGTGACGAGGCTGTCGCCTACTTCAAGAGCCTGGGTGAACATTACAAGGCCGAAATCATTGCCAGCATTCCCAGCAATGAAGATGTGAGCCTATACCGTGAAGGCGCTTTCGAAGACCTGTGCCGTGGTCCTCACGTGCCCAGCACGGGCAAGCTCAAGCACTTCAAGCTGATGAAGGTGGCGGGCGCCTACTGGCGCGGCGACCATCGCAACGAAATGCTGCAGCGTGTGTATGGGACCGCCTGGGCCTCCAAGGACGACCTCCAAAAGTACCTGACCTTGCTTGAAGAAGCAGAAAAACGCGATCACCGCAAGCTGGGCCGTGAGCTTGATCTGTTCCACATGGACGAGCACAGCCCGGGTACAGTCTTCTGGCACCCCAAGGGTTGGACAGTCTGGCAAGAGGTGGAGCAGTACATGCGCAAGGTGTACCGGGACAACGGTTACCAGGAAGTCAAGGGTCCGCAGATTCTGGATAAGGCCCTGTGGGAAAAGACCGGCCATTGGGACAAGTATCGCGAGAACATGTTCACCACGGAGTCGGAGAAGCGCGACTATGCCTTGAAGCCGATGAACTGCCCGGGACACATCCTGATCTACAAGCAGGGCATCAAGAGCTACCGTGAATTGCCCTTGCGTTATGGTGAGTTCGGTCAGTGCCACCGCAATGAGCCGACCGGTGGGCTGCATGGCATCATGCGTGTGCGTGGTTTCACGCAGGATGACGGGCACATTTTCTGTACTGAAGAACAAATTCAGTCAGAGGTGAAGACTTTCACGACGCTTTTGCAGAAGGTCTACAAGGATTTCGGATTCCAGGACATCATCTACAAGCTGTCCACCCGCCCCGAAAAACGAATCGGCACCGAGGAAAGTTGGGACAAGGCTGAGTCGGCTTTGGCGGAAGGCTTGCGAGCGTCCGGTTGTGAATTCGAGTACCTGCCCGGGGAAGGGGCCTTTTACGGGCCGAAGATCGAGTACACACTGAAAGATGCACTGGGCCGTCCGTGGCAGTGCGGCACGATTCAGGTCGATCCCAACCTGCCAGAGCGTCTGGATGCAGAGTTTGTGGGCGAGGATGGTGCGCGTCACTGCCCGGTGATGCTGCATCGTGCCATCGTGGGCAGCCTGGAGCGTTTTATTGGTATTTTGATCGAGCAACATGCTGGCGCATTGCCCACTTGGTTGGCCCCGGTGCAGGTGTCTGTGCTGAACATTACCGATGCGCAGGCAGATTACGTGCAGTCTGTCGCGGAAATGCTGCGGAATCAAGGCTTTAGGGTGGCATTGGATCTCAGGAATGAGAAGATTACGTATAAAATACGGGAGCATTCCTTGCAAAAGGTTCCCTTTATCCTCGTCGCGGGCGACAAGGAGAAGGCTGCTGGAACCGTTTCGGTAAGGGCTCGTGGCAACAAAGACATGGGCACTTTGTCCGTTGAAGACTTCATCAAGTTGATCAGCGAGCACGTTCAGGCGAAAGCTTGACGGAACACTCCATGCAGGGCGAAGCCCATTCCACAGTTTGAACGTAAGCGAGTATCACCATAGCTACCAATTTTCGCGACCGCCGCCAGCGTGAAGAACGCCAGCATCGCCTGAACCGAGAAATCATGGCGCCTGAAGTGCGTTTGTCCGGGCCAGAAAACGAGCCTTTGGGCATTGTCAGCCTGTCAGAAGCGTTGCGAATGGCAGGGGAATTGGATGTGGATCTGGTTGAAATCGCGGCCACGGCCAATCCGCCTGTCTGTCGGTTGATGGATTACGGCAAGTTCAAATATCAGGAACAGAAGAAAGCGGCTGAAGCCAAGGCCAAGCAGACGGTCATCGAGATCAAGGAAGTCAAATTCCGTCCGGGAACGGACGATGGTGACTACAACATCAAGATGCGCAACATCCGCCGTTTTTTGGCGGATGGTGACAAATGCAAAATTACCTTGCGTTTCCGCGGGCGTGAAATCACCCACCAGGAAATCGGTTTGGCTTTGCTGCAGCGCATTCGGGACGAACTTGCCGACACCATCGTGGTCGAGCAGTTTCCCAAGTTGGAAGGCCGACAGATGATCATGATGATTGCGCCGGGGCGCAGAAAGCCCGGTGCCAACGTGGTGGTCAAAGGGGAGGCGCCAGCCGTTTCTGCCTGAGGCGGAACAGAATGTGCGTCCGGTGCTGATCGCGTCGGATGTGCGGGGCCAGTTTCTGACTGGCTGACAACGACCGAAAGGTCGTTCAGAAGTGTCTCGGGGCCAACAAGTCCGCGTCAGGTTCGCGGCGCCTCACGAGCACAATCAACAGGAGCATTCAATGCCCAAAATGAAAACCAAGAGCAGCGCGAAGAAGCGCTTCCGTGTTCGTCCGGGTGGTACTGTCAAACGTGGTCAGGCTTTCAAGCGCCACATTCTGACGAAAAAGACCACCAAGAACAAACGCCATTTGCGTGGTGCAGTCAACGTTCATGAGACCAACATGGGTCACATGGCGCAGATGCTGCCCGGCATGGGCATTTAATCAACGACGAACAAGGAGTAACTCATGCCTCGCGTCAAACGTGGTGTAACGGCTCGCGCCCGCCACAAAAAAGTTCTGGCCCTTGCAAAAGGCTTCCGCGGTCGTCGTGGTAACGTTTTCCGCATCGCCAAACAGGCGGTGATGAAAGCCGGTCAATACGCCTACCGTGACCGTCGCAACCGCAAGCGTGTCTTCCGCCAACTCTGGATTGCCCGTATCAACGCGGGTGCTCGTGAGCTGGGTATGACATACAGCCAGTTTGCAAACGGCTTGAAGAAGGCTGCTATTGAAATTGACCGCAAAGTTCTTGCTGATCTGGCAGTCAATGACAAGGCTGCATTTGCCAGCATCGTTGCACAGGTGAAGGCCAAGCTGGCAGCCTGATTCGGCTCGATGCTTGTGGTGACCGTTTCCGGTTGCCAGACCTAACGATCGAGGGCCGGGGCTGCACAAGCGCTGGCCCTTTTTCTTTGACAAGAGTGACTATGAATCCGTTGGACGATATTGTCGAGGCTGCCCGGGTGGCCTTCTCGCAGGCACCGACACCTGCTGATCTTGAAAACGCCAAGGCAGTATTCCTGGGCAAATCAGGACAGTTGACTGAAATGATGAAAGGGCTGGCAGCCCTGCCCATCGAAGAAAAGAAGGTTCGGGGTGCAGCGATCAACGTTGCCAAACAAGCGGTCGAAGCTGCTCTGACAGCCCGGCGGCAGGCCATGGTCGACGCCGAATTGGAGCGCCAACTACGTGCAGAGGCTTTGGATGTCACCTTGCCGGGTCGGCGCGTCGCGGTGGGTGGCTTGCACCCTGTTTCCTTGACCATGGCGCGCATCGAAGGCATTTTTGGTTCGATGGGGTTCGAGGTGGCTCAGGGGCCGGAAATTGAAACCGACTGGTTCAATTTCACTGCGCTGAACACGCCAGAAGATCATCCAGCCCGGTCGATGCACGACACCTTCTATGTAGAGGGTGAGAGTGGGGGGGCGCCCATGCTTTTGCGTACCCACACCAGCCCGATGCAGATACGCCATGCCGTCCAACATGTGAAGACGCACCGCGCTCGCCTGGACGCCGGGCAGGGCATGCCCGAAATTCGGGTCATTGCACCCGGCAGGACCTATCGGGTGGACAGCGATGCGACGCATTCCCCGATGTTTCACCAGTGTGAAGGACTGTGGGTGGGTGAGGCCGTCAGCTTCAAAGACCTCAAGGTGGTTTTTACCGATTTTTGCCGCACGTTTTTTGAAAGTGACGATCTAGTTTTGAGGTTTCGGCCCAGTTTTTTCCCTTTCACGGAGCCCAGTGCGGAAGTGGACATCCAGTTTCAGAGCGGTCCCCTGGCGGGGCGTTGGTTGGAGGTGGCGGGATCCGGCCAGGTTCATCCGAACGTCATCAGAAACATGGGGCTCGATCCTGAGCAATTCATCGGGTTCGCATTTGGCATGGGGCCAGACCGGTTGACCATGCTCCGGTATGGGGTGAACGATCTGCGGTTGTTCTTTGACGGTGACCTCCGGTTCCTGAGCCAGTTCAATTAATTCGACGGATTTTCACGATGCAGTTTCCTGAATCCTGGTTGCGCGCCTACTGCAACCCAAACCTCACGACCCAGCAATTGGCCGATACCCTGACCATGGCGGGGCTGGAAGTTGAAGACCTGCAGCCGGCCTGTCCGCCGTTTTCAGGCGTGGTGGTCGCCCGTATCCTCGAAGCCGTCCAACATCCAAATGCCGACCGTCTGCGTGTGTGCAAGGTGGATGCAGGCCAAGAGGGTGAGCCGCTGTCCATAGTCTGTGGTGCACCGAATGCACGAGAAGGCATTCTGGTGCCATGTGCCCTGGTGGGCGCTTCTTTGCCACCTGGCGAAGACGGCAAACCGTTCCTGATCAAGCTGGGAAAGCTCAGGGGCGTGGAAAGCCAGGGCATGCTGTGCTCCGCCCGTGAGCTCAAGCTGTCAGATGACAGTGCCGGTTTGCTGGAGTTGCCCGACGATGCACCTGTGGGTGCCAATATACGCGAGTATCTGGCGCTGGATGACACGCTGTTCACCCTCAAACTCACCCCCAATCTGGCGCATTGCCTCAGCGTGTACGGTGTGGCCCGCGAGCTCGCAGCATTGACAGGTGCTGAGCTGAAGCCTCTGGCATTCCCGGCGGTGATCCCTGCGCACCAGAACATCCTGCCGGTAGATATCAAGGCAACTGACCTCTGCGGCCGGTTTTCGGGCCGGATCATTCAAGGCATTGATCCGCGCGCACCGACGCCCCGTTGGATGGTTGACCGACTGGCACGCTGCGGCCAGCGTTCTGTCAACGCGCTGGTGGACATCTCAAACTACGTGATGTTCGAACTCGGGCGGCCTACCCACATCTTTGATCTGGACAAGCTCAGCGGCAAGCTGGTTGTCCGTTGGGCATCAAAGGGTGAGTCCCTCAAGCTGCTCAACGGCAATGTGGTGGAATTGGATGAACGGGTAGGTGTCATTGCTGACGAGCATTCGGTCGAGTCGTTGGCTGGCATCATGGGTGGTGATGCGACAGCCGTCTCGGATGACACCCGGAACGTCTATGTTGAGGCAGCTTTCTGGTGGCCCAAGGCAGTATCAGGTAGGTCGAGGCGCTACAATTTTTCAACCGATGCCGGGCATCGGTTTGAGCGCGGGGTCGACCCCAGTGGCACCGTAGAGCACATCGAATACATCACGAGCCTGATCCAGTCCATCTGCGGTGGACACGCTGGCCCCGTAGATGATCAGCAACCCAACGTGCCGACACCCAAGGCGGTTGCGCTCCGTGTCGACAGGGCTGCCAAGGTCATCGGCATGCCTGTCAGCGAGACTCAATGTGTGGAAGCCCTGCGCGGGCTGGGTTTGTCCGTTCAAGTGCGCGAGCCAGGTCTGCTGGATGTGGCTCCGCCGTCCTACCGGTTTGACATTCAGATCGAAGAAGACCTGATCGAGGAGGTGGCGAGGGTTATCGGTTATGAAAATTTGCCGACGACGCCGCCCTTGGCGCCCATCACGGCCAAACTCCGCCCCGAGTCGCTGCGCCCGGTTCATGGCGTTCGACAGACCATGGCCACACTGGGCTACCAGGAAACCATCAATTACAGCTTTGTATATGACGAGTGGGAAACCACCCTTCTGAACAATGCCAGTGCCATCAAACTGTTGAATCCGATCGCCAGCCAGATGAACGTGATGCGTTCGTCTGTTTTGCCGTCACTTCTGCAAGTGGCCCGTTTCAATTTCGATCGGAAGGCTGAGAGGGTATTCGCCTTCGAAATCGGGCGGGTGTTCTTGCGCGATCCGTCTGTTGCAGACACGGATACGACCGTGGCGGGCTTCCATCAGCCGCAACGCATCGGTGCGATTGCGTGCGGTCCTGTGCATCCGCTGGGATGGCAGGGAAAAGCACAACCTGCAGATTTCTTCGACCTGAAGGGCCATTTGGAATCGTTGCTGCAACCGGCGCGGCCGATTTTCGAAGCCTGCATGCACCCGATGCTGCATCCGGGACGGAGTGCTCGGGTTGTTTTGAACGGACAACCCGTCGGTGTTATTGGCGAGTTGCATCCCAAATGGAAGCAAGCCTGGGGCTTTGCCGCAACGCCGGTCATGTTTGAGTTGGAGCTGGAAGCCGTTCTGGCCCGGTCAGTTCCTGTGTTTGAGAGTTTCAGCAAATACCAGGCTGTTGAGCGGGACATCGCTGTCTGGGTTGCCGAGTCGGTCACACACGCGCAATTGCAAGCCAGCATCCTGTCGGCACCGACCAATGGTTGCGTCCAGTCGGCAACGCTGTTCGACATCTACCGGCCCACTGCTGGATCGGATCAGGCGGAAAAAAGCTGCGCGATCCGTCTGGTGCTTCAGCGGACTGACGCTGCATTGGTTGAGGCCGACATCGAGGCCGCCGTCTCGGCTGTAGTGGCCCATCTGTCCACTCAGCTGGGCGCGCGCATCCGCGCCTGACAACGATCGAGGCACTCATGGAATTCTCAATAGAAAGTCTTGAGACGCCTGCGCTGACCAAAGCGCAACTGGCTGACATCCTGTTCGAAAAAATCGGGTTGAACAAGCGGGAATCCAAAGACATGGTGGATGCGTTTTTTGACCTCCTGTCAGAAAGTCTCGTGGCGGGTCAGGACGTCAAAGTATCGGGTTTTGGCAATTTCCAGGTCAGGGTCAAGTCAACGCGACCCGGCCGCAATCCGCGTACGGGCGAACCGGTTGAGATTGAGGCGCGGCGTGTCGTGACCTTTCATGCGAGCCCCAAGCTGAAGGAGCTGGTTCAGTCCGCGTGAGCGCGAAAGCTGGGTTGCTTGCGTCAGTCAAGCAAATCACCGCAGGGTGTTTGCGCTGGGTTTGGACTTGCCGTAGATTCGCAGGGTTTCCATTGATGTCACACACAGATTTCTGGCGTTTTTCATGAGCGACACGCTGCCCCCCATTCCTGCGAAGCGGTACTTCACGATCGGTGAGGTGGGAGACCTGTGCGCTGTCAAGCCACACGTACTCCGTTACTGGGAGCAGGAATTCAGTCAGCTTCGCCCCATGAAGCGCCGTGGTAACAGGCGCTATTACCAGCACCATGAAGTGCTGATGATTCGCCGGATTCGCGAGCTGCTGTACGACCAGGGGTTTACCATCAGCGGCGCGCGCAACAGGTTGCAGGAGCTGGCCGCGATCGAACGTGACCACAAGCCTGGTGTGGCGCAGCCAGTCGAAGGCATAGATGTCTATGCGCCGCAGAACGACATTGATGCGATGCCTCACGCATCTGAGCCGCTGATGGGCGAGCTGTCGTGGGAAGCCGTCCGTGACGAGTTGACGGGTATCCGTCAGCTGCTTGAAGCTCAGCCGTGACCGGTCGCTACCGGCGGAGGGGCTGCAACCAACCCGGCGTGATGGATGGCGTAAATCGGGTCGAAAAGACGCTATAATGCTAGGCTTGTCGGCGTGTAGCGCAGCCTGGTAGCGCACTTGCATGGGGTGCAAGGGGTCGCGAGTTCGAATCCCGCCACGCCGACCATTTTTTCATAGGGCTCAGCTTCGTAAGGAGCTGAGCCTTTTTGATTTGGGTGCTGCGCATGCCCGAGCGGTGCCAGTGCTTTTTCGGTTTCTACGCACGCTTGACGGGGCTTTTTTTATCAGGGTGTTCAGCCCGCAGCCCCTGAATACAACCCATACGATTTATATATTCATATGTTCAAGAGCCATTTGCGCCGCCCAGCACGCCGAGTCGGCACCTCCCATGCTACGAGTTCATCTGTTGCGGCTGGCGCGAAGCTCCGGTCAGGTCGTTGCATGGCATTGGTGGACGTGCGATTCCTGGGGTGGTTGCTGCAGCCCACACAGCAACGGGCCGGTGCCGAGCAGCTGCCGTCGGCGAGCCACGCGCTGCAGATGTTGGAAGGCGCTTTGCGTCAAGCTGCCCTCGATGTGGATGTGGTGCGGGTGTACTGGTACGCGGACTCGCCTTTGACTGCGCCGGTTCACGATGTGTTGCACCGTGCCGTGCTTGACCCCGATGCCGATGGCGGGGTGTCGTTGGTTCGGGCCATGTCGGGCGATCTGGCCGCCTTGGCGGCCGCAGGCGCAGTCGAGCATCTGTTGGTGGTGAGCGATGACGAGCGTTTGCTGATGTCAATTGACCAGGCGCAACTGAGCGGCCTGTCCGTGCACATGCTGGTGGATGAGGCCGGTGTCGATATCGGTCGGTTGTCGCAGGATGATCCCAGCTGGGCCCGTTTGTTGGCGCAAGCCGATCGCTGCGTGGTTCTGGCGGCGGGCGAACGTGGCCTGACAGCCGGAGCACCTGCTCAAACGCAAGATGCTGACGATGCGGCTGCATCCCAGGCAGCCATTCTGAGTCAGCTGCAAGCCTGGTGGGACGAGGAGCCTGAAAGTCAGCGCCTTGACCTGCATGACGAGCTCAAGTTTTCGCGCAGCATTCCACAAGAAGTTGACAGGCAGTTGTTGCTGCGCCTGAGCCGGGCGCTGGGGCATCCTCTGACATGGCCTGAAAAAAAGGTCATGCGCGAAAACGTCCGGCGCCTGGTACTCGGTGACGACTACACGCCCTTTGCAGCGCGCACAGCCGAGCCAGTGGCCGACTGATCAGGCCTGCATCGGGGTGGGGCGGGTGCGGTAAAACTTCAGCGGACTGGCAGGTGTGCTGGCCAGCACCGTCGGTCTGATCTTGCCCACAACGTGCATTTCACACGGTTTGCAGTCGAACCTGAGCGTGAGCGTGTCTTTGCCGTTGACGAGTGTCAGGGGCTCTGCCTTCACGGTGCCCTGAACCCCGGTGACGCCTTTGGCCTGCTTGGGGCACAGGCTCAACGAATAGCGCACGCAATGTTTGGTGATCATCAGGCTGACATCGCCCGTCTCTTCGTTCGATTCGTAAGCGGCAGCGATCACCTTGACGCCGTGGCGGGCGTAAAAATCTCTGGCCTTGTGGTTGAACACGTTGGCCAGGTAGGTCAGGCTGTCCTCCGGGTAAGGCGTCGGTGGTGTGCGTGGCACCGCACGCGGCAGGCGTGTGCAGGCTTTCAGCCGGGATGCTTCCAGCGCGTCTGTCGCGTCGCGGCGCAGCGCGTTCAACACAGACGCTGGCACGAACCAGGGCTGGCTGAGGCTGACCTTCACGTCCAGTGCTTCAAACACGGTGTCTCCCAATCGCCCCAGTTGATCGATGGTTCGCGCCAAGGCTTGGGTTGCGTCATGGGCCAGTGACAGTGCATGTTTGGTGCTTGCCTGGGCCGTGTGGCCTTCGGCATCTGTTAGCGACAGTACGAGTTGATCCGTGCCAATGTCGGAGAGGGTCATCCAGACACCTATGCGCCTGTCTGCCGACTTCTTGTCCAGCGTGCGTACCCAGTCCATGCTGCGGTTGCGGTTGATTTCGCGCCCTTTTCGCAAGTCTTTCAGGCTCGACAGCGGGTCTTTGGGGTAGACGCGCCAGCGCTGGGTGGCTTGCCCTTTTTCAGCGGGTGGCAAGGCCTCCACGCGATTGGTCTGCAGGCCCACCAGTTCTTTTTGCAGGTCGTGGTAGCACAGGCCGTCGCCGTTTTGCAGGACTGTGGCCGCGTCGGTGGTTTCCAGCTCAAAGTAGTCTTTGCCGTGTCCTTGCCCGCTGGTGACGTGGGTGACCCAACCGATGGGCTGGCCAGGGTTTTTGGGGCTGTCGAAGGCGCCGATGTCCTGCTGGCGGCCCTGGACAAAGTAGTCGGTGAATTCGCGGTTGAAATTCTGGTTCGGGTCGGGCGTGAATGTGTAGCGGCAATGCCCGCTGGACGCAGCAGCGAGTTCGGGCCGGCGCGTCAGGATGTCGTCGAGCAATGTCCTGTAATGGGCGGTGATGTTCTTGACGTAGCCCATGTCCTTGTAGCGGCCTTCGATCTTGAAGCTGCGGATGCCCGCATCGATCAGCGCTTCCATGTTGGCACTCTGGTTGTTGTCCTTCATGCTCAGCACGTGCTTGTCGTGCGCGACGAAGCGTCCCTTTTCATCCAGAACCTGGTAGGGCAGTCGGCATGCCTGGCTGCAGTCACCCCGGTTGGCACTTCTGCCGGTGTGTGCATGGCTGATGAAGCATTGCCCGCTGTAGGCGACGCACAGGGCACCGTGCACAAAAAACTCGAGCAATGCCGGTTCGGTGTTTGCTGGCAGGTCAGCAGACAACGCCTGGCGGATGGCCGCGATTTTCGGCAGCGTCAGCTCTCTGGCCAATACCAGCTGACTCAGCCCGGCATCCTGAAGAAACCGGGCCTTATCCGGTGTGCGGATGTCGGTTTGCGTGCTGGCGTGCAACTGGATGGGGGGCAGGTCAAGTTCCAGCAGTCCCATGTCCTGGATGATCAGGGCATCGACCCCCGCGTCATACAACTGGCGTACCAGTTTGCGTGCGGACTCCAGCTCGTCGTCGCGCAGAATCGTGTTCAGCGTGACGAAAATCCGGCTGTGAAAGCGGTGTGCATGTCTGACCAGTCGCGCAATGTCCTGCACCGGGTTGTCAGCGCTGCTGCGGGCACCGAAGCCCGGCCCGCCGATGTAGACGGCATCTGCACCGTGGTTGATGGCTTCGATGCCGATGTCCGCCGTTCGGGCGGGGGCTAACAATTCGAGTTGATGTGCAAACATGAGGCTGAGGGCAGCGGGTGCAGCCGGGGGTGTTGGGTCGCAGGCAAAATCTGCAAACCTTGAATTGTCCCGGAGAACTCGATTGAACGCCACGGTCCAGCCTGTGAATCCCCCACCTGCCTTGCCTGCGATCATCCTGGTGCACGGTGCCTGGCACGGCGCCTGGTGCTGGCAGCGCGTGTTGCCCTTGTTGCATGCGGCAGGTGCTGCGGCGCATGCCGTGACGTTGACGGGCGTGGGTGACCGCGCACACCTGCTATCGGCCCAGATCAGGTTGTCCACGCATGTGGCTGACGTGTTGGGCCTCATTGACACCCTTGAACTGCCCCGCGTGATGCTGGTGGGGCACAGTTATGGTGGCCTGGTCATCACTGGTGTGGCTGATGCGTTGGTGCGGCGTGAAGCGGCCCGCACGAGGGTTCAACATTTGGTTTATGTCGACGCCGTCACGCCACACCCGGGTGAGAGTTGGAGCAGTCAGCACACACCCGAGACGGTGGCTGCCCGCTTGAAGCTGGCAGCAGAGCAGGGGGCGGGCGTGGGCATACCGCCACCCGATTCGGCCGCTTTCGGGCTCGTCGGTGAAGACAGGGATTGGGTCAACCGCCGCCAGACACCGCAGCCGCTGGGCGTCTACCTGGATCGTTTGCATTTCGATGCTTCGGCCGTTTCAGCCCTGCCACGGACATTCATCGACTGCACCCAACCCGCATTGCCCACCATTGCGGTCATGCGTCAACGGGTCAGGTCAGAGCCAGGTTGGCGGGTGCACGAGTTGGCCACTGGCCATGACCCCATGGTGAGCGAGCCGGCCGCACTCGCCAGGCTGTTGCTGCAAGCTGCGGGCGAAGCGACCGATGTCGGCACGGCCGTTGCCGCTGCGGCTTGAGCGGCCCAACCGCTGCGACTGGCTTATGCCCTCGAAAAACGTTGTGACCCGGCAAAAAACCGCCTTGCGCAGTGAACGTGTCGATGCACTGCGCACGCTGGCCATGGTCTGGATGACCGTCTTTCATTTTTGCTTCGACCTGAACCACCTGGGGATGATGGCGAAGCAGAATTTTTATGCCGATCCGTTCTGGACCTGGCAGCGAACAGCCATCGTGAGCCTGTTTCTGTTCACTGCCGGCATCAGTCAGGCTTTGGCCATCCATCAACAAGGGCTGACAGGCGTTTCACCGTTGGCACGGCTGGACAAACGCTTCTGGTCGCGTTGGTTGCAGGTGGCCGGGTGTGCGGCGCTGGTCAGCGCGGGTTCGGCCGTCATGTTCCCGGCCAGTTTCATCTACTTCGGGGTGTTGCATGGTTTGGCGGTGATGCTGGTGATTGCGCGTCTGACAGCAGGCTGGGGCAAGGGGTTGTGGTGGGCTGGTGGCGCGATTGTTGTACTGTTTTATGTAGCACCATATCTAATAAATAATTGCGCTGGATGCCATTTTTTCAATGAAAAGTTTTTCAATTGGCTCGGTCTCATCACCCGCAAGCCCGTGACGGAAGACTTTGTTCCTGTCGTGCCTTGGCTGGCTGCGCTGTGGTGGGGGATGGCTGCCGGCCAGTGGGTGCTGGCACATCGCATGGCGTGGCTCGGCGGTGGTGGCGCTCCTTCGGACTTGCCTGCGGCTCAAGCAGGGCCGGTCAAGGCAGGTGCCCACCAGACAAAGGGGGCCTCGCACAGTTGGCATGACCGGCTTGTCAGCTGGTTGGCGTTGCCGGGTCGGTGGAGCCTGAGCTATTACATGCTGCACCAACCGGTGCTGATCGGCTCGTTGTTGCTGTGGCGCTGGGTTCAGTCCTGACGTCGGCTGCGTCCAGTCGGGTCCGGTCATGGCATTCGTACCAACAAAAAAGCGCGGACAAACCGCGCTTTTGGGAAGGGTGCCGAGATAAGCCCCCGTTACTTGACTTTGGCAGCGGTCCGCAAGTCTTCCTGGAACTTGGCCAGCTTCTGTTGTTCCATTTGCTGTTTGATCTGGGGCTTGAGTTCGTCCATGGATGGCAGCTTGGCATCGCGCGTGTCGTCCAGCTGGATCACGTGCCAGCCGAACTGGCTCTTCACGGGCTCGGCAGTCATCTGGCCTTTTTCCAGCTTGATCATGGCCTGGCTGAATTCAGCCACGTAGCTGGACGCGTTGGCCCAATCCAGATCGCCACCTTTGGAGCCGGAACCTGGATCTTTGGACAGCTTTTTGGCCAGTTCATCAAATTTTTCGCCTTTTTTGACTTTGGCGATGATGTCTTTGGCCTCATCTTCCTTCTCGACGAGGATGTGGCGGGCCTTGTACTCCTTGCCAGCGTTCGAGGCCACGAACTTGTCGTATTCGGCTTTGATTTCAGCATCGCTCACCGGATTTTTCTTCTGGAAATCGGCAAACAACTCGCGGATGAGGATGGTCTGGCGGGCCAGTTCCATCTGGGCCTTCACGTCTTCGCTGGTGGACAGGCCGCGCTTCTGTGCTTCCTGCATGAAGATTTCACGGACGATGACTTCTTCCTTGATCTGCGCACGCACTTCGTCGTTGACGGGACGACCGGACTTGGCCAGTTGGGTCGCCAGCATTTCCACCCGTGAAGAGGGCACGGGCTTGCCGTTGACCACGGCGACGTTCTGTGCAAAGGCGAGGGAAGAAGTCAGGGACAGTGCGGCCACGGCCGCGATCGACAGGATGGGTTTCATGGGAGAAGTTGAGGTTGGAACACAAAAAACGGGTGCCTTTGCCAGGCGCTGGTAGCACTTGAGGCTGGGTTCAGACTCACGCCGACGGGATCAGTTCAATGGCCAATGCGTGTAAACCCGCATCGATGTAAGGTCGCAGCGCATCATACACAAGGCGATGGGCCGCCACCCTGGACAGGCCCGCGAACCGCGCACTGCCAATGCGGACTCTGAAGTGCGTGCCGTAACCCAGACCGTTGGCACCGGCATGCCCCGCATGTGCGGCGCTTTCGTCCAGCACCTGCAAATGGGTGGGGGCCAGCGCGGCTTCCAGTGCAGCGTGCAGCGCCTGCGCCGTTGGTACGGCCGTTGCGCTGCGGGTTGATGTTGTCGGTGTGCTCATGGGTTGCGGCGGGCATCGCCGGGTGGTGTGGACGCTTGTGGGGGCTGGGGCGCAGCTTCTTCAGGCGTGTCGCCGCCATCTTTCAGGTAGCGGGCGATGTACAGGCCCTGACCCACTATGAACAGCAGCGGAAACACGTAGCCCCACAGTTTGAAGTTGACCCACTCGTCGGTGGTGAACTGTGCGGCAACATAGCCATTGAGCGCTCCCATGAATAGGAAGTAGCCCACCCAGATGCCTGTCAGTCGGTTCCAGACCTCATTGGGCAAAGTCAGCTGGCTGCTGAGGAGTATCTGCAAAAAATTCTTCTTCCAGACCCACAGCGCCGCAGCCAGGACGACGGCCATGCTGATGTACAGCACGGTGGGTTTCCATTTGATGAAGCGCTCGTCCTGCAGCAGCATGGTCAGTGCGCCAAACACCAGCACCAATGCCAATGTGACCTTTTGCATCATTTGCAGGCGCTTGTCCAGGGCATAGATGAGCAGGGTCTGAACCACGGTGGCAGCCATCAGCACGGCCGTGGCGGTGTAAATGTCGTGCAGCTTGTAAAAGGCTACAAACAGGGCAATGGGGAAAAAGTCAATGAGGATGCGCATGGCGCGTGATTATCAGGCTTGGCGCAGGTCGGGTCCGGGTGCAAGGATGTTGGTCCGTGCTGTCGACGTGGTGTTGGTGGCCAGGGCGGGGCGGTTATGCTCGGTCAACTGAACAGGGCAGATGGTTGCCTGGCAGGGGTGTTGCAAAGGGGCAGTGTTGGGTCATGAATGATTGCGCACACGCGGCCATAGGCGTGTTCGATTCCGGCTTGGGTGGTTTGTCGGTGCTCAAGGCCATCCGGGCTGAACTGCCTTCTGAAGACTTGCTGTACTTCGCCGACTCGGGGCACGCGCCTTATGGCGACCGTGACGAATCCTTCATCGTGAGCAGGGCCATGACCGTGGTGGATTTTATGGTCAAGCGCGGTGCCAAGGCAGTGGTCATTGCGTGCAACACCGCAACGGTGGTGGCAGCCCGTCAACTGCGCGATGCATATGGCATTCCGATAGTGGCGATGGAGCCGGCCATCAAGCCCGCAGTGGAGCTCTCCCGCAACAAAGTGGTCGGCGTCCTGGCCACCAGCCGGACCCTGGCAAGCGAGTCGGTGTCCAGCCTGGTGGCGCGTTACGGACAGGGTGCCGATATCCGCTTGCAGGCGTGTCCGGGTTTGGTCGCTCAGGTCGAGCAAGGCGACCTGGACGGCCCTGTCACCCGGGCGTTGCTGTCGCAATACCTGGCCCCCCTGCAAGCAGCAGGCATGGACACGCTGGTACTGGGCTGTACGCATTATCCGTTCCTGATGCCGCTCATCCAGGCGTTGGCGGGCCCGGGCGTGCAGGTGGTGGAGCCTTCTGCTGCCGTGGCGCGGGAAATCGCCAGACGTACACAAAAATTGCGTCACCCGCTTGATGGAAAGAGGAACGGTGCTACATTTTTTTACAGCACCGCTGAGGCTGCAGACGCACAGGCACGCATGTCTGCACTGTGGGGTAAGCCGGTGGCTGTACACGCAGTGGCGGCCCATGACGGCACTTGATCGACCGTCAGGCCAAGGCGGCTGCTTCAGCCGCAATGCTCAGTGAGCGCAACCGCAAGGTTGGGTCGAACACGTCACTGACCAGCATGAACTCGTCGGCTTCTGTGGCCGCTGCCAGCTTGCGGAATCCCCGTGCCACGGTGTCAGGCCCGCCGATGATGGCGCACGCCAGAAAGTCGGCTATGGCTGCGCGCTCCTGGGTGTGCAGCGTTTGCAAATAGTGCTGCACAGGCGGTGCCAAGCGGCCGCGTTGACCGGTGACGATGCCCAGCACACGCTGGTAGGTGCTGCTGGCCAGGAAGTGGGCCTCGTCGTCGCTGGGGGCAGCAATCAGGGGCACGCCAACGATGGTGTAAGGCCTTTCGAGCACCGTCGATGGCGTGAACTGGCTGCGGTAGACCTCCAGTGCCTGCATCAGCAGCCCTGGCGCAAAGTGAGACGCGAATGCAAACGGCAGCCCCATCTGTGCCGCCAACCGTGCCGAAAACAGGCTGGAGCCCAGCAGCCAGATGGGCACTTGGGTGCCTGCACCGGGCATGGCCACCAGACGTTGACCTGGCACGGGTGCCGCGAGCATCTGCTGCAACTCTGCGACATCGCGGGGGAAGTCCGCCTCGCTCTCGATGCGGTTGCGGCGCAAGGCGCGCATGGTCAAACCATCCGTGCCGGGCGCTCGGCCAAGGCCCAGGTCGATCCGCCCTGGGTACAGCTCTGCCAGCGTACCGAACGCCTCGGCCACCACCAGCGGCGCATGGTTGGGCAGCATCACACCACCCGAACCCACCCGAATGTGCTGCGTCCCGCCTGCGATGTGGCCCACCAGCACGGCGGTCGCTGAACTGGCAATACCGGGCATGTTGTGGTGTTCAGCCAGCCAGTAACGTGTGAAGCCCAGGTGCTCCGCATGGCGTGCCGTGTCCAGTGCGATGCGCAGGGCATCGGCCACGGTGCCACCCTCGCGGACCGCCACGAGGTCGAGCATGGACAACACGGGCATTTTTGAAGCGTGGGCGCTCGCCTGGCAGTGAGTTGGTTGGTCAGTCAGCATGCTCGAGGCGCAACGAGGCGGAGTTCATGCAGTAACGCAAGCCGGTCGGGGCGGGGCCATCTTCGAACACATGGCCCAGGTGTGCGCCGCACTGGCTGCAAACGGTTTCGACGCGGACCATGCCGTGGCTGTGGTCCATGATTTCTGTGATCGCGCCTGGCAGCGCCTGTGAAAAGCTCGGCCAGCCACAACCGGCATCGAATTTGGTTGCCGAGTCGAACAGCTTGTTGCCGCAGCAGATGCAGTGGTAGCTGCCATCGGCCCAAACCTGCTCGTATTTGCCGGTAAAGGGACGCTCGGTGTAAGCGTGGCGCGTGATGTGGAATGCACCGGGTTCGGCACCGGCCGCTTGCAGCACGTTTTGCCATTCGGCATCGCTTTTCTGGATGGGGTAGGTCATGCGGGCGGCCACATTTCGGTTGAAGCAAGAGGGCATCGGCACACTGCCGATGTTCGGTCGTCCATTGTGCGTTGGTGCGTGGCTGTCCGCGCGGGGCAGGGTTTCTCAGGGCTGGTGAGCTGTAAGGTGTGCGACAGAATCGGGGCGGTGTCGCCCCTGGGGGCCATCGCTTGACGGCCTTGCAACGCTACGATGCCCCCAACCCTTGCGCAATCAGTTCAACACAGGAGAAAACATGCTCGGTCAGATGCAAAACCACCCGCTGCTCATTTCGGCGCTCATCACCCATGCCGAACGGCATCACGCCGATGGCGAAATCGTTTCGCGGCGGGTGGAGGGAGACATTCACCGCACCGATTGGGCCACTCTGGCCAAGCGGTCTCGCCAGGTGGCCAATGCGCTCGATGCCGACCAACTGCCCGCCGGGACGCGTGTGGCCACAGTGGCCTGGAACGGCTACCGCCACATGGAGCTTTATTTCGGCGTGAGCGGCTCCCAGCGGGTGTTGCACACCCTCAACCCCCGTTTGCACCCGCAACAACTGGCATGGATCATCAACCACGCTGAAGACACCGTGGTGTGTTTTGACACCACGTTCACCCCTCTGATCGCCGCGGTGCACAGCAAGTGCCCCACCGTCAAGCGCTGGGTGGCGTTGTGTGATGCCGACAAACTGCCCGCTGACAGCGGCATTCCCAACCTGGTCAGCTACGAGGGTTGGCTGGCAGCCCAGTCCAGCAACTACCGTTGGCCGCAGTTTGACGAAAACACGGCTTCCAGCCTGTGTTACACCAGCGGCACCACGGGCAACCCAAAAGGGGTGCTGTACAGCCACCGTTCCACCTTGCTGCACGCCTACGCGGCAGCGTTGCCCGATTCTCTGAACCTGAGTGCCCGCGATGCCGTGTTGCCCGTGGTGCCCATGTTCCACGTCAACGCCTGGGGCTTGCCCTATGCCGCCGCCGCGGTGGGATGCAAGCTGGTGTTCCCCGGCCCGGCCATGGATGGCAAGTCGATTTACGAGTTGATCGAGGGCGAGCAGGTCAGTCTGGCTGCAGGCGTGCCGACGGTGTGGCAGATGCTGCTGGGGCACTTGCAAGCGGGTGGCTTGAAGTTCAGCAAGCTCAATCGCACGGTCATCGGCGGATCGGCGTGCCCGCCGGCCATGCTGACCACTTTCCAGGATGTGTACGGCGTCGAGGTGTTGCACGCATGGGGCATGACCGAAATGTCGCCACTGGGCACGGCCTGCACCCTCAAGAACAAACAACTCGCGCTCGATGATGCCGGTCGCCTGAAGGTGCGCCTGAAGCAGGGGCGGGTGGTCTACGGTGTGGACATGAAAATTGTCGACGGCGAAGGCAAAGAACTGCCCTGGGACGGGCGCACTTACGGTGACCTGCTGGTGCGCGGTCCCTGGATCATCGACCAGTACTTCAGGGCCGAAGGCGACTCTCCGCTGGTGGACGGCTGGTTCCCGACGGGTGACGTGGCCACCATCGATGCCGACGGTTTCATGCAGATCACTGACCGCAGCAAAGATGTCATCAAGTCCGGCGGTGAATGGATCAGCTCCATCGATGTCGAGAACGTCGCCATGGCGCACCCGGCTGTGGCCATGGCTGCCTGCATCGGCATGCCGCACCCGAAATGGGACGAGCGGCCGATCGTGGTCGTGGCGCTCAAGCCCGGTGCCGAGTTGTCCCGGGACGACATGCTGGCGTTCTACGAAGGCAAGATTGCCAAGTGGCAAATCCCCGATGACGTCGTGTTCGTGCAGTCGATTCCTCTGGGTGCCACCGGCAAGATGATGAAGGTCAGCCTGCGCGAGCAACTCAAAGGTTACGTGCTGCCCGGTGTGTGACCAGGCAGGCACGAACCGGCAAGCACGCACCGGCCAGCGGGTGGTCGGTGCCCGTCAGTCACATTCGGGATAGGGGCTAGGGGCATTCCCTGAAGAAAAGATGGCCCTGGCCCTGTAAGCTGAGCGTAATTCAGGTTTTTGGTTCAGTCGTTTTGTTCAAACCCAAGGAGACAACACATGAAGTTCACCGTGAAACAAGTCGTCGCTGCATCGCTGGTCGTGGCTTCTGCGTCAGCAATGGCGCAAAAAGGAGAGACCGTCAAGATCGCGTTCATCGATCCGCTGTCCGGTCCGTTTGCCAACGTGGGCCAGAACCAGCTCAAGAGCTGGCAGTTTGTGGCGGCTGCCAAAAGCGGCGCACAGAATGCCGCAGGCGTGAAGTTCGAAGTGGTGGGGTTTGACAACAAAGGCTCTCCGCAGGAAAGCCTGAATGCCCTGAAGGCGGCCATTGATCAAGGGTTCCGCTATGTGACACAGGGCAACGGCTCGGGTGCGGCGGCAGCCATCTCCGATGCGGTCTCCAAGCACAACGCACGCAACCCCGGCAAGGAAGTCATTTTCCTGAACTACGCTGCGGTGGACCCGGCCCTCACCAACGAGCGCTGCAGCTTCTGGCACTTCCGTCTGGATGCCGACACGTCCATGAAGATGGAAGCCCTGACCAGCTTCATCAAAGACCAACCCAAGGTCACCAGTGTCTACCTGTTGAACCAGAACTACGCGCACGGCCAGCAGGTTGCGGCCTATTTCAAGGAAGGTCTGGCACGCAAGCGGCCCGATGTGAAGATTGCAGGTGAAGACCTGCACCCACTGGGTCAGGTGAAAGACTTTTCACCCTATGTGGCCAAAATCAAGCAGTCGGGTGCCAATGCCATCGTCACGGGCAACTGGGGCGCTGACCTGACCTTGTTCGTCAAGGCGCTGAACGATGCGGGCCTGAAGATCCCCATGTACGCCTACTACCCTGGCGTGACGGGCACACCCACCGCACTGGCGCAGGGTGGCGACAGCGAGGTCTATCAGATCGCTTACAACCACAGCAACTACGGTGGCGAGTTGGGTCAGTTGAGCGCCGATTTCAAGAAAAAATTCAATGACGACTACTACAGCTACGCCACCTACAACGGTGTGGTGATGCTGGGTGATGCCATGGCCAAGGCCAAGAGCACCGAGCCGGCCAAGGTGGCACCAGCCATGAGCGGGCTGACCTTCAAGGGCTTCAACGGCGAGAGCACCATGCGCAACAAAGACCACCAGCTGCAGCAGGGGCTGTGGATTTCCAAGTGGCAGAAAGTGGATGCCAAAAACAAATACAGCGTGGAAAACACCGGCTACACCTTTGCGCCTGTGAAGTACATCGAGTCTTACGTGGCCAGCACACCGACCAGCTGTGACATGAAGCGCCCCTGACGAGGTTTGAACCGCTTGCCCCTGCAGGGTTAGCGGTTCGGGTCTGTCCGGGCGGGCCCGTTTTCCGTGTTCCGGTGCTGCGTGAGTGGCGCAGCGCAGGGAGCCGGAAGCGGGCCTTTTTCCTGACCTGAACACTGGCACATCCATGGAATTTTTCACCATTTCACTGCTGAACGGCGTGAGCTACGGCCTCCTGCTGTTCATGCTCAGCTCCGGTCTGACGCTCATCTTCAGCATGATGGGTGTGCTCAACTTTGCCCATGCCAGCTTCTACATGCTGGGTGCTTACTTGGCCTACACCGTCACCATGTTCGTGGGCTTCTGGCCATCGCTGATCCTGGCGCCGCTGGCAGTGGGGGTGCTGGGGGCGCTGTTTGAAAAGTATGCGTTGCGCAGGGTGCACCATTTCGGGCACGTCCCTGAACTGCTGATCACCTTCGGCCTGAGCTACATCATCCTGGAGCTGGTGCAACTGATCTGGGGTCGCAGCTCGGTGGACTACCGGGTGCCTGAAGAACTGAGCGGGCCGTTGTTCACGCTGTATGGCACACAGTTTCCGCTTTACCGGGGCTTCATGATGGGCGTGGCCCTGCTCATGCTGCTGGCCATCGGTTTGCTGCTGACCAAAACCCGCATCGGGCTCGTCATTCAGGCGGCGCTGACGCACCCCGAAACGGTGGAGGCCCTGGGCCACAATGTGCCACGGGTGTTCATGTTGGTGTTTGGTGGTGGGGCGGCGCTGGCCGGGCTGGCTGGTGTGATTGGCGGCAATGCTTTCGTGACCGAACCTGGCATGGCTGCCACCGTGGGGTCGATCATTTTTGTGGTGGTGGTGGTCGGCGGCATGGGTTCGCTGGCCGGGGCGTTTCTGGCGTCGCTGCTGATCGGTGTGGTGCAGACGTTTGCCGTGGCCATCGACGTGTCGCTCATGAGCGTGCTCAACCAGATGGGGGCAGCCATCAACTCGGCCACGCCAGGTTATGCGCTGTGGAAGCTGAAGGTCAGCCAGGTGGCCCCCATCCTGCCTTACCTGTTGCTGGTGCTGATGCTGATATTCCGGCCGCGGGGCCTCATGGGCTCCCGGGAAGGATGAGTGATGCGGGTTTCCACGTTTGCAGGTTGATATGTCTTCCAAAACACATTACGAATTCAAGCCACTGAACGTCGGGCGCTGGATCATCTGGGGCCTGTTCAGCCTGTTGATGGTGGTGGCGCCGCTGATGTTCACCAGCAGCCTGTCGCACACCATGCTGTCGCAGATGGGCATCGCCATCATCGTCTGCCTGAGCTACAACATGTTGCTGGGGCAGGGGGGCATGTTGAGCTTCGGCCATGCCGTCTACTCGGGCATGGGCTCGTTCCTGGCCATCCACACCCTGAACAACGTCAGCAACGGTGAATGGGCGTTGCCCGTCAGCCTCATTCCCATCGTGGGCGGGTTGGCGGCAGCCGCCTTCGCCGTGGTGTTTGGGTGGGTCACCACCAAAAAAGCGGCCACGCCGTTCGCCATGATCACGCTGGGTGTGGGCGAACTGGTCTGGGCCATGTCGCTGATGTTTCCGGAGTTTTTCGGTGGCGAGGGTGGCATCACCGGTGACCGGGTCACGGGCAGCAAGCCGTTCGGCATCACCTACGGTCCGCAGATACAACTCTACTACCTGATTGCCGCCTACACCTTTGTGTGCACCGTTCTGATGTTTGCGTTCACGCGTACACCGTTGGGGCGCATGCTCAATGCCGTGCGCGACAACCCCGAGCGCGTGGAGTTCGTGGGTTACAACACGCAGATGGTGCGCTACATCGCCTTCATCGTCGCGGGCTTCTTCGCAGGGGTGTCCGGTGGATTGGCGGCGCTGAACTTTGAAATTGTCACGTCCGAAGTGGTGTCCGCACACCGCTCGGGTGCCTACCTGCTGTTCACCTTCCTGGGTGGAGCCACCTTCTTTTTTGGCCCCATTCTGGGCGGCATTCTGATGGTGCTGGCGTTCGTGCTGCTGTCCGAGCTCACCAAGGCATGGCTGCTGTACCTGGGGCTGGTATTCCTGTTCATGGTGATGTACGCGCCCGGTGGCGTGTCCAGCCTGATCATGATGAACCTGCGTGTGGCTTCCTTCGGCTTTTTGCGTCGCATCTGGGCGAGCTACCTGGCGCTGGCCGGCACGTCATTCGTCATCCTGGTCGGGGCAGGGGCCATGATTGAAATGGTGTACCACCTTCAGCTCAACGCCGCGCTGGGCAACGAGTTGCGGTTCATGGGGGCCACGCTGAATGCCAAGGGCCTCAACAGTTGGTTTGGTGCAGCCTTTGTGCTGCTGACCGGCATCGCTTTGTTTGAGCTGACACGGCGACAGTTTCTGAAAGACTGGGGTGAGGTGCAGGTGGACATCGAAAAAGAAATCAAGCGCCGGGAGGCACTGTGAACACAGTAGCTGACAATTCAATGCAGTCAAGCGCTGAAGGCCAAAAAAGCTTGAGGAACGAACCACCCAGCGGCTACGCGCTGGAGCTGCGCGATCTGCGCAAGAGCTTCGGCAAGACCGAGATCATCCGCGGGGCCAATCTGGCCGTTCAGGCGGGCGAGCGCGTGGGCATCATCGGGCCCAACGGGGCTGGCAAATCGACGCTGTTCAACCTCATCAGTGGCCGGTTCGAGCCCACCAGTGGCGACGTGCTGCTCAATGGCCACCGCATCAATGGCAAGAAGCCGTTCGAAATCAACCGCCTGGGTCTCAGCCGCAGTTTCCAGATCACCAACATTTTCCCCAAGCTCAGCGTGTTCGAGAACCTGCGCTGCGGCGTGCTGTGGAGCCTGGGCTACAAATACAGCTTCTGGCACTTCCTGGCAGATCTGGACGATGCCAACGACCGTGCCGAGGAGCTGATGGATCGCATCCACCTGCACAAGAAGCGCGACGTGCTCGCCATGAACCTGACCTATGCCGAGCAGCGCGCGCTTGAGATCGGCATCACCATCGCCGGTGGTGCCAACGTCATCCTGCTGGACGAGCCCACTGCAGGCATGAGCAAGAGCGAGACCAAGCGCTTCATCGAACTCATCCGTGAAGTGACCGAGGGCAAAACCCTGCTGACGGTGGAGCACGACATGGGCGTGGTGTTTGGCCTGGCCGACAAGATAGCCGTGGTGGTGTACGGCGAGGTGATTGCCTTCGACACGCCCGAGGCTGTGCGCGCCAACGCGCGTGTGCAGGAAGCCTACCTGGGCTCGGTACTGGCCGAGGCACAGGCGGCGGGTCACTGAACGGTACACAGACATCGAAACAGGCCACCATGCTAGACATCACCAACCTTCACGCCTATTACGGCAAGAGCCATGTGCTGCACGGCGTCAACATGACCGTGGGGCAGGGCGAAATCGTGGCCCTGCTGGGGCGCAACGGCTCGGGACGGTCCACCACCGCCAAAGCCATCATGGGCCTCGTGGACTGTCAGGGCAGTATCAAGTGGAAAGGCCAGGAGATCCAGGGCAAAAAGCCGTTCGAGGTGGCGCACCTCGGCATCGGCTACGTGCCCGAGAACCGGGATATTTTCCCCAAGCTGACTGTCCACCAGAACCTGCTGCTGGGGCAAAAAGGCTCTGGCAAAGGCAGCCGCTGGTCGTTTGACGACATGTATGCCATGTTCCCGCGCCTGAAAGAACGCGAGCACACCGAGGCCGGTGTGATGTCGGGTGGTGAACAGCAGATGCTGACCCTCTGCCGCACCCTGATGGGCGACCCAGACCTCATCATCATCGACGAGCCGACCGAAGGTCTGGCCCCCAAAATTGTCGAACTGGTGGGCGAATACCTCAAGACGCTCAAGTCCAAAGGCGTGTCGGTGCTGCTCATCGAGCAGAAATTGACCATTGCCATGGCCATTTCCGATCGCGTGCAGGTCATGGGGCACGGCAGCATCGTGTTCCAGGGCACGCCCGAGGCCCTGAAGGCAGACACCTACACCCGCAAGGAGTGGCTGGAAGTCTGATCGCCCGGCTCAGGTGGGCACCGAGGCGTTGGCGCTGGCCGGGTTCAGGTTTGAGGCTTCGGCACGGCGGGTTGCTGCGTCCATTCCGGTGTACTCTCTGGGGTTTTGCCCACTCAGCCGCGCGCCTGCATGACTCCACCCCATCGCACCCTGGCCCTGTTCAATTACGACTGGGATGCCACCGGCTACGATCGCGCGGCTTCTGCGTTGGGCACGGCCATTGACAGTGCGGGCTTTGACCTGTTCTCGTTCCCGAGCAACGCGCGGCTGATCTGGTTCAATGCCGAACGTTTTGCACAGCGCCTGGCCACCCAGGCTCGCCGCAAAGGCTGGCGGGCGGTGGTGTCCAACCACGAGCAGTTTGGCGCGCTCACGGCAGCCTTGCTGGCCGCGCGTCTGGGGTGGCCCGGCACACCGGTGAAGGCCATCATGGCCTGCCAGCACAAGCTGTATGCGCGTCAGGTGCTGGCGCAGGTGGTGCCCGAGGCCAATGTGCCTTTTCAGTTGCTGCATGCCGAATACGGTGCACCCGTGCCCGAAGGGTTGACCTACCCGGTCTTTGTCAAACCGGTAAAGGCTGCGTTTTCCGTACTGGCACGGCAGGTGGACAGCCATGCCGATTTGCACCGGCACACACGGTTCGGGCTCAGGGAGCGATGGGTCATCCGCAAGTTGGTCGAACCCTTCGAGCGGCTGACGCGGCAGCACCTGTCGCCCGACGTGCCCAGTGCCCACCGGCTGTTGCTGGAAGCACCGGTACAGGCCGACCAGTTCAACCTCGATGGCTATGTGTTCGGTGGCAGTTGCCTGCCGCTGGGCGTGGTCGATGCGCTGATGTACCCCGGCACCCAGGCCTTCATGCGTTTTCAGTTGCCCACCCGCTTGCCTCAGGCGGTGCAGGACAGGGCGCTGGATGTGGCCCGAAGGTTTCTGGAAGCGGTGGGGTTCACGCATGGCCTGTTCAATATGGAGTTTTTCTACAACGATGCCACCGACGAGTTGAAGGTCATCGAGTTCAACCCCCGCATGGCGTCGCAGTTTTCAGACCTGTACCGGCAGGTCAAGGGCGTGTGCCTGCACGAGTTGTCACTGGCCTTGGCACAAGGCGTGGACCCTGCCAGCTTGCCGCAGCACACCCCCACCGCCCGGGCCGCCGCCAGCTTTGTGCACCGTGTGTTCGACCCTCGCACCGCCGTCACCATGCCCACGCCCGGCCAGTTGGCCGCATTCAGCAAGGTCCATCCGCAGGGGCTGGTGCTGCCGTTCCCGAAACCGCCGGGTTCGGTCACGCGTGATTTCAAGTGGCTGGGCAGCTACCGCTACGGCATTGTCCACCTGGCCGGTGCCTCGCATGAAGACATGCTGTCGCGCTACCGTGAAGCCTGCGCCATGCTGGGCTGGCCACCGTTGGCGGCTTGAGGCGAGAGCTGTCAACCCATGCGGAAGTGGTGCTGGTGCGGGCGCAGTCTGCAGAACTTTTGTGTTCACGCCATACTCTGACCGGTTCCCATCCACTCACTGAAGCACCCATGACACCCATGCCATCTTCTCGCACCCGTTTGTCGCCCGTCTGGCGACGCACCCTGTCGGCCGGCTTGCTGACGGCGGCACTGGCCCTGGGAGGCTGTGCAGCCATGACGGCGCAAAACCCTTCTGGCGCGCTGAAGCCTGTCAATGCCATGGCGGTGGGTGAGCAGACGCGCGTGATGCTGGCCGGTGCAGACGTGGTGGCCTACTTCACGCAAAGCAAGTTTGTGAAGGGCGTGCCGCAGTTCCAGTCCACTCACGAGGGGGTGGTGTTCCACTTCGCTTCAGCCGAGCACAAGCAGTTGTTCGATGCTGCGCCCGCCAAGTACTTCCCCCAATACGGCGGCTACTGTGCCAACGGACTGGTCTACGGCATACCTTGGGGCGGCGACGCCGACACCTGGAAGCTGGTGGACGGGCGGTTGTTCATCTTCGGTGGGCAAGGCAGCAAAGACGCGTTCCTGTTGGATGAAAAAGCCAACATCGCGCTGGCTGACCGCTACTGGCAACAGGAGGTGTCTGGCAGCAACAGCTTCGTGCAACGGGCCAAGCGCCTGGTGTTCAAGGTGCCGCACTACAAGTCGGGCGACGAACTGGCCAAGGCGGTGGCGGCTGCACAAGGCAGCAAGCCCTGAAGGGGGCTTGATATTCAGATAAAAATGGCACGTGTCGCTTGTGTAGCAATGTTTCGATGCTACTGATTGTTGTATTGTCTGGCCGTCATTTGCCGCTGCTGCCGGACAGCGACTGAATTTGCTCGAACCAACCCACGCTGGTGCTGCCGGTGTTGTCGCTGTCGGCACCCAGCACCACGGCGGTCACTGCAGGCACAGTGGGTGAAGCGCCCACTTCGTCGTTGAACAACGCCAGGTAATCCTGCCCAGGCTGTCGGCGTTCCGTGAGCCATTGTTTCAGCGGGGCCTCCGTTCCCCGCACGCTGATGTAGCGTACCCGCCTTGTGTAAGGGTTGGCACCGCGCAACCCGGCGGGTTGGGCGCTGTCCCACACGTAGCACACCGTGGCGGCGGGCAGGGCTTCACCGCTGACGCTGCGGGCCAGCCGCAGCAAGGTCCGCTCGACAAACGGCACCTGTTCCAGCGGATGGTCGAACATCACGCACAGTTTCAGCGCGGCATCGTCACCCGCCTTGGCGGTCAGGTCAGGTCGTGCCTGGCCGCCGGTCAGTGGCTGGTCCAGGCGCCAGGTCCATTCCAGCGTGTCGGGGTGTGGGCCTTGCCAGGTGTGCACCAGGGTGCCGTACGAGCGGGCGGTGCTGACCCGGATGCCCCGTCGGTTGTCTGTGGTACTGCCAGCCTCAAAGCGGGTAGCTGGCAGCTCGGCATGTTTTTTGGGAAAGCCCACAAACCGCCAGCTGGGGTGCATGTCTCCCTGCTGGGACAGCAACGGGGACAGCGCCACGCGTACATCCGGGGTCGCCGGGGGCTGGGCAGCGGCACCCATGGACACCAGGCCCGCCCAGCAGGCCAGCCAACCCGTCCGGACCGAGGATTTCATGACGCTGTTGTGTGGCTGGCGGCTGGTATGCACGGATTCAATGCTTGGCGGGTGCGGTGGTTCGGGTGGCGGCATCGAAGCCGCCTTTTGCTTTCCATTCCTCCATCCCACCCTGGAGGATGCGCAAATTGTCCCAGCCTGCGACGCGAAGTGCGAACCCGGCTTGCGCCGACAGGCTGCCCGTGTTGCAGTAGATCAGCACCGGCTTGTTTTTGGGGATTGAGTTGCGTTTGGCGAGCACTTGCCGCCAGTCCATGTTGATGGCACCGGGTATGTGGCCCTTGGCAAACTGAGCGGCATCGCGCGCGTCAATCACCAGCATCTTGGGCCATTCATCTTTGGGAATCTGCTCGGCAAAAATGACGCCACCGCCGTAATCCACAAACTCCAGGTAGGCCTCCATTTCATCGATGGCAGCGGCCTTGTCGGCCCAGGCCGGTGTGGACAAGAGTGCCAGACCTGCAAGGGCAATGGCCAGCGCGTTGCGATACGTCATGCGAAGTCTCCAATTGAATATAAGCAGTTGGTGATTTTTTCACATTTCGAAGCAGGAGCGGTCAAAGGCTTCGTGCCAGACGCAAGCCAGTGAATTGCCAGCGCGCATCGGTGGGGAAGAAATTGCGGTAGCTGGCCCTGATATGCGAGCGCGGTGTGGCGCAGGATCCACCCTTGAGCACCATCTGGTTGACCATGAACTTCCCGTTGTACTCGCCCACGGCGCCCTCCCAGGGCTGGTAGCCCGGGTGGGGTAAGTAGCTGCTGCCAGTCCATTCCCATACGTCACCGCCCATCTGCATCAGACCGTCAGTCAGCGAAGCCAGCGGCAGCGGGTGTAGTGCACCACTGTCCAGAAAGTTGCCTTGTTCCGCCCAGCACGGGTTCTGCATGTTGGCCGCATGTTCCCACTCTGCCTCGGTGGGCAATCGCAGGGGCAGCCCTTCATGGTGGCCCTTCCAACGTGCAAAGGCATCTGCCTCGAACCAGTTGATGTGCACCATTGGCGTGTGGGGGTCAATGGGCATGCGTCCGTGCAGGGTGAACGTGGTCCATTCGCAGTTGGACTCACAGCCCTCGGCAGGAAGCCAGTATTGCGGTGCTGTGATGCGCTGGCTGCGCACCCACTCCCACCCAGCAGACATCCACCAGCGGGGTGTGGTGTAACCGCCATCGGCCATAAAGGCCAGCCAGTCGCCGTGGGTCACCAGCCGGTTTGCCAGCGCGAAGGCGGATAGCCAGACCGGGTGGCGCGGGTATTCGTTGTCGAAAGCAAAACCCGTGCCACGCTGACCGACTTCGGTCATCCCCGCGTCAAAGTTCAGCCACTCCAGGGCACAAGGTGCCACCGTGCACAGCGGCCAGCGCGGGCTGTAAATGGGGTTCAGTGGGTTGCACGCCAGCAGGTGTTTGATGTCTGTCAGCAGCAGTTCCTGGTGTTGCTGCTCGTGTTGCAGACCCAGTTCCATCAGGTTCAGCAGTTCGTCCCCTGGCCGTTCCGTGTCCGTCGCTCCATTCTGCAAGCGTGCAATGCGTCCGTCCACTTGGGCGCGGTAGGCGCGCACCTCGTTCAGATCGGGCCGTGTGATCAGGCCGCGCTGCGGGCGGGGGTGCTGGTCACCCACCGCTTGGTAGTAGCTGTTGAACAGCACCCGGAAGGCAGGGTGAAAAGGTTGAAAACCGGGCTCGAACCGCTCCAGCACAAAGGTTTCGAAAAACCAGGTCACGTGTGCCAGGTGCCATTTGGTGGGGCTGGCATCGGGCATGGACTGCACCTGGCAGTCCGCCTCGGACAGCGGGGCTGCCAACGCCACCGTCTGGGCACGCACCTGGGCATATCGCTGCGCCATGCGCTGGCAGATTGGGGTGGCGGACGTGGTGTGTACTGGTTGTGGTGTCATGCAGTGAGCTTCGTTCATTTGTCGGGAGCCAGGCATCATCGCGTCAGCACCCTGCGCGAGGCGTGGCTGGCCGCGTCCACGACCGCCACCATCAGCAGCATGGCACCGATCAGGGTGGCGGTTTTGCCCATGTGGAACAGCCCCATGTGAAACGCCAGCAACTGCCCCAGGCCGCCCGCACCCACCACGCCCAGCACGGCGGCGGCGCGGATGTTGTTTTCCCAGCGGTACAGCGTGTAGCTCATCAGCTGGGGCAGCACCTGTGGCAGCGTGGCATACAGGAACACACGCCCGTTGGGCACCCCCTGTGCGCGCAAGGCATCGCCGGGGCCCGGCGGGGCGTTCTCGATGGCTTCTGCAAACAGGCGGCCCAGCACGCCGGTGGTGTGGAGTGCCAGCGCCAGCGTGCCCGCAAACGGCCCCAGGCCGGCTGAAATGAGCAGCAGTGCCGCCCACACCAGTTCCGGAATGGCGCGCAGCGCATTGAGCAACAGTCGGGTGGGGGAACGCGCCGGTCCCCGGTCAGCGTGGTGCAAGCGGCTGGCGGGCAGGGCCAGGGCCAGCCCGGCCACGGCGGCCAGCAGGGTGCCCAGCACCGACATGGCCAGCGTTTCCCAGGCGCCGATGGCGACTTTTTTCAGAAAGGCGCGCGACACATCTGGCGGAAAAAACTCGCCCACGAACCGGCCCATGCTGCGTGCCGCGTCCCATGAGAAGAACTGTGCCCACTGCAAATCCAGCGACCAGAAACTGGCCACCACCAGCAACAGGATGCCGACCACAAACCAGCACGCCTTGCAGCGCGCATCGAACAGCGGTGGCGGCAGCTGGTAAGGCTGGTTGGCGGCAGGTGTGGTGCGAGGGGTCATGTGCTTATCCGAGTGCTTTGCGCAACCAGGCGCTCACGCGGTCGGCCAGGGCCACCAGGGCGATGAACACCAGCAGCATGGTGGCCACCTCGCCGCCGTTGAACATTTTCATGCTGTTGTCCATTTGCTGCCCCAGACCACCCGCGCCCACAAACCCCAGCACCACTGACGAACGGATGGCGCATTCCCAGCGGTACACGGTGTAGCTGGTCAGTTCGGCGGCGCTGGTGGGCAGCAAGCCGTAGAAAAACGCCTGCAACCGCCCGCTGCCGTTGCGCAACAGGGTTTGCGTGGGGTGGGTTTCGCTGCTTTCCAGAATTTCGCCATACACCTTGCCCAGCATGCCGCCATAGGTCAGGGCGATGGCCAGCACGCCGGCGGTGGGACCCAGACCCACCACGCGCACAAAAATCAGTGCCCACACCAGCTCGGGCACGCTGCGCAACACGATCAGCAGCCAGCGGATGGTCTGGCGCACCCAGAACGGCCCGCGTGCCATGCGCCCCGACAGCGCCGACACCGACAGCACGCCGGTGTTCAAAAGCGTGAGCGGGATGGCAATGACCAGCGCCAGCGTCACACCGGCGGTGGCCATGGCCACGGTGCGCCAGGTGTCACGCGCCACCATCAGCAAAAACTCCTGGCTGTGTGCAAGGGGCCAGAAACTGGCGATGAACTGGCCGCTCACGCGCAGGTTGTCAGGCTCCAGCAGCACCCAGGGTTTGAACTCGGTGGCAACCCCCAGGGGCCACAGCAATACGACAGCCAAGCTGATCCAGGCCACGCGGCTGACCCAGGCGGGGTCGCGCATGGGGGGCGATTGGCCGGGTATGGGAGAGAGGGTGGGGGCGTTCACTTGGGGTTCAGGTGGGCGGGGGTGTCAGCGGCAGTGCATGACGACAGGTTGCGGCGCGCTGGGCGGTGCATCGGGTGCGTTACTCGGTGAAACGGGCACCTCGCCGCGCAACTCGTGTTCGTACTGGTCATACAAGGCAGCCAGCCTGTCCCGCGTCACCTGGGAGGCTGGCAGGTCAAAAGCCACCTGTCCGTCACGCATGCCCACCACGCGGGGGAAATGGTGCAGGGCCACGTCCACCTGGTGCAGGGTGGCCACCAGCGTGACGCGGCGGGTGTGCGCCTCGTCGACCAGCGTGGCAATGGCCTGGCGCGAGCGGGTGGGGTCCAGCGCTGACAGTGGTTCGTCGATCAACCAGAACCGGGCAGGTGACAACAGGCCGCGCGCCAGCCCGACACGCTGGCGTTCGCCACCGCTCAAACGGTCCACGCGTTCAAACAGTTTGGCACCCAGGTCAAACCGCTCCAGCGCAGCGTGGGCTGCCGGGATGTCACTGGGGTAGAACAAGGACCGCAGGCTGGCCATCAGCCCCATGGCCGGCAAACGCCCTGCCAGCACCGACGTGACGACGCGCTGTCGCGGGGGCAGAGGCGGGACCTGCGGGGCCAGGAACAACTCCCCCCGCAAGGCTTGCAAGGCACGCCGGGGCAGTTGCCAGGGGTTGCGCCCATCCAGTGTGAGCGTGCCCGCAGTGGGGGGCAGGGCACAGGCCAGCACCTGCAACAGCGTGGTTTTGCCCGCGCCCGATGGCCCGATGATGGCCACTTGTTCGCCTGCGCCCACCCGCAGGTTCAGGCCCTTGAGTGCCGGTGCGGCACTCGCGCGCGCCGCCGGGTGGCGGGCGCTCAGGGCGTCCAACTGGAGCGCCAGGCCGTTGGCGGCAGGCGTGCTCACAGCAGCCCGGCGCTGCGGGCTGCAGCTTCCAGCCCCTTGTAGTTGGACGGCTGGGTGGCGATGTAGCGCGTGGCGCGGTTGAGCTTCAGAATTTCAGCCTGGTCGGGCTTGGCCGGGTCCAGGGCCAGCAGCGCGGCTTTCACCTTGGCTTGCATGTCTGCGGGCATGTCGGCATGCACCGACCAGTTGTAGTTGAAGTAGCCGGGGGTGGTGTAGAACACGTCCACCGCTTTGGTGTCCACCTTGTTTTCGGTCACAAACTTCTTCCACACCGTGATGTCGAGTGCGGCGGCGTCTACCTTGCCGCTGACAACTGACGCAATGGTGGCGTCGTGCGCACCGCTGTAGGCAATGCGCTTGAAATCTTTTTCGGGGTCGATCTTGGCTTCAAGCAAGAAGCTGCGGGGCATCAGGTGGCCCGAGGTGCTGCTTTGCGAGCCAAAGCTGACTTGTTTGCCCTTCATGTCGGCCAGGGTCTTGATGCCGGAGTCGGTTTTGGCAATGAACACCGACTGAAACTTCGTGTCTTCTTCACGCTGTGCCAGGGGCACAATTTTGCCGCCCGAGCGCAGGTTGGCCTGCACATGGGTGAATCCTCCAAACCACACCAGGTCCACCTTTTTGTTCACCAGGGCTTCCACGGCGGCAGGGTAGTCGCTCACGGGGGTGAACTCCACTTTCACGTTCAGCGCTTTTTCCAGGTAGCTGGCCAGCGGGGTGAACTTGCGAATCTGCTCGGTGGCCGCCTCTTCGGGGATGGTGGTCACACGGAAAACGGTTTGTGCGTGCAGTGCCGGGTGTATGAAAGCGGCGGCAGACAACAGGGCGCAGGACATCAGGGCGCGGCGGGTACGGGAAGGGGACAGGTCAAGCATGGGGTACTCCAGGTGGGAAGGGAAGACAAGCAGGACAGAAAGCCGACCGAGACTGTACCCAAAAATCGGTGTCGGGCGCACGGAAAAGGGCAACGCGGCTCGATTCGTGGGTATCATGGGTAATACCATGAGAAATTGTCCACGGATCGTCATTGACACCAATGTACTCGTGGCCGCATTGCGGTCGCGCCAGGGGTTGTCATACCGCTTGTTGTCGCAAATCGGCCAAGGTGCGTTTCAGCACGTGGTGACGGTGCCATTGGTCATGGAGTACGAGGACGTGTTGCTGCGCCCTGGCGTGGTGCCACTGCCCGTGCAGGCCGTGTCGGACGTGTTGGACTTTTTATGTGCCACCGCATTGCGCCAGCCGGTGCATTTTTTGTGGCGGCCACGCTTGACCGATGTGAAGGACGACATGGTGCTGGAGGCCGCTGTCAACGGACAGTGCCACAGCATCGTCACGTGGAATGTGCGGGACTTCGCCGTGGGCACAGGTTTGGGTTTGGCGGTCGTCAGCCCCAAAGAGTTTTTGAACGATCACAAGGAGCCATTGCCATGAGCGCACTCAGCATCCGTTTGCCCGAGTCCTTGCACAAAAACGCCAAGATATACGCCGCCCAGGAGGGCATTTCGGTCAACCAGCTCATCAGCACGGCCTTGGCCGAAAAGCTGTCCGCCCTGGCCACCGAGGACTATCTGGAGCAACGCGCCGCACGGGGCGCTCGGGCCAAGTTTGACGCAGCACTCGCGTTGGTGCCCGACGTTGCACCGCAAGACCCGCAAGACCCGCAAGACCGCAGCTGACTTGCACAAATCTTTTATTCACAGCCCGCGCAGCCCTGTTGCAACAGCTTGACTGCCTGAATGCAGCTGAACTGCGCCGCCACACGGCAGCCATTGAACCCAGCGCGCTTCATTGTTCAGGCCCGCACCCCAGAAATGCGAACGTATGACGCTCATCAAGCAACCCACCTTCCACCAACTCTTCACCACTGACCAGCACGCCGTTCGCGCCGAGTTGCTGGCTGGCCTCACCGCACCTGCCGCCCACACCAGCCCCAAATACCTCTACGACGCGTTGGGGTCGCGGCTGTTCGAGGCCATCACCGAGCTGCCCGAGTACTACCCCACCCGCACAGAAGCCGCCATTTTTGCCCGCCACGCTGCCGATATGGCTGCTCAATTGCCAGTGGGTGTGACCCTGATCGACCTCGGTGCCGGCAACTGCCAGAAGGCGGCGGGTCTGTTTGCAGCTTTCGCACCCAGCCGTTATGTGGCCGTTGACATATCGGTGGACTTTTTGCGCAATGCCTTGCTGTTGCTGCAACGCCAGCATCCGCATATGGCGTTGGTGGGACTGGGTCTGGACTTCTCTGCCGGGTTGACCCTGCCGGATGTGGCTGTGCCGGCCGACAGCCCGCGTGTGCTGTTTTATCCCGGCTCCAGCATTGGCAACTTCACGCCGACTGATGCGTTGGTTTTTCTGCGCAGCGTGCATACAGCCTGTGGCCACGTGCCGGGCAGTGGCTTGCTGATTGGCGTGGACCTGGTGAAAGATGTCGCGGAACTGGAAGCCGCCTACGACGATGCGCTGGGGGTGACGGGGGCCTTCAACCTGAACCTGCTGCTGCACATCAACCGCACGCTGGGCACCAACTTCAATGTGCGCGAGTGGGCGCATGTGGCGCTGTTCAATACTGTCGACTCGCGCATCGAAATGCATTTGCAGGCCCGCCACTCGCTGACGGTGCGTTGGCCCGGCGGTGAGCGCGCGTTCATGGGGGGTGAACGCATCCACACCGAAAACTCGTACAAGTGGACCTTGCCCGCGTTTGAGTCGCTGTTGCTGAAGGCCGGTTTCCAGGAGACTCAGGCGTGGACCGACCCTGGCCAACGGTTTGCCGTGTGCTGGGCGCGTGCGCTGTGACGGAGTGGGCGGCTACCCCCATGGCTGACGTCACTGCCCCGGCAGGTGAGACCGTTGGGCTGTGCGGTGCGTCAGGTCAGGCTGGCCGCCGAACGGAAACCCGAAAAAATGTCACGGCGCTCGGGTGTGAAGTAATTTCGATAGCTGACATTCCTCATGGAATAAGCGGTAGCGGCACAAAAACCTTTCAAAATAGGTCTGCCATCGAACCAGGGTGCCGAGTAGTCCCGGTAGGGGTGCGCCTCAAAGCCGGGGTAGGGTGCAAACGGGCTGGCCGTCCATTCCCACACCTGACCCCAGGTGAAGCCAGCCGCGTGCTGCGCGGCGCATTGCCACTCGGCTTCGGTCGGCAGCCTGCGGCCTGCCCACCGGCACCAGGCCAGCGCATCGCTGTGGCTGAGGTGCACCGCTGCGTCAGCCAGGTCGAGCGGCAGCCAGGTGCCGAACCGTTTTTGCTCCCACGCGCCGCGCTCAAGCCGGACATGCTGTGGCAGACGGTGCCCGGTGGCCTGCACAAACGGCAGGTAGCGCGCCCAGGTGACAGGCGCTGCGTCAATCTCGAAACCCTCCACCCAGACGCTGTGGCAGCCCAATTCGTTGTCGAACGCAAAGCCGGGGCCCGTGTGCCCCAGGGTCAGGCTTTGCGCGTTCACGGCCAGCACCGGCGTCTGACCAGCAGGAGCTGGCGCTCCCCCCCGGTTTTCGCCGGGCAGCAGGGCGTGGCCGCTGGCGAGTGCGTCGGGTATGGGAATGTCCAGCGCCTGCGCCATGTACACGCTGGCTTCGTTGTGCATGTCTTCGTGCGCCAGTGCCAGGCGCCAGAAGTACAGCCCGGTGTCGCTGGGTTCGGCCGTGCGCAGCAGGTGCAGGGTGTCAGCCAGCACGGCCTTCAGGTAGGCCTGGGTCTGGGTCAGGTCGGGCAGTTGCAGATGCCAGCGGCTGGCGTGGGGCACGTGGCTGGAGTTGTACAGCGCATCTGCCCCGGGCAGGTGCGACGCTTTGCGCGCATGGTCGGGGTCGCAGGCCAGGCCCAGGTGGCGTTGCTGGCTGCGTCCGATCCACCATTCCTGGAACCAAGCCACATGGCCCGCTTCCCACAGCGGCGGGTTCAGCTCGCTGCTGTAAGGAATGCGAAGGTCAGGCAGCGCGCGGTGCCAGGCGTGCAGCAGCCCCAGCGTGCGCTGGCGTGTGGTCTGCAGGGCGGCGTGCAGTTCGGCGGCTCCCCACTGGCGGGCAGGCGTGGCAATGGTTGGGGTCATGGTGGTCAGCAGGCAGGGGGGCAGGCATGAGCCGTCAGGTACACAAGCAGGTGGTCATTGTCAGCCCGGCGCTGGCCGATGCCAACAATGGCAACTGGCAGACGGCCCGGCGCTGGCTGCGCATGCTGCCGGTCACACATTCTGCCCGCATCGTTCGTGAGTGGACGGCTGCGGACCCGGCGGCCGCCCATGACGACGTGATGCTGGCCCTGCATGCGCGGCGGTCTGCTGCCAGCATCGAGGCCTGGGCGGCAGAACGGGGCGTTGTCAGCCTGGCGGTGGTGTTGACCGGAACTGACCTGTACCGCGACATTGCCTCGGATGCGTCGGCCCAGCGCTCTCTGGCGTTGGCCGGACAGTTGGTGGTGCTGCAGGCGTTGGGCATGCAGGCTTTGCCGGAGGCGCTGCGGCACAAGGCGAGGGCGGTGTTCCAGTCCACGTCGTCCAGACAAACGGCGGCCAAACCTACCCGATGCCTGCGAGCCGTGATGGTGGGCCACCTGCGCGACGAAAAAGACCCGCTCACGCTCATGGCTGCGGCGCAGGCCGTCCCGGCTGGAGCGGGCATCCGGATTGACCATGTCGGCGCGTCGCTGGATGCTGCGTTGGGCCAAGCCGCCCAGGCCACTGCACAGGCCTGCCCGCACTACCGCTGGCTGGGCGCGCAGCCGCACGAAGCCACCCGACGCCGCATCCAGCGTGCGCATGTGCTGGTGCACGCCAGCCGCATGGAAGGCGGCGCCCACGTGGTCATGGAAGCCGTGTGCAGCGGCACGCCTGTGCTGGCCTCACGCATCGACGGCAATGTGGGCATGCTGGGGGCTGATTACGCGGGTTACTTTGAGCCCGGCAACGCTGCCCAACTGGCCCAGTTGCTGCAACAAGCCCGCAGCACCCAGCACCAGGCCGATGGCTTGCTGGCCCGTCTGGCTGCCCAGTGCGCCCTGCGTGCGCCCCTGTTTGCTCCGGAAGCCGAGCGGCAAGCCCTGCTGAGTCTGGTGGCTGATCTGGGTCGTCAGCCCTGAGCGAGCCGCTTTGAACCCACCCCTTTGACAGAACAACGACGAAGAGAGAACCGAATGCAAGCAACCGATCAACCCGTGCTGCGCGACATCGTGCTGATCGGCGGCGGCCACAGCCATGTAGGTGTACTGCGCCGTTTTGGCATGCACCCCGAGCCGGGGGTGCGCCTGACCGTCATCTGCACCACGGTGGACACGCCATATTCCGGCATGTTGCCGGGTTACATCTCAGGCCACTACAGCTTTGACGACTGCCACATCGACCTGCCCAAACTGGCCGCCTTTGCCGGTGCGCGCTTCTACCAGGATGAAGTGGTGGGCCTGGACACTGCCAACCGCAAGGTGCTGTGCCGCACCCGCCCGCCCATGGGGTATGACGTGTGCAGCATCAACGTGGGCTCCACCCCGCAGGTGGCCCGTGTGCCGGGGGCCGAGGCGCATGCCGTGCCTGTCAAGCCCATCCTCAATTTCAATGAGCGCTGGCTGGCCCTGCTGGAGCGGGTGCGCCAGCATGCCGGGCGCACCACCATTGCGCTGGTGGGCGGCGGGGCAGGGGGCGTGGAGCTGACTTTGTCCATGCAGTACCGCCTGCGGGCCGAGCTGACGGCCCTGGGCCGCAACCCCGACGAACTGGTGTTCCACCTGTTCACCCGCGACGCGGAAGTGATGCGCACCCACAACGCCTGGGTGCGCCAGCACTTCACCCGTGTGCTGGCTCAGCGCGGCGTGCACCTGCACACCGGGGCCGACGTGGCGCGTGTGGATGCTGGCAGCCTCACCACCGCAGCCGGGCACACGGTGCAGGCCGACGAAATCGTCTGGGTCACACAAGCCGGTGGCCCGCAATGGCTGCAAGGGTCGGGCCTGGCGCTGGATGACAACGGTTTTGTGAAGGTGGACGCACATTTGCAAAGCACCCAGCCCAACGTGTTTGCGGCGGGCGATGTGGCTGCCTTCGGCCCCCGACAGCTGGAAAAAGCCGGTGTGTTTGCCGTGCGGATGGGCCCGCCCCTGGCCGACAACCTGCGCCGCGCCGTGCGTGGTGTGCCGCTCAAGGCCTACAAACCCCAAACGCATTGGTTGGCGCTCATCAGCACTGGCGACAAGCACGCGGTGGCCTCGCGCGGCCCGCTGGGTTTTGCGGGCGATTGGGTGTGGCGCTGGAAAGACCACATCGACCGCACCTTCATGAAGCGCTTTGGCCAGTTTGGCAACATGAAAGACATGGCGGCCCGGCGGGGCAACGCCACCGGCAGTGACCTGCCGCTGACGGCCGATGAGTCGCAACAGGCCATTTCGGCCATTGCCATGCGTTGCGGCGGCTGTGGTGCCAAGGTGGGGGCCACGGTGCTGCAACGCGCCCTGGGTGCCTTGCACCCGGTAGACCGCGACGACGTGGTGATTGGCCTGCACTCGCCCGACGACGCTGCCGTGGTGCGCGTGCCCCCCGGCAAGGCCATGGTGCACACGGTGGACTTTTTCCGCGCCTTCATTGACGACCCGTATGTGTTCGGCCAGGTGGCCGCCAACCACGCGATGGGCGACATCTACGCCATGGGGGGCGAACCCCAGACCGCCACCGCTGTGGTCACGGTGCCACCGGGGCTGGAGGCCAAGGTGGAAGAACTGCTGCTGCACATGATGAGCGGTGCCATGCAGGTGTTGAATGCCGCCAACTGCGCCCTGGTGGGCGGCCACACCGGCGAAGGCAAAGAGCTGGCGCTGGGCTTTGCCATCAACGGCCTGGTGGACGGCGACTTGCGCACCGTTTTGCGCAAAGGCGGCCTCACGCCGGGCGACGTGCTCATCCTCACCAAACCCATTGGCACCGGTACCCTGTTTGCCGCTTACCCGCGTGCGGCCAGCCTGGGCTTTTTCAAAGGGCGCTGGGTGGCCGGGGCGCTGGCGCAGATGGTGCAGTCCAACCAGGCGGGGGCGCGCATCCTGACCGCACACGGGGCCACCGCCTGCACCGATCTGACCGGCTTCGGCCTGCTGGGCCACCTGGTGGAAATGACCAAACCTTCGGGCGTGGACGCGGAGCTGTTTCTGTCAGCCCTGCCGGTGCTGCCGGGGGCGGAAGCGTGTGTGGCCAATGGCATCAGCAGTTCGCTGGCCCCTGCCAACGTGCGCCTGCGCCGCGCATTGCGCAATCAGGAAACCTGGGTTAACCACCCCCGCTACCCGCTGCTGTTCGACCCTCAAACCGCCGGTGGCCTGCTGGCCAGTGTGCCGCAGGCGCAGGTGGAGGCCTGTGTGGCTGCGTTGAAGGCTGCGGGTTATGCACACACGGCAGTCATTGGCCGTGTGCTGCCACAGGGCGATGCACTGGAGAGTGTGCACCTGGTGGACAGTGGTGGCTGATGTGGCTGTTGTAACCGGGTAGGTGTCACCACAGCAGTTTCAACTGGTCCAGCAATCGGTCTCGCAGCGGATGCAATTCAAGCAAACCTGCTTGAACCGCCTGTGTATCACCTTGGCGTTGGGCCTCGAGCAGGCCCTCGGCCAGTTCATGGATGTTGTTGTGCAGCGCGTCTACAGCTTGCGCGTTGCCCGCTGCCTGTAACAAGGCCCGACCGCTTTCGTCCAACCATCGCCCGAACGGACAGGGGTGCATCTGGGCTTCAGGCGGCGCATCGCGTTGGCCGGACAGGTGGTGTACCAGTGCGGCAACCCAGGCGCGGTGTTCCACCGCAGCAAAAATCACCGGCAGATGTTCGCGCCGGGTGGGTGTGATGCCTTGCCACGCGGGTGGCGTTTGCCAGAGCGCGACCCATTGCGGTATTTCCAGCGTCGGCATGGGCCGGGCAATGGCATAGCCCTGGCCCCATTCGCACCCCAGCCTCAACAGCAGCTCGCCGTGGGCAAGGGTTTCGACACCTTCGGCAATGACCTGGCGGCGGAATGCGGTGGCCAGGCCCAGCACACCTTCCAGAATGGCCAGGTCTTCCGGGTCGTCCAGCATGTCGCGCACGAAGCTCTGGTCAACTTTCAGCAAACGGGTGGGCAACTGCTTCAGGTAGGTCAACGACGAGTAGCCCGTGCCAAAGTCATCCAGCGCAAACCCCACGCCCATCTGGCGACAGGCATGCATCAACTGTGTGACCGAGGTCATGTCGGCCAATGCACTGGTTTCCAGCACCTCCAGCTCCAACTCGTCGGGCTTCACGCCCGGGTGTTTGGCCAGCATGGCGCGGAGGCGTTCCAGGAATGGAGGGTGTTGCAACTGCGAGGCACCCACGTTGACGCTCACGGGCAGGTTCAAGCCAGCCTGGTGCCAGATTTCAATCTGGGCCAGTGCTGTGTCAATGACCCATTCCCCGAGATCGATGGCCAGCGGATGGTCCTCAATCACAGGCAGGAATGCGCCAGGTGGCAGCAGGCCGCGCTCGGGGTGTTGCCAGCGTATCAAGGCTTCCACACCCACGACTTCACCGGTGCGCATGTTGACCTTTGGCTGGTAGTGCAGCACAAACTCGCCGTGCGCCAGGGCGTGCCGGATGTGGGACAGGCTTTCGTGACGGCCTCTCAGGTGCCGGTCCTGCTCGCTGTCGAACACGTGGTAACGGTTTTTGCCCGATTGCTTGGCCAGGTACATGGCCTGATCGGCCTGCCGTAGCAGTTGATCAGCGTCGATGTCATCTGCCTGCGGAAAAAACGCAATGCCCAGGCTGGCTGTGACCCGCAGGGGGATGTGGTCGATGTGGGCGGGTTGACCGGCAGCTTCCAGCAACCGGTCGAACACCGGTTGGCTGAGGGCCGCATCGGGCAAGTCGACCAGCACCGCTACAAACTCGTCACCGCCCAGGCGTGCCAGGGTGTCCCCGTCACGCAGCACCTGTTTCATGTTCATGGCCAGTGCCTTCAGCAACTGGTCGCCTACCTGGTGACCGTGGGTGTCGTTGACAGCTTTGAACCCGTCCAGGTCGAGGTAGACCACTGCAATGTGCTGGCCCCTGCGCAGGGCCTGGTTCATCGCCTGGTGCAGGCGGTCGGCCAGCAGCAAGCGGTTGGGCAGGTCAGTCAGGGCATCGTAATGCGCCAGGTGTTCAAGTTGGGTCTGGTGGGTCTTGAGCGCGGTGATGTCCGAAAACAGTGCGATGTGGTTCTGCACCTGGCCCGCTTCATCCCGAATGGTGCTGATGGTCAGCAGTTCGGCAAAAACGTTGCCGTTTTTGTGCCGGTTCCAGATTTCGCCTTGCCAGTGGCCGTGCTCGTGCAGGGACTGCCACATGCCAGCGTAAAAGGCTGCGTCCTGGCGGCCTGAATTGAGGATGCGGGGGTTTTTGCCCAGCACCTCGTCACGCGGGTAGCCAGTGATGCGGGTGAAAGCCGCATTGACGTCCACGATGTCACCATGCCGGTCGGTGATGGTGATGCCCTCGTTGGAGTGGGTGAACACGTTGGCTGCCAGCCGCAATGCGGCTTCGGTGCGCTTGCGTTCAGCCAGGTTGGCCAGCAGTTCAGCAAACACAGCCAGCAACTGCCGCTCGGCGTCGCCGAACCGGACATGGTTCTGTACCGCATCGATTCCCACAAAGCCCAGGCAGCTGCCGTGGGCCATGACGGGCAGGGTCAGCAGGCTCTGGATGCCTTGCGGTGCCAGCATCTCCCGTTCTGTGCCGGGTGGCAGCTCCGAAACCGACGGGATGATGACGGCCTGGCCACGGGTGTGCTGGGCGACCCATTCGGACATGCCTTCGATCGGCAAACCTTGCAGCTGATGGATCTGGGGTTCGGTACCGGTTGAACACCATTCGTGCGTGTTGCTGGCGGTGCCGGCCGCCAGGTCGTAGTCGAACACGTAGGCCCGGTCGACGCCGAAGAACCGGCCCACCTGCGACAACGCGTCGTGAATGGCGTTGTCCAGGTGTTGCATGGGCAGGTTGATGAGCGACACCGACAGCTGCCGCATCATTTCGGTGTACTGGAGCTGGCGGTCCAGCGCGGCTTGCTTTTGCAAACGGTCGGTGATGTCGACGAAGGTGGTCAGGGTGAGGTCACTCAGCGTGATGCCTGAAATCAGGATGTCTCGCACCGAGCCGTTTTTGCAGCTGATTTTGTAGGCCGGCAGTTCAATATCGCCGCCGGTGGCGTGGGCACGCTCGGTGGCGGCCAGCCAGTCAGCCACTGCCTTGTCGCCATAAGCTGTGTCGGGGTAGGCTTGGCGCTTCCATGCGTCGAAATCAGGGATGTCGTCCAGCGTGTAACCAAACAGTTGCACAAAACGTGAGTTGAGTGCCACGATGCGGCCATCTGAAGCCAGCAAGCCGGTGGGCAAGGGCATTTGCTCGAACACCTTGCGAAAACGCGTTTCGGTTTCACGCAGAGTGGCTTCAACCTGTTCGCGCCTGTCGATGTCCTGCTTCAGGGCGGCTTCGTTGCGTTGCACGGAGCCAATCAGTTCGTTGAAGCTGTCAATGAGCTGGCCCACCTCGTCGTCGTGTGCGCGGGGCAGCAACTGCAATTGCGAACCCGCTGGCTGGGCCATGCCCGACACCGCGTGTGTGGCGGCCAGCATGGGGGCAAATTGCCGCCTGAGCATGCGACGGACAAACAGCCAGGCCAACAATCCAGCCAGTGCGCTGACCACGGTGGCAGCGATCATCACGCGCTGTCGTGTCGCCCGGATCGGGGCCAGCAGTTCGGTGGTGGGCCACACCCCCACCAGCAACCAGTCGGTGGACGCGATGCGCCTGGCTGCAGCCAGTTCTTCCACCCCGCGTGAGTTGACGGCCACACCATAACCTTCGTACCCGGACATGAAGCGGTCATGGTTCAGGTTGACGCCCCGGCGCGGCAGCGGTGTGAGGTTGCGGCTGCGGTCTGTAGCCGTGACCATCAGGTCGTGCAGCGGGGCCATGACCAGGTATCCACCCGTCATGCCCAGACGGCTGCCCGTGACCTGGCTGATGAAACTGGCTTTGTCGAGGTCGATGGTGCCGACAACCGCGCCTTGGGGTTCACCTGAAAAGTCGAAAACAGGTGCAGCCATGGCAACGAGCGGTGTGCCCGATGTCGGGTGGGCCACGGGTTTGCCCGTGGCGGTGCGCCCCTGGCGCATGGCAGCCAGCAGGCTTGCATCCATGGTGCTGTCGGGCTCTCTGGCACCCGGTGTGTCGGGCACCGAGGCCAGGGGGTGGCCATCCAGGTCGACCACACGAATGCCGCCATTGAACATGGACAGCAGGTGGGTGTTTGTCTGGACGATGGCCTGCAGGTGATTGGGCTTGCCCATCAGCTGGCGCGGTGCAGCCTCGGCAAAACTGTCCAGCGCCTGCAAGCGCGTGCTCAGTTCATGTTCAAGCTGGCTCGCCACCGTGGTCACGGTTGACAACTGTTGTCGGCCCAGCAGTTCCAGCATGTCGTGCTGGAGGCGGTAGGTAGCATAGAGCGTGACCGACCACACGCCCAGCAGAAAAATGGCCAGTGTCAGCAGCGACAGGCGCGTTTTGAGGGACAACTGCTTGCGTTGGCGCGCAGTCACGTGGCGGGTCTCCTGGTTTTTTTTGTTGCCGGTGAGCGATTCTGGACTGGCTCCATGAGCTTACCTTGAGTTGGGCCGCGTGGCGACGTGTAAAGCGCGGTTGCTGCTGTGGTTTTGGCAGTGGTTTCCCTACCATTTCGCCTTGACTGGTGTAACTTTTGCTCATATGCATGCGAATTGCACACTGCAAACACCTGCCTTGCATCCGTTATTTTTAAAGCGGTTGATGGGTTGGGATGCGATCGATTGACGAACAGAAAGGCTCCTCATCATGGAACGACGCAGCATGATTCAAGCACTCACCGGCTGGTTGGCCGGTGCATCCCTGGCCGGGACGGCCCATGCCAGCAAAACCTTTCCCCTGAGCAAACCGGCGGCCGAATGGAAAAAAATACTGTCGCCCAACGCCTACGCCGTGCTGTTCGAGCATGGCACCGAGCGTGCAGGCACCAGCCCACTGAATGCCGAGAAGCGCCCAGGCACCTACGTGTGTGCCGCCTGCAACCAACCGCTGTTCAACGCCGCACACAAGTACGAAAGTGGCACGGGGTGGCCCAGTTTCTACCAGCCGCTGGCAGGTGCGTTGGGCACGTCAACGGACTTCAAGCTCATTTATCCGCGCACCGAGTACCACTGTTCGCACTGCGGGGGGCATCAGGGCCATATGTTCGATGACGGACCCAAACCCACCGGCAAGCGCTATTGCAACAACGGTGTGGCGCTCAGCTTCGTGCCTGAAGGCCAGCCGCTGCCCGCACGGAGGACCTGACATGAAGCAGTTGTTTCAACCGGTTCAACGGTCCGTGTGGGCCGTTGGGGTGGCGTTGGCCGTGGTGGTGGCGGGTTGTTCAGCCGAGCGGGAAGCGGTTGCGGCCGATGCAGCAGCGGGCAAGCCGGCCATACCAGTTGTTGTCGCTGCGCCGCCGGTCAACGGCAAACCGACCGCCTATGCCGTGTTTGCAGGCGGCTGTTTCTGGTGCATCGAGGCTGATTTCGAGAAACTGAAGGGTGTGATCGGTGCCGAATCGGGTTACACGGCAGGCCGCACCGTCAACCCGACCTACGAGCAGGTCAGCGCTGGGCACACCGGTCACACGGAAGCCATTCGGGTGCACTACGACCCGGCGGTGGTCAGTTATGCGCAACTGGTGGCCTATTTCTGGCGGCACATCGACCCGACCGTCAAGGACAGGCAATTCTGCGACGTGGGTTCACAGTACCGCAGTGGCATCTACTGGCAGAACGAGGCCGAACGCGCGGTGGCTGAGGGCAGCCGGGCCGATCTGCTGGCAACCGGGCGTTTCCCGGCCATCCATACCGAGCTGGCTCCCGCGTCGGTGTTTTACCCGGCCGAGGCCTATCACCAGGACTACTACAAGAAGAATGACCTGCGCTACAGCTACTACCGACTGAGCTGCGGACGGGACGCCAGGGTCAAGCAGGTGTGGAAAGACTTCCCGCCTTTGCAGTTGAACTGACCACCCAAAAGGCCGGACTCACCACACCGACCCTGCACGCACTCCGCCATGGCGGAGTGCGTGCGTACACGGGTTCAGTGGTTGACCTCTTCAATCGCAGCATGCAACTCCAGCAGCGCCCGTGTGATGCGGTGGTTCGGGTCGAGGTGCACCATGGGCATGCAGGCCTCGTGCGACTCCCGGATCTTGACGGAAGAGGGCAGGTAGGGTGACAGCACGGGCAAGCCTTCTTCAATCAGCTCGTCCACCAGACGTTGCGGCAGTTTGGCCCTGGGCTGGAACTGGTTGACCACGATGCCGGTGACCACCAGGTCAGGGTTGTGGTCCGCGCGGATTTCGTTGACGTTATCCATCAGCATGTACAGGGCCTGCCGCGAGAAGCTGTCGCAATCGAAGGGCACCAGGCAGCCGGTGGCACCGATGAGCGCAGACCGTGTGAAGAAATTCAGTGCCGGTGGGGTGTCGATGTAGATGCGGTCGTAGTCGTTGGCGAGCTTGGCCAGCGCTTCGCGGAGCTTGTAGATTTTCTGCCGCGATTCGAGCTTGACCTGCAACTCGTTCAGGGCAGGGCTGGATGCCATGAGGTCCAGGTTTTCAAACGGTGTGTTCACCAGAAATGCAGTGGCCGGTTGTGCGTTGAAGCTGAAACTCAGCGTCTGTTCGAAGAACCCGGCGACGTTGGGCGTGGCGTCGGACGCCTCTTCGCCTAGCAGGTAACTGGTGGAGTTGCCCTGCGGGTCCAGGTCAATCACCAGGGTGCGAAGGCCCTGGGCTGCGCTGATGGCGGCAAGGTTGCAGGTGATGGTCGATTTGCCAACCCCACCTTTCTGGTTGAACACAACAACGGTCATGAATGAATTCCTGCGTGATGTCGATGGGTGTTGACTTTGCCACACAATGGGCCGCATGCCCTTGCGTCGGAGGTCTGACATGTTGAAATCACCCCTGCCCACCCACCTGCAGCGCCGCCAGATCCTGACGGCTGTGGCCGCCGCCGGTGTGGGAGCCTGGCTGGCCCCGGCCTGGGCTGCCGATGCGCGGCGTGCGCCGCTGGCACTCACGCCCAGGCAGTCGGAGGGGCCGTTTTACCCTGTGGCCCTCCCGGCTGATTCCGATGCCGATCTGCTGCGCAACGGTCAACTCAACTACCGCCCGAACCAGGTGGCCTGGGTGGAAGGCGTGGTGAAGGACCCCGAAGGTGCGCCGGTATCGGGCGCGGTGGTGGAAATCTGGCAGTGCGACGAGCATGGCCGCTATCACCACCCGGGAGACGGCAACCGGGCTGACCCCGCGTTCCAGGGGTTTGGCCGCGTGACGGTGGGGGCTGATGGGCGGTACCGCTTCAAAACCCTCAAACCCGCGCCGTACACAGGCCGCACGCCACACATTCATTTCAAAGTCAGGCTGGGCAAGCATGACCTGCTGACCACTCAGTTGTACGTGGCCGGTCACCCCAACAACCCGCAGGACGGGCTGTGGCGGCGTCTGTCAGCGGCTGACCGGGCTGCTCTCAGCATGCCATTCGTGCCCGACACCGGCACGGGCGGTGTGCGGGCCGAGTTCCCCATTGTGGTGATGGCCTGACATTTGCATGCATAGCCGCAGAGTGGCGTTGAAAGGTGGTTCAGGAGCCTCTGAAGACCGACAGGTTTTTTCGAGTCAACGCCGAACCAGGTAAGTCGCAACCAGTAAAAACGCGCGTACTGGTTGCGGTGCACCTGGCAGGTGTATGCCGTACTCAAACCGCAGGGCCAGCGCGCGCGGTTCGTGCACCGTGCCAACCGCGGCACCTGCCGACGCACCGACGATGGGAAATCGCTTGGTCCAGAACGCAGTGGAGGGCAGAACTTCCAGTGCAAGGGGCTGGCTCATGCGCAGGGTGGGGTGGCGTTTGCCTGACTCGTACACCACATCGGCGGTGCACAGCGTGTGGCCCGCAAGGGTTTCCAGCGTGTAGCGCACATCGTTGTTGAAGCCCCGTCGGGTGTACTCGAACCTGAACAGCAGTTGCTCGTTGCCCAGCACAATCTTGCAGTCGCCATCGGTCGAGCCTTTGGGGTGGACGGCGAGGCGCGCATTTTTGGCCTGGGCGACGTTTACAAAGGCCAGGTCGCCCACCACCGAGCCTGCAGCGTTGACAAACTCGAAATCAAAGCCGTTCCACGCCGACTTCTGGCGGAGCGTCAGGTCTGGTGTCATGAAGGGCCGAGCCACAAGCCGTCTAAGCGGGGCATTGATGTGTCTTTTCAGTGTTGGTCGGCGGACGGCCTGCCTGTCAGGGTTGCCGGGCGCAACGAAATCCTATGTACACAACGGTTGTGTCAGCTGGTTTGGACTGCAGGTGGTCGGCACGCATCTGGGTGGCGCCGTACCACCATGAACCGCCGCGCGTGCGGCGCTCGGCAGTGCCGGTGGCTCCGGGTGGCTCGTCTACCCATTCCCAGGCGTTGCCACCCATGTCATGCAGGCCATTGACCCCGACTGGAGAGCTGCCAGCACGTGCATGGCCGTGGCCCCGCATCAGATGCGCCCCGTGGCGAATGGCGCGGCTGCTGGCAGCCGGGCCGCAGTCGTCCAGGCATTGGGCACCAGCAGCGCTGTCGCCGGTGGGAAACGGGTAGGTGCGGCCCCTGCCGTACGGGGCGGGTGGTGTGGTGCGGCGCTCGGTGTAGGCGGCTTCCAGCCACTGTGCATCGGTGGGCAAGTGGCCCCCCGCCCAGCGGCAGAACGCCTGCGCTTCATCGAAGGTGACGTGCACGGCGGGTTCGTCGGGCGAGGCCGCTTGGGTGCCACCGAATGGATGGCGCCAGTGCCAGCCAGGCTTCTTCACCCACCCGGCCTCGTACACCTGGCCGCCGCCCTGGCGCTCTGCCAGCGTGGTCAAACCTGTGGCGCTAGCAAACCGCTGGAACTGGCCGACCGTGGTTTCGGTGCGGGCCATGCTGAAGGCCGGTCCAAGGCTGCTGGCGATGGGCTGCCAGTCGATGCCTGCCGGGTTGCGCGGATCTGCCCAGACAGCGGAGGCTGCGCACACCCCTGCGGCAACCAACGTCAGCTGGCGTGTGTGCCGGGTGCGGGTGGCGGAGGTGTCAGCGCCCGACATCGTTCAGCCCCCAGTCGTAGTCCAGGTAGGAGATGCGCAGGCTGCGGGCCTGCAGTTGGGCCAGCACCTGCGGGTCGCGGCTGAGCTGCGGTGCATAGCGGGCGAACACGTCGGGCAGCATGTTCAATACCAGGTGGCCTTTTTCAAAGTCTTCCTTGAACCATTTGAAAATGCTGCTGACTTCCAACTGTCCGTTGGCCACCCGGTTGCGGGTGGGGTCGGCCATGAAGCGCTTCATGCCATCTTCCAGTTGAACGTCCAGTTTGCTGGCCGTGAACGCTTCGTCGCGCAGCGCGGGGCAGCCGATGCTGGCGCAGTTGACGGCGGCGTGAATGCGCGGCTCGGCGTAGTGGGGGCGCAGCTGTTCGTGTTCGATCCAGTCCAGGTGCCGGTCGTCCCCCAGTAATTTGAAAAATTTCTTCTTCCATGGCGACTGAATGAGGTTGCCCAGGTCTTTGATGGACTTCAGGTTGGGGTATCTGGTGAGGATCAACTCCACCGTGAAGCCGTTGTAGGCGTTGATGAGGAAGGCCATCTGTTCCGCCTTGGGCAGCGCCTGAAACTGCGCGGGTGTGACGGCGCTCCACTGCGCCAGCACCTGCTGCAGCGCAGCGCGGTCAGCGGCAAAGCCCGCGTAGTCCACCCGGCTTTGAACGCCGTCGGGCAGCCAGCGCACGTGCTTTTTCAGCAGCGCGTCCCAGGCGGTGTAGCGGGTGTCCAGGGTGGATTGTTGAGAGAAAACGGCTTTACCGCTTATCAATATTGGTGTGGCAGCTATGTATTTGATGAGTGATCTGCGGTGCATGGTGTGTCCTTGAGGCCAGTGGTCAGCCGCGCTTCCAGTCGTGATACTTCTTGACCCAGGCCAGCAGTTGCTGGGGCGCATGGGCGCGCTTCCACTCGCCTGCAGCGTATTTGTTGGCTTCGGCCAGCGTGGGGTAGGTGTGGATGGTGCCCAGAATCTTGTTCAGCCCCAGCCCGTGCTTCATGGCCAGCACGTACTCGGCCAGCAGGTCGCCCGCATGGGTGCCTACGATGGTCACGCCCAGAATGGTGTCTTTGCCGGGCACGGTCAGCACCTTCACAAAGCCGTGGGCTTCGCTGTCGGCAATGGCGCGGTCCAGGTCGTCAATGCCGTATTTGGTCACCTCAAACGGCACGTTTTGGGCTTTGGCGTCCTGCTCGTTCAGGCCCACACGCGCCACCTCGGGGTCGATGAAGGTGGCCCAGGGAATGACCGAGTAGTCGGCCTTGAACAGCTTCCACTCGCCAAACAGCGCGTTTACGGCTGCATACCAGGCCTGATGAGCGGCGGTGTGGGTGAACTGGTAGGGCCCGGCCACGTCGCCTGCGGCGTAGATGTTGGGGTAGACGGTTTGCAGGTAGTCGTTGGTGTCAACGGTTTTGGACGTTGGAATGCCCAGTTCTTCCAGCCCGTATCCTTGCAGCCGCGCCACGCGCCCCACAGCGCACAGCAGGTCGTCAAATTCAATGCGATGCTCGACGCCGTTGTGTTCCACCACCAGTGTTTTGGTGACGCTAGCTTGCTCATTCGTGGTTTCGCAACGCAGGGCTTTGTGGCTGGTCAGCACGCGAACACCGTCTGCTGCCAGGCTGGCGCGGGCCAGCTCGCTCACGTCTTCGTCCTCGCGGATCATGATGCGCGGGGCCATTTCCACCTGCGTCACCTGGCTGCCCAGGCGGGCAAAGCTTTGCGCCAGCTCGCAGCCAATGGGGCCACCGCCCAACACCACCAGGCGTTTGGGGGCCGCGTCGCGTTGGGCCAACTCGTCCCACAGCGTGTCGCTGGTGAGGTAACCCACGTCGTCCAGGCCGGGCAAGGGCGGCACAAACGGGCGGGCACCGGCTGCGATGACGATGCTGCGGGCGGTCAGGCGCACCACTTGGGGGGAGGCGCTGTCTGGCGCTGGCAGCGACCCATCAGGCCCCGCTGCGCCGGGGTTCAGGGTGATCTCCACCGTCCAGGGGTTGACCAGCCTGGCATGGCCCTGCAACACCTCCACACCCAGTCCGTTGTAACGCTCGATGCTGTCGTGCGGCTCAATCGCTTGGATGACGGCGTGCACCCGCGCCATCACGGCTTTGAAGCTGAAGGTCGGTGTCGCGTCGGTCAGCCCGTAGTGGGACGCATGGCGCATCTGGTGCGCCAGCTTGGCGCTTTTGATGAGGGCTTTGCTGGGCACGCAGCCATAGTTCAGGCAGTCACCGCCCATTTTGTGGGCCTCGATCAGCGTGACCTTGGCCTTGACGGCGGCGGCAATGTAGGCGCTCACCAGACCGCCCGCCCCACCGCCGATGACGATCAGGTTGCGGTCAAACTGCCGGGGGCGCTGGCTGGCCCAGCGGGCATACACCCGGCGGCGTTTGGCCATGTCGAGCAGCTTCTTCACCACCAAGGGCAGCAGGCCCAGTGCCACGAACGAGCCCAGCAGGGCAGGAGACAGAATGCCACGCAGCGAATCGATTTTGGCAATCTGGGTGCCCGCGTTCACGTAGGCCACGGTGCCCGCGAACATGCCCACCTGGCTGACCCAGAAAAAGGTCCAGGTTTTCATGCGGGTCAGGCCCATCAGCAGGTTCAGTGCAAAAAACGGAATGGCTGGAATGAGGCGCAGCGTGAAGAGGTAGAACGCGCCTTCCTTTTCAATGCCCTTGTTCACATCGGCCAGCTTGCGGCCGAAGCGGGCCTGGATGCTGTCTTGCAGCACATACCGGGCTGCCAACATGGCCAGCGTCGCCCCCAGGGTGGACGCAAACGACACCACCACCGTGCCCCACACCAGGCCGAAACTGGCGCCGGCGGCCAGCGTCATGATGGCCGCACCGGGCAGCGACAGCGCGGTGATGGCTACGTAGACGATGAAAAACACCGCCGTCACGCCCAACGGGTTGGCGTCGTAGAGGGCAGAGAAGGTGCTCTGGCTTTCCTTGATGAAGGCCAGGCTGAAGAACCGTGAGAGATCCAGGGCAAAAAACGCCACCACACCCGCGAGGATGGCGCCGAGCAGAATCCATTTGCTTTTGTTCATGACAATCCAGACAACGTTTGGGTACCGTTCAGTTCGGGCAACTGCTCAAAAAGTTACCCGAATCGGAGAAAAAATGCTGACCGGTGTAACCAGGTGGCACCTCGATCCGAACAACAGCCGGACGACCACTGGCGCACAGTGTGGGGTGACCCCTGTGCCACAGTGTGCGGCGGTTTGCACCACAATGCCTCCCGCACAAGCCCTATGTCCCATTGCGTTTGAAGGAGATTTCTCATGACCCAAGCCCTGGTCGGCGTGTTCGGAGGCAGCGGCCTCTACCAGATGGACGCGCTTCAGGATGTTGCCGAACAGGTGGTGGAGACGCCGTATGGCGCGCCGTCAGACGTGATCGTCACAGGCACTGTGCACGGCGTGCCGGTGGCGTTTCTGGCCCGCCACGGGCGGGGGCACCGGTTACTGCCCAGCGAGGTGCCCTATCGTGCCAACGTCTACGCCATGAAGCAATTGGGGGTGAAGTACCTGCTGTCGCTGTCGGCGGTGGGTTCTCTCAGGGCAGACTTCAAGCGGCTGGACATGGTGCTGCCCGACCAGTTCATCGATTTCACCAAGCGGCGCGACAGCAGCTTCTTCGGGCAGGGCGCGGTGGCCCATGTGTCCATGGCCGATCCGGTGTGCGCCACCACGGTCGGCGTGCTGGCGCGTGCGGTGCGTGGCGTGCTGCAGCAGGATGCAGACGCTGCCAGCGCCGCCACGGAATCCGTGACCCTGCACACCGGTGGCACCTATGTGTGCATCGAAGGGCCGCAGTTCTCCAGCCGGGCCGAGAGTGAGATGTACCGGACGCTGGGTGGCGGTGTGATTGGCATGACCAACCTGCCCGAGGCCAAACTGGCCCGGGAGGCCCAGATGGCCTATGCCACCCTGGCCATGGTGACCGATTACGACTGCTGGCACCCGCGCGAGGCCCATGTGACCGCCACCATGGCGCTTGAAAACCTGTTCAAGAATGCCGCCAGGGCGCAACGCATTGCCGCCGAGGCCATCCGCCTGCTTGGTGCCGAACGGCCAGCCAGCGAAGCTCACACCGCGCTGGCGCAATCGCTGGTGACCCAGCCCGATGCCATGAGCCCTGCGTGGCGCGAGCGCATCGCCGTGCTGATGGCATAGTTTTTGTTAATTTTTTCAGGCTCTACCGCATGCGTGAAACACTTTCTTTGCTTCAGAAAATAGAGTTCCCGGCTGTTGCGCGTTCGACGCTCGACACGCTTCAAGTCAACCTGGGCTACCGGTGCAACCAGAGTTGCCTGCATTGCCACGTCAACGCCGGGCCCAACCGGACCGAGATGATGGATGCCGACAACTTGGCCCTCATTCCACAGGTGTTGCAGGCGCAGGGCATCCGCACCCTCGACCTGACCGGCGGCGCACCGGAACTGCACACCGGGTTTCGCGACCTGGTGCGCCAGGCACGGGCGCTGGGGGTGCGGGTGATTGACCGCTGCAACCTCACCATCCTGTCCGAGCCGGGCCAGGAAGACCTGGCTGACTTCCTGGTCGAGCAGGGGGTGGAGGTGGTGGCCTCGCTGCCCTGTTACCTGGCCGACAACGTGGACCGCCAGCGCGGCGATGGCGTGTTCGAGCGCAGCGTGGCCGGCCTGCAGCGCCTCAATGCGCTGGGCTATGGGGCACCGGGCAGCGGGCGGGTGCTGAATCTGGTCTACAACCCCCAGGGGCCGTCGCTGCCGCCCAACCAGCAGGCGCTGGAGGCGGACTACAAGCGCGAGCTGGCCACCCGCTATGGCATCCGGTTCAACCAGTTGCTGGCGCTGGCCAACATGCCCATCCAGCGGTTTGGCTCCACCCTGGTCAGCAAGGGCACGTTTGACACCTACATGGACCTGCTGCGCGCCAACCACCAGGACCAGAACCTGGGGGGGGTGATGTGCCGCAGCCTGGTCAGTGTGGATTGGCAGGGCTGGCTGTACGACTGCGACTTCAACCAGCAGCTGGGCTTGCCCTTGGGGCAAGGCGGCATCCGCCGCCATCTGCGCGACCTGCTGGCACCGACACCGGCTGCCCTGAACGTGCCGATCCAGGTGGCTGGCCATTGCTACGGCTGCACGGCGGGGCAGGGCAGCAGTTGCGGTGGCGCGTTGGGCCACTGAGACGTTGAGAGACGGGTGTCGATGCCTGCCGTGGGCCCGTCCGCTGCGCCACGCCTGACCTGGTCGGTGGTGGTGCCGGTGCTGAACGAAGCAGCCGGTTTGCCTGCGCTGGTCGCCCGCTTGCATGCCTTGCAGGCGCAAGGCGCACACATCGTGCTGGTGGATGGTGGCAGCTCGGACGGCAGCATGCAGGCGGCCATGCAGGCCGGTCTTGCGGTGCTGCAGACCGGTCGGGGCAGGGCGCGGCAAATGAACGCCGGGGCACACGCCAGTGCCAGCCAGTGTCTGCTGTTCCTGCACGCCGACACCGTGCTGCCAGCGGGCGCGTTGGATGCCATGTCTGCTGCCCTGGCCCACCCCGACGTCGTGGCGTGGGGCCGGTTCGATGTGCGCATCGACGGCCAGCACCCCATGCTGAAGGTGGTGGCCTGGTTCATGAACCAGCGCTCGCGCCTGACGGGCATTGCCACTGGTGACCAGTGCCTGTTCATGACGCGCGCCGCGTGGGAAGCCGTTGGCGGTTTCCCCGAGCAACCGCTGATGGAAGACATTGAACTGTCGACGCGGCTCAAGGCCCTGGCACGGCCCGTGTGTCTGCGGCTGAAGGTGAGCACCTCTGGCCGCCGCTGGGAGCAGCGCGGCGTGTGGTCCACCATCTGGCTGATGTGGACCTTGCGCTGGCGTTACTGGCGCGGGGCTGACCCGGCCCACCTGGCGGAGCTGTACCGGTGAACACGGCGGCTCCCCATCAGGCCTCGCCACCCATGGCCTCATTGCGCGTTCGTCTGGTGGTGGTGGCCAAGGCACCGGTTGCAGGGCAGGCCAAAACGCGTCTGGTGCCCGCACTCGGTTTGGCAGGTGCAGCGCGTCTGGCCGAAGGGCTGCTGGCTGATGCGTTCGAGCGCGTAACCGCATTGCAGGCCCTGGCCAGGCAGGCTGCCATGGCAGCCAAGGTGGGATCAGGCCCGGTGCCCGTGTTGACGGTGGAGCTGTGCGCCACCCCCCGACCAACTGATCCGGCGTGGGCACCCTTCCTGCCAGCTGGCGTCGACTGGGACCTAAGCTACCAGGGCCAGGGCGATCTGGGTGACCGCATGGGCCGTGCCAGCCTGCGGGCCATCGCCAATGGTTGCGCCGTTTTGCTGGTGGGAACCGATTGTCCGCTGCTGTCTCCTGGCCTGATGTGGCAGGCCGTGTGCCAGCTGGCACACCACGATGCCGTGCTGATCCCTGCAGCCGATGGCGGCTACGTGCTCCTGGGCCTGCGGCAACATGCCAACAGCGTGTTCACCGACATGCCCTGGAGTACCAATGCGGTGGCCTGCCAAACGCTTGCCCGCCTTCACAAGCAGGGGTGCACGGTGTGGCAAGGCCCCACGTTGCCCGACGTGGACGAGCCCGCAGACCTGGTGCATTTGCCAGCACTCCTTACAGCGCATCTCTCCACGCAACTGCCTGTGCGTCAGCTTGATTGCTGAGTTGCTGCTTGTTTGGCAGTGCGGCACCCATGCTGCGTTCCGCCATTGTTTGTACGTGGACGGCACCCATCTATTCGGTGTCACGTGGCTCTGAAAGCGCTGCCAGTAATATCGCGGCAATCAAAGGGGCTGAAAGGAGCGGCTGATGTGCTCCAAACCTGCACGCGCTCTCGATTCTTCTTCTGCATCCAGGAAGCGAGTGACCGCAAAGTGTGCCCTCACCATGGGCGGGCTGATGAGGCGGGCGGCAACACCTGCGCGCACCCAGCGCACGTCGTTTTCGTTCAGGCGCGCGAGCTTTGAAACAGCAGCATCGTCCGGGTGCAGAAACCACACGATCAGGCCGTCGCGCTCGATCTTGCGCATCCGCGACTCCCACCCATCCGGAAGTGTAGGCAGATCGGGTGACACGGCATCGAGGTAAATGCCGTGGTTTCTGTGAAAGGGGCTGTCTTCTCCCAGCGTAGGCCGCAGATCAAAAATGCGCCCGGGGTCTGTGCGGGTGTAGGCATCGACATCAATGGACATGGACATGCCATCGGGGATGTCGGCCACATCTTCCATGCCCAGGATGGACAAGCTGCCGATGACCACGTATTCAGCATGACCGCAAGCTGAGCGTGCCTCTGAGAGCAGTTGCAGCAGGGAGGCGAGTCTCATGTGTTCAGCAGGAAGGGAGAGTTCTGACGCATGGGCTTCGCCCAGGCGTCATCGGTGCACGTCATGACCTTGGCAAGCTCTGCCGTGGGCAGGCGCAACCAAGCACGCCAGCCTTCGATGTAGTCCGGGCTACACAGTTGCTCGGCTTGCCAGCGATCCACCATCTGCTGGGCCTGTTGGATCATGGCCTTGCGCTGCGGGGCTGGGGCCGTGAGCAATGCCAGCGCGATGCGGCGGTGCTTGTCTTCTCGCTCCCGGACTTTCTCCTGCTGAGCGGCGCGGGCCGCCAGGCGCGGGTCAACCTTGGCGGCATGTTGTTCCAACCAGGCAGCAGGCACCACAGCGGCCACGGTTTTGCCATGGCGCACGATTCGAACAGGAGCCTTGGCGGCTTGAGCCAGCAGCTCGCCAAAGTTCTGCTTGGCTTCGGATGCAGAAACGGATTTCATGCATTCATTTTAGACAAAACCAATATTTCGTCCAAAAATGGCATTGAAACTTCCAGTGGTCCTCAGGTCCGTCCCACGCTGGGCAAGCGCCTGGTCAAGTCCCCCAAGGTCTACGTGCGCGACAGCGGCTTGCTGCACGCCTTGCTGGGGCTGGGTACGCACGACGCCTTGCTGGCGCACCCGGTGGTGGGCAACAGTTGGGAAGGCTTTGCGATTGAAACCCTGCTCAATGCCGCACCACGGGACGCACAATTCGGTTTCTACCGCAGCAGCAACGGCGCCGAGATTGACTTGGTCATCGATGCGCCCGGCCAGGGCCTGATGGCCATTGAAGTGAAAAGAGGTGTCACAGCCAAACCGCGCCGGGGCTTCTACAGCGCCTGCGAGGACTTGAAACCAGTACACAAATTTCTGGTGCACGGCGGTGCCGACGGCGAGGCTTACCCGGTGGGCGACGGGGTGATGGCGCTGAGCTTGCGCGGCCTGGCTTAGCGCCTGTTGCCGGGCATCAGTCCGAGAACCCACACGCATTCATGACTTTCAGGGCCACAAAATCCGGTTCAAAGGCACCGCCTCTGGGGTGGCATCGGTTGGTTGGTCATACCACTGCGCGCTGTTGGCCAGGTGGCGCACAAAATGCAGCGGCGCCAGCACGGTCACCAGCCAGGGGGTGCCGTCCTCCAGCGTCACGCGCAGTTGCCCGTAAAAACCTTCGTAGCGCCATTCCGGGTGCACGGCGTCGCTTGGCAGCGGCACCACTTCGCCTTGCCAACCGTGTTCCCAGCGGTCGCGCATGCCGTGGCAGGAGTTGGGGTTGGTCAGTGTGCCCGCGTCCGTGTCCCAAATCACCGGTTCCTGCCAGCCCGGGGTCTCTTGCAAAAGTGCCACGTCCACACAGGGTGGTGCGTTGAACACCTGTGCCACCCGTTGCGCCAGGCGGTCCACTGTGGGGGTGTGAACGGTGTGCGGCCGGTAAACCTGCGTGGTGGCTTTATCGGCATCGGCATCGGCGCTCTGCGTGTGCAGCGCTTGCCACTGGTCCACCGGCAAGCACACCAGTTGCTGGCAAGATGCCCGAATGGACGACAGATGCAGCGGCACCTCGCGCAGCGGCGCACTGCTTTCGCGGGCCAGTTGTTGTGCCCGTTCTTTGGCGGCGGGGTCGGGCTGAGCAGCGCCAAAACATTGCATGTATGCCCGCCACGCCTGGCGCAGGCGGCTGGTGTGCAACAACCGGTGCAGCGCCTGTTGTTGACCGGCCAGTGTGGCTGGCCAGTGTTCCACTTGCACGGCAAGCGGTGCGTGGTCAGGCCCGACCGACTGGGCCAGCGCGGCCGCATACACCGGTGCCAACGCCGACCAAATGGGCAGGTAGAGGGTTTCAGCCGCCACAAAATACCGCTGCAGCCAGGGTTTGGCGTGGCCCGGGTGCCAGTCGGCATCGTCCGGAAACCGGGCCTCCAGCGCCTGCAGGTGCGCGGCCGTGCTGCCCATGTTGGGAAACAACGGGGCAATGGACTGAAGAAAAGCGGCTTTGTTTGAGGTTGGCATGCTGGTGGCAGTGACAGGCTCAATACGGCTTGGCCAAAGGATGACGAGACCCGTTCACAACCGCCAGCAATTGCCCCGCGTGGGCTGAGTGCGCACTGGCCACACGGGGCACAGCATTTGAACCACCTCCATCAAGCCCAGCCACTGGGCAATGGGGTCTGCGTCGGCGCCGCTGGCCACCTGGGGTTCAAAGGGCACACCCGCATCGGCGGCCAGTACCACCGGCGGGCTTGCGCCTGTAGGCTCAGCGGGTTTGGGGGCGGGGGCATCAGCCAAGCAGTTCATCCAGCAACACCTGTTGGTTGAACAAGGCAAAGTATTCGCGCAACTCGGCCCTGTTCAGCGTGTGGCGGTGTTTGTGCACCAGGGCGCGTATGTCGTCCAGGTCGCGGGTGCGCGTGGGGTCGTTGGCAAAGCCTTGCAGTTTGAAGCCGATCAGCCCTTCCACGCTGACAACCCGCAGCAAACCCATTGGGGTTTCAAGCGGCGTGGCTTGTGCGAGCAGGCGGCGCGCCAACGGGCGGTGTGCGTACAGCAAGTCCAGCCCCTCGGTGCCGCGCACGTAGTTGGCGGCTTCTGCGCTGCGGTGCACGCACTGGTAGCCCAGGTTCAGCAGGGCTTGGTGCACCGTGTCGGCCGCCTCGGCGGCCAGCAGAAAATCCACATCTTGCGTGGCACGCACCACCTGGTGCGCCACCACCGCAAGCCCGCCAATCAGTGCCGGTTGGGTGTTGCTGTTGGCAAACAGGGCCAACGCTTCGCGAATTTGCTCGGCCAAACTGGGCATGTTTTTGCGTTAAAAAATGGGGTTGACCGCATGATAAGCCTGCACCGCACTTGTTACCGCACCCGTCGCCTGGTGTGCCCCGTCCCATTCCGTTTCACCCTGTCCATGACCGCCATGCCCACACACCCTGCCAACGCATCTGCCCACGCACCCACCCAGGGGCTGCCCGCCGCCCCAGCCATGCCCACCCGCCAACTGAACACAAACGGGGCCCACATGGGCCTGGCGTTGGCGGGGGCATTGGCGTGTATGGCCTTTTTTGCCAGCCCGGCCATGGCGCAAGCACCCAGCACTTACCAGGGCCATTTGGATGAATGTTTGGCCCAGGCCAAACGGTCGCAAGAAAGCCTTCGGCGGGGAATAGAGAAAAGAACAGCCGAAGGCGATACAGCGAAAGTAGAAGCACTCACCAAAAGGCTGGCAGAACACCTGGCAAACAGCGCTCAAAAGTGCGAAACCTTCAGCCGAGACATGGCGGAAAAAGACGCAAAAATCGCAGCAGCCGACGCAAAAATCGCCGCAGCCCGCCAAGAAACTGAGAGAAATCAGGCAATTGCAGCAGCAGCCCGACAAGAAACTGCAGAAATACGAAAAATTAATGAAGGCTTCCAAAAGTTCAATGCCGAACTTCCGCAAATGACCCGGGACCTGGAATCGGTTCTGGCGGGAAAAATCACCGGTGGCCAACGCGATGCGGTCATCAGAAAACTCGAAGCCTTTGTGGTGAATGGCCATGCGCTGATCAAACAAACCCGGGCTGTCCCTTCGCTGCAAACGCATGAAAACATTGCGCTGCTGGCGTCGTTTGAAAAAAGTGTGTCAAACATCCAATCGTCACTTCGCGGCACAAATCGGTAATCGTCAACCGCATGGTGCAAACTGCCCACCGGGCGGTTTGCACCAGGCGCAGGCCTCACCTCTTCAAGGCGCAGGGCTGCCCGCCAGCAGTTGCTGGTAGATGGCCGCATCGGCCACTGAAAAGCAGCAAAACAACACTTCTTCCACTTGGCAAAGCGTTGCACCGTGTTCGCGCACAGTGGCCACCGCCACCTGCGCTGCTGACGTGGCCGGGTAGCCATACGCGCCCGTGCTGATGCACGGAAACGCCGCCGACCGCAGCGCCAGGTCGTCAGCCAAAGACAGACAACGCCGGTAACACGAGGCCAGCAACCCGGCCTCGCCAGCCTGGCCACCCTGCCAGACGGGTCCAACGGTGTGAATCACGTGGCGCGCCAGCAGATCAAAACCCGGCGTCACCTTTGCATCGCCAGTGGCGCACCCGCCCAAGGGCATGCAGGCCATGCGCAACCGTGGCCCCGCCGCGCGGTGGATCGATCCGTCCACACCGCCACCGCCCAGCAGCGACGGTTTGGCCGCGTTGACGATGGCGTCCACCGCCAGTGTGGTGATGTCGGCATGCAGGCACCCAAGCTTCAAGAGTGGCATGTTTATTTCCCCCATCAAGCCTGCCCGCCAATACCGTATTTGCGCAACCGGGCGGCCACCGCCGAGTGTGAGGTTTGCAGCCGTTCAGCCAGCTTGCGCGTAGACGGGTAGTGCGGGAACAAGCGCGCCAGCAGCGCGCGCTCGAACTGGGCCACCCGAGTTCGACACGAGTCGCGGTAAGTGGTTGATTTGTATAGGGCAGACGTCGCCTTCTGGCACTACAACAGGCTCATTTGGGTGTCTTTTTCGGGTTTCTTGTTCTTCAGTG
>DDUQ01000134.1:0-3826 GCA_002344885.1 Comamonadaceae bacterium UBA2334
CGCCAAGCGCCAGATGTTCAAGGCAGAAGAACTCAAAGGCACCCGTGTGCTGGTGGTCGACGACAACGCCAGCGCCCGTGAAATCCTGTCCACCATGGCGCAGGGCTTCGGGTTGGAAGTGGACGTGGCGCGCGATGGTGTCAATGCGCTGCGCCAGATTGAGCAGGCAGACAAGTTCGGCAAGCCTCATCAGTTGATCCTGATGGACTGGAAGATGCCCGTGATGGACGGGGTGGAAACTGCGCTGCGGCTGCGGGACATGCCTTTGCAGCACCAGCCAGCTGTGGTGATGGTGACCGCCTTCGGTCGGGAAGAAGCCATGTCGCAGATGGGTGCAAGCGGCTTGCGTGTGGACGGCATGCTGACCAAACCGGTGAACGCATCGGCGTTGCTGGAGGTGATCGGCGAAACGCTGCACAAAGGTGTGCAGGTGACCAGCCGATCCGAAGCCCGGGCGGAAACAGCCACCGAAGCCATGGCGCAGTTGAAGGGCTGCCGCATTTTGCTGGTGGAAGACAACGAGATGAACCAGGAACTGGCGCTGGAACTGCTGGGCAATGCTGGCATCGACGTGACCCTGGCCGAGAATGGCCAGATTGCGGTGGACAAGGTGCAGACGCAAGGGCCGTTTGACGGGGTGCTGATGGACTGCCAGATGCCGGTAATGGACGGCTACACGGCCACGCGCGAAATCCGCAAACTGGCTCAGTTCAAAGACCTGCCCATCATCGCCATGACGGCCAACGCCATGGCGGGTGACAAGGAGAAGGTGCTGGAAGCGGGCATGTGGGACCACATCAGCAAGCCACTGGATGTGCAGGCCATGTTCAATACCATGGCGAAGTGGATCAAGCCTGCGAGTCGGCAGATGGGGTCCGAACAGTTGGCCGCCGACAGCGGTCAAGCGGAAGGTCTGCCTGAAAATGTAGCTGTAAAGTCATATGGGACAAGCTCTGAAGCTCAAAAAAATGATGAAGAATTGCCGCCAGCTTTGTTATCGTCAGTGGGTGCGGGCGAAGACGCGGCGCTGACCGAGGCCTTGGGCCGGCTGGCGGCGTTGCTGCAGGACAGCGATGCCGATGCGGCCGACGTGCTGGACGACATTGCCCAGATGGCCAAGGGCACGCCGCTGGCGGCGAGTCTGAAGGCGGTCAGGCGGGCGGTGGACGACTTTGACTTCGACGCTGCATTGGCTGCGCTTCAATCCATCCGATGAGTTTTTTCTGAGCGTGAGACGGCGTGGTGGTCAACGGGGTGTATGGAGCCCCTGCCTGGCTCTGGGCTCAACCGGGCGTCAATGGCGTCGCAGGTACTCACTGTGCCAACAGTAATTGAGATCCGCCGTAAAGCGGGTTCACTGCACCAGTTTGTCCAGGTCGGCCCCGTTGCGCTCGTCGGTGTAAATGCGGGTGCCCGACGGCTGGCCGCTGGCCGGGCAGATCACGATCACATTGGCAAGCGCTTGATGGCGTTGCAGCACTTCGGTGGCACATCGGCCGTACACGCTTTCGATGGTGCCGAGCACGTTGCGGGCATAGGGGCTGGCCAGTTGACTGTCAAGAATGAGGTTGATGAGCAGGTGCCCGTTGGGCTCCAGTGCGCGACGCGTGTCTGACCAGAATTCAGCCGTGACCAGGTGGCTGGGAATGGACGAGTGGTTGCTGAAAACGTCCACCACCACAGCGGCATGGCGCTGTTCGGTGTTGCGGACGAAACGACGCGCATCGTCCACCACGAATGTGCCCGCGATGGGTTGCTTCAGAAAATGCTGTTCGGCCAAGGTGCGGATGGCAGGGTCGATGTCCACATAGGTGTAGCGGTTGGACATTTCCTGGTGTGACAGTGTGAAACCGCCTGCCCCCAGCACCAGGATGTCGGCCCCGGACAACCGGAGTTCATCCAGCAGTATGCGCCGCATGCGTTGCACGTACCGTGCGTATTGGGGTGGGCTGCTGTCGTCCAAAAGTGATGCCAGCGAGTTGTTCACCATGAAGCCACGCGGTTGGTGCTGTCCGGCCAGGTGCAGCGGTTTGACCTGATAGTCGGCATAGGCAGTGTCCAGCACAGGTTGGCTGGGCACCAGATGGATTACCCAAGCTACAACTGTGACGCCCATGGCAGACCACACAGCCGGTTTGCGTGGCCCGCCCAACAACAGGCTGCCAGCGGCCAGCAGCGTGGTGCATGCCAGCACCGAAGCCGACACGCCCAACCACTGCATGACCAGCAGTGACAGGCTGACCGAACCCGCAAACGAACCGAGGGTTGACCAGTAAAGCGCATAACCACTGGCTTCGCCCGAACGGCTGTGCTTCATCAAGTTGGTCAACACCGGCACGGTTTGGCCCAGCAGCCAGGCCAGTGGGCAAAGCACCCCGCACATGAGCACCAGGTAGGCGAGCCAACTGGGTGACAGCACACTGAACAAACCGTCCACCGTGAAACGCGCAAACCCGAAGCCGGTCAAGAGGGCAGCAATCAGAAAATTGCGAGCGACGACGGTTTGAAACCGGTCTGCCACACGCGCGCCAGACGCGTAGCCCAGTGCCAGTGCCAGCAGGAACAAACCGATGGTGGGGGCTGTGACGACGATGGCACTGCCCATGTGTGGCACCAGTCGGCGCAGGGCAATGATCTCGGCCCCGAGGGAGCAGTAGCCTTCGATGAATACAACCAGGTACAGCAGTGGGTGCGGCATGCGGTCACTTGCGCGGGCAGCTTTGTTGGCCCGATGTGCGCAACATCAGCCGCAACGCCCAATAGCCCAACAAACCATTGGCAATGGCCAGTACGGCAACCAGCACCCGCAGGCCCCACGGCAGCGGTAGCGTTTGAGACACCCAAGCCAGCAAGCCCGTCAGTGCGTTGAACATCAACATCAGCCAGAAGTAGGGGCTTCGGGGCTGGATGAACCGCTTGATTTGACTCATAAAAAGTAGCTAAAAATTCAATGAATGAAAGCGATATATGCCAATTTGGCTTCAATAATGTGGCGGGAGTTCGTCACGCAGGCTGCGAAAGGTGGGGGTGGTGTCCTCAGCCTGCTGGCGGCGCAGGCGGCGCACCTCGGCCAGCAGCAGGTCGATGGTTTGCTGCTGCTGGGCCACCTGGCGGTTAAGTGTGTCAAGCAGATCGTCGGCGTAGCTGAGCTTGATTTCAAGCTCGGTCAGCCGTTGCTCGGTTCGGTCATGTGCGTTCATCCCCGTATTGGAACGCAAGACGCCAATGTGATTCAGGCGGGCCGGTGGCCCGCCGCTTTTTACCAGCTCACTTCGCGGTCGGGCGTGGCGCTAATGCGGTGAATGCTCACGTCTGCGCCGTCGTATTCTTCTTCCTGATCCAGCCTCAGGCCCAGCATGGCCTTGAGTGCGCCATAGACCACCAAGCCCGCCAAGGCTGCCCAGGCCACGCCCATCAGGGTGCCCAGTATTTGCGCGCCCAGGTTGACGCCACCTAAACCGCCCAATGCCGTGGTGCCGAAAATGCCGGCGGCCACACCGCCCCACGTGCCGCACAGGCCATGCAAAGGCCACACGCCCAGCACGTCGTCAATCTTCCAGCGGTTTTGCGTGAGCGTGAACATCACCACAAACAGCGCACCGGCCACGGCGCCCACCACCAACGCACCAAGGGGGTGCATCAGGTCTGAGCCTGCACAGACCGCTACCAGGCCAGCCAATGGCCCGTTGTGGACGAAGCCTGGGTCGTTTTTGCCCACAATGAGTGCAGCCAGTGTGCCGCCCACCATGGCCATGAGGGAATTCACAGCCACCAGACCGGAGATTTTGTCGATGGTCTGCGCGCTCATGACGTTGAAGCCAAACCA
>DDUQ01000134.1:4007-12469 GCA_002344885.1 Comamonadaceae bacterium UBA2334
TCTGCGCGCTCATGACGTTGAAGCCAAACCAACCCACGCACAGAATCCAGGCACCGAGTGCCAGAAACGGGATGTTGGACGGCGGGTGAGCCGACATGGCGCCGTCCTTGCGGTAGCGGTTGGCGCGGGCGCCCAGCAGGATGACAGCAGGCAGCGCGATCCAGCCACCGACGGCATGCACCACGACGGAGCCGGCAAAGTCGTGAAATTCATCTCCCGTTGTGGCCTTGATCCAGGCTTGCACGCCGAAGTGCTGGTTCCAGGCAATACCTTCGAAGAACGGGTACACAAAGCCGACGATGACAGCCGTTGCGATCAGTTGAGGCCAGAATTTGGCGCGTTCGGCGATTCCCCCAGAAATGATGGCGGGAATGGCGGCGGCAAACGTCAGCAGGAAGAAGAACTTCACCAGGTCGTAACCGTTCTTCGCGGCCAACTGATCCGCACCGACAAAGAAGGTGGTGCCATAGGCCACCGCATAGCCCACCAGAAAGTAGGCCACGGTGGAGACAGAAAAGTCGACCAGGATCTTGACCAGTGCATTGACCTGGTTCTTTTTGCGAACCGTGCCCAACTCCAGAAATGCGAACCCGGCATGCATGGCCAGAACCATGATGCCGCCCAACAAAATGAACAAGGCATCCGTGCCCTGCTTCAGTGCATCCATATCAACCTCTAGACGTTAATGATTTGTTTTGGTGCGTGAGCCCGCTTGTTTTGGAGCTTGCACCGTATCAAAGCAATTAACGCGCCAACTTGGTGTGGGCTGTCTGAATTGGTGCGCGCCGAAGCGCACTCAGGTCGCTCAGCTTGCGCGGAGCGCCACGATCGGATCCAGCCGGGCGGCCTGGCTTGCGGGGTAAATCCCGAAAAACACACCGATTGCGGTGGACACGCCCACCCCCAGTACGATGGCTGCGAATGACACATCGAATTGCCAGTTGGCGAACCTGCACACCAACCATGCGGCGAGTTCCCCAAGCACAACACCCAGCAAGCCACCCAGCAAGGCAAGGATGACAGACTCGATCAAAAACTGCCCCTTGATGTCGCTTTGGCGGGCACCCAATGCGCGTCGGATACCGATTTCACGTCGTCGTTCGGACACCGAAACCAGCATCACGTTCATCACACCCACTCCGCCCACCACGAGCGAAATGCTGCCAATGGCACCCAGCAGCAAGGTGTACATCCGCATTTGGCTTTCCATCTGCTTGATCAGTTCCTCCGGGCTGGAGATGCGAACACCCGGGAAGCCAGCTTGCCGGGAAAGATGGACCTGGATGTCTGCTGCAGCTTTGTCGTTGGAGATGCCACCGCTGACCCGTGCATTGACCAGCGATATTTCACTGCCGGGAAGGCGAAGTGCGGACGTGATGTGCACCATGATGGCGGTGTTCGGATCGAACCGCCTCAGTGCCGCCTGAGAGGCCTTTGCCAAAGTCCCGGCAACCGTGAACACGTGATCACCCATGCGAATTTGTTGCCCCGTCGGCGGCAATCCACTGTGTTCGGTGATCTGTGATGCCAGTTGGGCCCCCACAACGACAAATTTGCTGTTGCTGTCGAGGTCTGACAGCGCGCGGCCTTCGGCAATCATGAGCTTGTTCATGGCGAAAAAGGACGCGGTCACACCCATCAGGCTGGCTTGGGTCAGTGACTTGCCCATGTGGAACACATCACCACCACCGCCTTGCGTGTAAGGTGACACATCTGCAACGGCGGGCACAGCAGTGGGCAGGCCCATGACAATGTTCAGGTTCAGTCCGCGTGCGGTGGATGCTGCTCTGGCGTCGTCGTCTGGTAGAAAATCTTTCTCCAGTGTCAACACGTCGGTGCCCAACTCTTTGAACTGGCGCAAGGCTTCTTGTTGGGCCATGCTGCCGATGGAGACCATTGCAATCACCGAGCCGATGCCGATGACGATGCCGATCAGGGCCAGCGCAGTGCGTTGTTTGGCTGATGCCAGACTGCGAAAAGCCTCATTGAGGTTGGCTTGAAAGATCATTCGTGCAGTTCTCCGTCGCGCATAACGGCCTGGCGGCGGCATTGCCGTGCGACATGACTGTCGTGGGTGATGATCGCGATGGTGATGTGCTGATCCGAGTTGAGCTGAAGAAACAGGTCCATGATGTCCTGTCCGACGCGAGCGTCCAGCGCGCCGGTGGGCTCGTCAGCCAGGATGAGTTGGGGGCTGCCCGCCAGTGCCCGCGCAATGGCCACGCGCTGTTGCTGTCCACCTGACAGTTCGCTGGGCTTGTGGTGGCTCCGGCCATCCATGCCGACCAGTTTCAGGGTGCGCATGCCACGCTCGAGCATGAGGGCTTTCGATGCACCTCGGTAAACCATTGGCAGCGTAACATTTTCCAGTGCCGTGAGCTTGGGCAGCAGGTGATACTGTTGGAACACAAAGCCAATGCTGCGGTTACGGATGTTGGACAGTTCATCATCGCTGTCATAGGCGACTGGTTTGCCCTGAATGGTGTAGTGGCCGGCAGTGGGACGATCCAGCAGCCCCAGGATGTTCATCAGTGTCGATTTGCCGCAACCGGAGGGCCCTGAAATCGAAAGCAAGTCTCCACTGGCAACGTCCAGTGACACACCTTTGAGCACTTCCACTTCGGAAGGGCCGATCTTGTAAGACTTTCGAATGCCCTGGAGTGACAACATACTGGCCTCAAGGACGAACAGACGGCGCAGAAAGAGGGGGTGCGTCAACGCTGCGCCGCCCCAGCACAACGACATCGCCCGCCTGCAAGCCTTGAACCACTTCGATACCGTCGACCAGTGTCTGTCCGGTGACAACGGGCATCTGGCGTGCAGCCCCTGTGGACGCTTCGTGTTTGAAGACCCAGTTTTGGCCGCCGCTCGTGATCACGGCCCCCATCGGCACAATCAGTGCCGATGGGTTGTGCCGGGTTTGTACATCCATTTGGGCGGACATGCCCACCCACACGTGCTCACGCTGAGCTGCAGTGAGTGACTGAATGGCAGCCTGGACGATGAAGGTGGGTACGGTACGGGATTCCAGATCGGTTGGCTGTGGTGACACGTTCCTGACTTCGCCGATCAACTCGATACCAGGAAAAGCATCGCCTTTGACGGTCACACGCTGTCCGGGACGAAGTTTGGTCACATCCACCTCGTCAACCCGTGCCATCACTTGCAGACCACTGAGGTCACCCAGCGCCAGTATCAATTCACCTTGTCCGAATGATTCGCCTGCGGTGATGGTACGGGTGTGTTTTTCGCTGCCAGGGGTGGCTGGTTTCATCACGATGCCTGCCACGGGTGCCCGGACAACCGATTGGGTCAGTTCGTTTTCAAACTGTTTCAGGCGCGCGCGGTGGTTGTCGAGTTCCATGCGTGCCACCTGCAGTTGTTCTGTGGAGCCTCTCGCCATCACGGATGAGACTTCGTCTTCCGCTGACTGATAGTCCAGTTGCTGGTTGGCAAACTGCTGTTTGACAGCATCCAATTCGTTGGCCGGGATGATGCCTTTGTTAAACAACCTTTCGGCTTCTTCAAGAGTTTTTTTCTGTGCGTCCATTGCCAGTTTGGAACGAATGACCGAGCGTCTGGCACGGGTGATGTCCGGACTCTGATCCCATTGGAGAAGTTGGCGCACGTTTTCTTCGGCGCGGATGACGGCAGACCGGGTTTCACGCAATCTGACTTGGACTTCGCTGGTGTCCAAGGTGAGCAACACATCTCCAGCCTGAACGGTATCGCCGTAGCGGACGTTGACTTGGCTCAACCGACCTGCCAACGGGCTCGATACATTGACTGTTTGCAGCGGCAACAGGCGCCCCGTCAGACTCAGGTATGTGGTGAGCGGCCTGGGTGCCACGGTGTGCATTGGGTTGTTCAGGGCAGCGGGTTCGGCAGATTGATGACTGATGATGGCGCTGGGGCTCAATTCCGCCATGTACCGATAAATGGCGGTCAAACCGATGACCGTGACTGCGCCAAAAACCAAGGCAAGTCGTCGAACGGTTCGGATCTTCGCGAGCGCATCTGACAACTTGGTGTTACTGGATTCAATGGCCCGGAACGCATCCTGCAGTTCGCGGTGCTTGTTGTTGAGCGCTTCTGCGTTGAGGCGTTCAGCTTCCTGCAGTTGTCTGAGCTCGGTGATATCGTTGAACACAGCGATCACACCGACGTTTTCCTCGGTACCTTCCTCGCTGCCTCGCAAAAATGAAGTGGTCAGCGACAGGACAACAGTGCGCCCATCTTTTGTAAATGGCACCACACGTTGCTGTGCGACAGACTGGTTGTAAATCGCATCCAGGATGGCCTGATTGAACGCATCGTTGTGTTCCAGTGACAGGAACGCCTCTGCGAAGGTGATGTCAACCCCGGCAAGGATGTTCACGCCCAGAATGCGTTCTGCCGCCTCATTGCAAGTCACCACCTGGCCATCTTTGCCAATGACGATCACCCCGTCTTGCATGTCAGTCAACACGCGGCTCGCAAATAAATCTTTTTCTGCCATGTAGGGTGATCGGAAAGTAATGCAGGTACGTTCAGGGCTGTACGGCAGCGTTGGCTGGAGGATTCAATGTGCCACCAGTGTGATTTGCCAATTGTTGAGCACGATACCTAAAACGGCCTCGAGTGTGGTGATCGCGTCGAGGTAGGCAATGGTGGCGTTCAGCGCGCTGTTTTGCGCGTTGGCCAATTCGTTCCTGAAGCTGACCAATTGGAAATTGCTGGAGCGACCGGCTTTGAACTTCTCTGTTTCGACTTCGAACTTTCGCTGAGCCAACGCGAGCGCGCGCTGGGAAAGATCAATCTGTCGCCAGCTCATCTCTGACTGCCGCAAAGCGTTGCGCACTTCAAGCACCAGGTTTTCCTGTTCTTGCACGAAACGGATCTTTGCTTTGTCTCTTTCGACCTCTGCCGCCACCACCGCTTGATCCAAGCGAAGGTCGTTAAAGGGCACGTTCAGACGGACCCCCAAGCTCCATGTGTCTGGATTGACCAGTGAGTTGGCACCTTTGACGGCTGTACGGCTTTGACCAAAAGAGGCGACCAGCGACAAATCAGGGAGGCGCTGGTTGCGTGCGAGCGCCAGGCGGGTGTCGGTCAGTGTGACATTGAGTTCCGTTGTCAGAAAATCAGGTCGATTGCCACGCGCAGTTGCCAGGGCTTCTTCGAGTTCGTATGTTGACCGTGTCGCCGAGAGCGAATCATCGGGTACCAGCGGTGTGCCCTCGTCAAGGCCCATGAGTTTGAGCAGGCTGAGCCTGGCCGCATCAGCATCATTTTCGGCAGCCAGCAGGCTGAACTCCTGATTGGCCAGGTCAGACTCCGACTGGATCAGATCGATTTCCGCCATCCTGCCCGCCTGAATCAAGGTCCGGTTGATGCTCAGCAGTTCGCGGGCCCGTGTCAGAGATTGCCGGTTGATGTCCAGAGAGCGGAGTGCTCGCACATACTGTCTGTAGCTTCGGGCGACATCGACAAGCGTGTTGGTCAGCGTTGACTGGAGTGCCCAGACATGGATTTGTTCTGTCATGCGCGCCAGGCGAACCGATGCAGTGGCGGCATCATGGCCTGCGCCCTTCAACAAGGGTTGCACGACACCCAGTGTCCAGCCTTGTTGACGGCCATCAATTCCATTTTGGCCTGAGTTGAACGTCTGCCCTGCGGAGAGACTGAAACGTGTGCCGATGGTCGAATCTTGCTCGACCGAGGTCGTCAGAGATGCAGCGCTTTTGATTGTCGTGGGGTCACCTGTCGCGCCCTGGGAGCGAGTGAGGCTGGGCCCAACGCTGAGTCGAGGCGTGAATTTGCTTTCGGCGACCCTGAGGTCGAAGCGTTGTGCAATGCGTTCTAGATAGGCTGACTGGATGGTTTTGTTGTGTTTCAGGGCCAGTGCAATGCAGTCGGAGAGTGAAAACTTGCTGTGCGCTGAGGACGGCGGATGAGCAGATGGCTGAGCAACCGAAGTGGTTGCGGTGAGCAGCATCCAGACTGCCAGACTAGCTGACCATGGCCGGCGCTTGGGCTTTAACGCGATGTGCCTAAGTTGAACCAATGGTTTGTTCACGGTTGGGTGATAACAGGTCTGGACGCAGCTTGACCGATAGCTTACATTGACGTGCGCCCAAGCTGGTGGCGTTGTCATTGATTCGTGTTTTAACAGGAGTGCCCCATGTTGATTCGAAAAATTGGTTTTGCGGCTCTATCCATCGCATTGATAACTGGTTCAGGTGTTGCGCTCGCCAGCGAGAAGGAGTGGAAGAACACGCCTCAAAACTGGTCGTGGGGCGCTGAGCCACAGTGCAAGTTGAAGGTGACTCAAGTGTCCCAACCGAACGAAAGCCAGCCAATCCATGTGACGGTGGTCAACGTCAGTCAGGTGCGCCTTCAGTATTCTCTGCAGGTCAGGGTCGTACGGGCTGGGAAAGAGGTTTTCAAGGACACCATCATGGTGGATAACGCCAATCCTGGGGAGAGCTCCATGCGGCCCACGTCTCAGCGTTTGCAGGGAACTTTGGCCGGTGCGTCCGTGCGCCTGAGTTTGCAATCCTGCTCGCTGCGGAGTTGAACCGACTGTGCAGATGCATTGGCGTTAGTTTGATGTCTGTTTTGCATGGTTTTTCTTTTTTTCAAGGAGCAAGGTAATGATTTCACTGGAAAAAAATGGTTTTACCAAGGTTTTTTTGGGAACTCTCTGTGTGTTGGCGTGTTCACTTGCACACGCCAACACGGCTGTCTGCAAGGGCCGTGGTTTCATTGATTCGGTGTACCAGAATGGGCTGGGCGGCACCGATTACGAGTACATGGTGATCGTTCGCAACCAGACCTCAACGCCCATGAAATTGCAGCTGGCCTTCAGGGGATTTCCCAACACGGTCACGTTGTTCAGCCCTACTTTGCCTGGCATCACGCTGAGCGCACATGGCAGTCAGACCATCAGGTTTGGTAAGGGCACCAACGGCAACATCAGCATGGGCACAGTGGCCGTGCTTTATGACGGTGAAGTGGCTGCCGGGCGTCCAGCCGTGGTCATGTCACAGTGCACGTCCGGTTGATCCGGGTCTCGACTCGGACCGCCGGGATGTGAGCAAAGGTGTAAAAAGCACAATCGCCAGGTGAGAGCCGAAAGCTCTCACGGCACCAGTTGTGGTCTGCCCGTCAGGTAGCCCTGACACAGTTGGAAGCCGATGGATCGGCAGAAAGCGGCCTCTGCCTCGGTTTCGACGCCTTCGGCCAACGGAATCGAGCCGATGGACAGCACCAGGCGAACCAGTTGGCTGATCATCTGCTGCTTGTTGGTCGAGGCCTTGTCAATGTCCCGGATCAGCGCCATGTCGAACTTGACCACGTGGGGCGTGACTTCTGCCATTTCATTGAGCCGCGATTGGCCTGCGCCGAAATCGTCGTAAGCAAACTGAATGCCCATGTCGGTCAGGCGCTTGGCCATGACCTTCATCTTGTCTATTTCGGCAACCGCTGTTTCGTGAACTTCGAGCACCAGGGACATATTGGGTGCAATGGTCTGTATGTGGCGCAGCGAGGCGTACAGCCCTTCGGTGAACATTTCCAGCGGGTGGGTGTTCATGAAGAGTTTGACGGGTGTTTGCATGGCAGCGGCAGCTTTGGCAGCGGCCAGCCTGAAAGCCGTTGAAAGCTCCACTTCCTTGCCCAGCATGGCGGCCATTTCCAGCAACCGGATGGGCGCTTGTGGCAGTGCAGGGTGTTTGCCCCGGCCCAGTACCTCGTAAGCCCGCAATTCGCGGGTGTTGAAGTCGACAATAGGTTGCAGCGCAACGGTCACCAGGTTGAGTTTGAGCATGTCCAGGAACTCGCGCTCCTGCAGGGCAAAGTGCTCGGGCAACGCGGCGTTGCGGTCGAACATGACGGTACGGTTGACGGTGTCGTCATCATCGGGCAACAGGCTGTGCTGAGCCTCGGTCGTGCTTTTCAGCCGAAACTCGGTCGTGCCGAAGTGGAGGATGTCACCATCCTTCAGGACCGCACTGCCATGCTGAGGCAAGCGGTTGCGGTTGACAAAACTGCCGTTTGTGCTGCCCAGGTCGGTGACCTTCAGCCCGTCGATGCCATCGCGCTCCAGACAGGCATGCAGCCTGGAAATGTCTTTGGCGGCAACGGGCAGTTCGCATGAGGGCTCCCGGCCCACTCGAAAGGGCAATTTCTCGATGGCAATCATCAAGCCTGTGCCGCCGGCTGCCGCGCCTTCCAGAAACCAAGTGGTGTGCATGCTGTTGACCATTCCTCTTGACGGGAGATTATCAGGCACGCGACGAGGTGTCGCAATAACATCAGCTTGCAGAGGGTTCGTGGCTGCACAGTGGATGCGTCGGGCATGGCATTCAGGCCGGCGAGCCGGCCTGCGTGCGCGTTGGAATTACAGTAGATGTTTTGTCCGTCCAGACGTCATCACCATGAGCACACCCATCCGCATCGCCCCGTCCATCCTGTCAGCC
>DDUQ01000027.1:0-218 GCA_002344885.1 Comamonadaceae bacterium UBA2334
GGCTGCGCCGCCCGGCCGACGAAGGGGCCATTGCCGGTGCAGCGGTGGGCATCTGCGGCGCGTCAGCGGCGCTGGCGGTGGCGTCGGTGCTGCCGCCCTCCAAAGACAACGAACGCTTCACGCTGCTGACCGTCATGGGGGTCACGCTGCTGTCGACCACGGCCATGGTGGTGTACCCGCTGCTGGCCAAATGGACGGGGTTGACCCCGCAGCAGGCC
>DDUQ01000027.1:421-605 GCA_002344885.1 Comamonadaceae bacterium UBA2334
ACGGGGTTGACCCCGCAGCAGGCCGGGGTGTTTTTTGGCACGTCCATCCACGACGTGGCGCAAGTGGTGGCCGCCGGCACGCTGCTGAGCCAGGCGGGCGACGTGGCTGCGGCTGACAGCGCGGTTATCGTCAAACTGTTCAGGGTGATGCTGCTGATGCCCGTGGTGCTGGTGATCGCCCTGG
>DDUQ01000027.1:905-25724 GCA_002344885.1 Comamonadaceae bacterium UBA2334
CCCCCCCCGCCGACACCCCGCTGCTGCCGGGCTTCCTGGTTGCGTTCATCGTGCTGATGCTGGCCAACACCTCGGGCTGGGTGCCCCCGGACGTGTCGGCCCTGGGCAGCCAGTGGTCACGCCACCTGCTGGTGGTGGCCATTGCCGCCGTGGGCATCAAGACCCAACCGCAAGACCTGATGAAACTGGGCTGGGCACCCGTTGCCCTGCTGCTGGCCGAAACGGTGTGGATTGCTGCGCTGGCGCTGGTGGGCGCGTATGGGCTGTGAGTTCAACGAACGTCCAGCCGCGCCGCCAGTTCCCGCAAGCGCTCAATGCCAGGCTCCCGGCGTGGCCAGCCCAGAGTCGGGCCGTCGCCCTCGTAGCGCGGCAGCACGTGCATGTGAACATGGGGCACGGTCTGCCAGCCGGCGGGGCGGTTGCACTGCAGGACGGTCATGCCCTGCGGCTTGAACTCGGTTTCCACCGCGCGGGCCACTTTCCACGCGGCCCGCATCATGGCCGCCGCCGTGTCTTCGTCCATGTCCATCAGCGTTTCGTAAGGGTGCTTGCTCGCCACGATGACATGGCCATCGTTGACCTGCCCCGCATCCATGAAGGCGAACACGTGCTCGTCCTCGTACACTTTGGCGCAAGGCCATTCGCCACTCAGCAACTTTTCAAACACCGTAGGCATGGGCAGGTTCCTTTTCAAATACAGTAGCTACCGATCATTATCAGACAAGCGGTAGTGTGCACTTTTCATTCAAACACAACATGCCCACCGTCATTGGCATTGACCACATCTACCTTTCAGTGAGCGACATGGCGCGCTCGGAGGCGTTTTACGCCACCGTGCTCGGCCAGGTGCTGGGGTTTCGGCACAACCGGTTCACGCTGGGTGACGAGCCGCATGTGCAGTTCTACAACCGCCACTTTGGTTATGTGCTGCGCCCGGCCCGGGTGACCACCCGGCACGAGCCGTATTCGCCCGGGCTGCACCACTTCTGCTTCCGGGTCGACACCGTGGCCGACGTCACCACTGCCGCACAGGCGCTCCAGGCCGCTGGCATCGCCGCCACGGACGCGAAGCACTACCCCGAGTACGCGCCCGACTACTGGGCCACGTTCTTCACCGACCCGGACGGCATCCGCCTGGAAATCACCAACTACCGCCTGGAACGCCGCCAGCGGCATGACGAATGGGACACGCTGTGAACCGATTTGTGGTCATCTTCAGGGCCACGGGCCGCGACCTGGACGCCGAGTACAGCGCCACCGCCGCCCGCCTACGCGAGCTGGCGCTGACGCAGTTTGGCTGCCTGGAATTTGTGGCCGTGACCGAGGGCAACCAGGAAGTAGCCCTGTCTTACTGGCCAGATGAGGCCAGCATACGCACCTGGAAGCAACACGCCGACCACCTGATGGCCCAACAGATGGGCCGCGAGCGCTGGTACACCCACTACAGCGTGGAAGTGGCGGAAATCAGGCGGGCGTACCAGCGCCATGACGGGCAACAACGTGCCTGAACACCTGCCTGCCCCACCCCACAACCCGCTGCGCGCCGCACTTTGGATGACGGGCGCCATCACCTCGTTCAGCGCCATGGCCATTGCCGTGCGCGAACTGAAAGGGGCGCACGACACGTTCGAGATCATGACCGTGCGGTCGCTGGTGGGCCTGCTCATCGTGGTGGCGGTGGCGGCTGCCATGGGGCGGTTGCACGAAGTCAGTGCCCGGCGGCTGGGCGGCCATGTGTTGCGCAACGCCATCCACTTCACCGGCCAGAACCTCTGGATCCTTGCGGTCACCCTCATTCCGCTGGCCCAGGTGTTCGCGCTGGAGTTCACCACGCCCATCTGGGTGCTGATCCTGTCGCCGTTTTTTCTGGGTGAAAAGCTGACGCGGCCGCGCGTGCTGGCCGCCACACTCGGGTTTGTCGGCATCCTGGTGGTGGCCCGGCCCGATGTGGGCGGCCTGAACCTCGGCATGCTGGCCGCAGCCGCCAGCGCGGTGTGTTTTGCGCTGACTGGCATCACCACCAAAGTGCTGACACGGTACGAAGGCATCGTGTCCATCATGTTCTGGCTGACGCTGCTGCAGGGGGTGTTCGGTGCCACCCTGGCGCTGTGGGATGGCGCGGTGCGCTGGCCCACCGCAGCCACCTGGCCGTGGCTGCTGGTGATCGGCGTGACCGGCGTCGTGGCGCACTTCTGTCTGACCAGTGCGCTGCGCCTGGCATCGACCTCGTTCGTGATGCCCATCGATTTCGCGCGGCTGCCCCTGATTGCCGTGGCGGGCGCGGTGCTGTACGGCGAAGCGATCGAAGTGACCGTGCTGGCCGGTGCCGCACTGATTTTTGCGGGCAACTACCTCAACATCTGGGCCGAAACACGGCGGACGCGCGGCGGTCACGCAGCTGACGGCAGGCCGTCAGGCGCACCTCACCCGTGACATGGCGGGGCGTGAGGTCAAGGGGCAGAGGGCCGGTGACCTGTCACCACGCATCCCAGCCCTGCACAGGGGCACGCAGCGTGTGTGCCCGTTCCGCCCGCTGCGCCAGCTTGCGTTGACTGGTCAGCCAGGGCTTCAGCCCACCGGGTTGCTGCGCCAGCTCCAGGTCGGCTTGCAGCCTCTGCACTGACTCGGTCAGCTCGCCTTCCTGCGCCATCAGCAACTGCTTCAGGGTATTGGCGTTCAGGCCCATGTGGGGCGGCACGCCGAACTCGTGGCACAGCGTCTGCTGGGTGCGGGCGCGCTGGCGCTCCAGCTCGGCCACCTGGGCCTTGACGAGCAGGGTCAGGCTGTTCAGCTTGTCGTCGGGCAGGCTGGCCACAGCTTGCGGGTCGGCCAGGGCGACACGCTGCTGGATGTCCATCAGCGTCACGATGTCTTTGCGGGCATAGGCCGCGTTGGCCTCGCTCATCAGCGCGGTTTTGCGCAGGCGCGCTTGCTCGTCGGGCTCGCGGTCGGGGTGCAAGGCACCGGCCAGCTGGCGATACAGGGTGCGCAGGCTGGTGTCGGCATCGCCTTGCAGGGCAGCTTGCAAGGCCTGTGCGGCGTTGGGCGCTTTGGCTCTGGCCTTGGCCGCCTGTTTGGCTTTGCGTTTGGCGGCGGTGGCCTCGCGGGCGGCTTCTTCCTGGGCCGCTGATTCCTGCATGCGGGCTTTGGCGGCAGCCATCACGTCGGCCAGCGTGGCGTCGGGGTCGTGGGGCATGAAGGATTCGCCCATCATGGCCTCCAGCTGGGCTTTCATGTCCTGGGCGTGGGCGCGTGCTTTGTCGGCCAGGCTCTGCGGGCTGTGACGGTCGTGCACAGCGGCCATGTCGGCATGACCCGCCGCCACCAGGTGGGCCGACAGGTTGCACACCGTTTGCACCATTAGCTGGCGTTGCGCGGGCGTGGGCGTGAACGGCAGCTGATGCTGCTGCAGCTGCGCATCCAGCCACAGGGCCATCTGCTTCATCAGTGACTGGTGCTGCGCGGTCAGCGGAAACACCTGCTGCGTCAACGCGTGCCGATGCGCCAACGACAGCGCTTCCATCTCGGCCAACTGGGCTTTCAGCTTGTCCACCCGCGCCAGTTGCAGGTTGTAGGCACGGGCCGCAGCAGACAGCCGGGCCCCGGCGTGGGGCACCACCTGCAGGCGGCCCAGCGTGGCCACGTCGACGGGCACGGGGGCATCTTCAAACAGGGGCAAGGATGGCATGGCAGCAGGCGTGTGCAGGGCAGAGAGGGCGGCTGCGGACTATATAGTGCGCGCATGGCCAAAGACAAAACCGTTTACACCTGCACCGAATGCGGCGGCACCAGCCCCAAATGGCTGGGCAAGTGCCCCAGTTGCGGCGCATGGAACACACTGATTGAAGCGGTGGCCGAAACCGCCGCGCCCGCCGCCAAAAACCGCTTTGCCTCGCTGGCCGCTGCGCAGCCGGTGACCACCCTGGCCGACATTGACGCCGCCGATTTCGAGCGCTTGCCCACCGGCCTGGACGAGCTGGACCGCGTGCTGGGCGGCGGCATGGTGGAGGGCGGCGTGGTGCTGATTGGCGGCGACCCCGGCATTGGCAAAAGCACGCTGCTGTTGCAGGCGCTGCACCAGCTCAGTTTGCGCATGCCGAGCACCGCCGGGCCGTCCCAAGGTGCGAGAGCCCCCTCGGGGGGCAGCGACCAGAGGGAGAGTGGGGGCACGCTGTACGTGACAGGTGAAGAATCGGGCGCCCAAGTGGCCTTGCGCTCTCGCCGCCTGGGGCTGGATGGCAGCCAGGTGCGGGTGCTGGCCGAGATTTCCGTGGAAAAGATTCTGGCCACCATCGAAGCCGAGCGACCGACTGTGTGCGTGATCGACTCCATTCAAACCGTGTACTCCGAGCAGCTCACCTCGGCCCCCGGCTCGGTGGCGCAGGTGCGCGAATGTGCCGCCCAGCTCACGCGCACCGCCAAGGCGACGGGTGTGACGGTGGTGCTGGTGGGCCATGTGACCAAAGAAGGCGCGCTGGCCGGCCCGCGTGTGCTGGAGCACATGGTGGACACGGTGCTGTACTTCGAGGGCGACACGCACAGCAACTTCCGCCTCATCCGCGCCATCAAAAACCGCTTTGGCGCGGTGAACGAGATTGGCGTGTTCGCCATGACCGAAAAGGGTCTGAAGGGCGTGAGCAACCCCAGCGCCATTTTTCTGAGCCAACACGCCGAGCCCGTGCCCGGCAGTTGCGTGATGGTGACGCTGGAAGGCACGCGCCCGCTGCTGGTGGAAATTCAGGCGCTGGTGGATGAAGGCGGCCCCAGCCCGCGCCGCCTGTCGGTCGGCCTGGAGCGCGACCGCCTGGCCATGCTGCTGGCGGTGCTGCACCGCCACGCGGGAGTGGCGTGCATGGATCAGGACGTGTTCGTGAATGCGGTGGGCGGCGTGCGCATTTCCGAGCCTGCCGCCGACCTGGCCGTCATGCTGTCCATCAGCAGCAGCCTGCGCGGGCGTGCCTTGCCCAAAGGGTTTCTGGCGTTTGGCGAGGTGGGCCTGGCAGGCGAGGTGCGCCCCGCCCCACGCGGCCAGGACCGTCTGAAAGAGGCCGCCAAGCTGGGTTTCAGTGTGGCCGTGGTGCCCAAGGCCAACGCCCCCAAGGCCAGTCACCTGAAAACCCACGCCAAAGACTTCGAGGGACTGACCATCCACACGGTGGATCGCATTGAAGAGGCAATGGAAGTGGTCAGGGGCCTGAGCTGATGCCCGAAACCGAGCACACCCGCCCCCTGGCGCTGCTGACCCACACGGCCAAATGGCTGCTGCTGGCCTGTGCCGTGGCTGCGCTGGCGGGCACGGCATCGGCCGCGTTCCTGTTCGCGCTGGACTGGGCCACCGAGACACGCAGCGCGAACCGCTGGCTGATCTGGCTGTTGCCACTGGCCGGGTTTGCGGTGGGCTGGGTGTACTGGCGTTTCGGCCAGTCGGTGGAGGCGGGCAACAACCTGCTGATCGACGAAATCCACGACCCGAAGCGGGTGGTGCCACTTCGCCTGGCACCGATGATCCTCGGCGGCACGGTGCTGTCGCACCTGTTCGGCGCATCGGTGGGACGGGAGGGCACGGCGGTGCAGATGGGCGGTGCCCTGGCCGACCAGTTGACCCACCTGTGCAGGCTGGACCGGGCCGACCGCCGCACCATCCTGATGGCGGGCATTGCGGCGGGCTTTGCGTCGGTGTTCGGCACACCCCTGGCAGGTGCCGTGTTTGCGCTGGAGGTGCTGGCACTGGGCCGACTGCGCGCCGATGCTTTCATGCCGTGCGTGGTGGCCGCCGTGGTGGCCGACCAGGTGGGCCAGATGTGGGGTGTGCACCACACACATTACGCCACCGGCAGCCTGCCCGCCATCGGCATCTGGCCGTTGCTGGCCGTGGCAGGGGCCGGTGCGGTGTTCGGCCTCACGGGCCAAGCGTTTGCCAAGGCCACCCATGCGGTGTCGGGGTTCATGAAACGGCACATTGCCTACCCACCACTGCGCCCCCTGCTGGGTGGCACGCTCGTGGCCTGCGCCGTGTGGGCGGTGGGCACCGACCGCTACATCGGTTTGGGGATTCCGACCATCGTGGACGCTTTTGCCCAGCCACTGCCCGCCTGGGACTTTCTGGGCAAGTTGGCATTCACCATCGCATCGCTGGGCAGCGGGTTCAAGGGGGGGGAAGTGACACCGCTGTTCTACATCGGGGCCACCCTGGGCAACGCGCTGGCCCCCGTGCTGAACTTGCCCATCGGCATGCTGGCGGGCATCGGTCTGGTGGCGGTGTTTGCCGGCGCATCCAACACGCCCATTGCCTGCACGCTGATGGCCATGGAGTTGTTCGGCCCCGGCATCGGGGTGTTTGCAGGTGTGGCCTGCGCCATGAGCTATGTGTGCTCAGGGCATGCCGGCATTTACCACGCGCAGCGGGTCTCCCACCTCAAAACGGGACAGCCCACCGCGACAAACAAAGAAAATAGCTTAAAAGTCAATACAGAAAAGCGATGAAGGCATTTTTGATATGAAGTTTCTGGTTCCATTGGGTTTGGCCACCCTGTTTGTCGTAGCCTGGTCGTCGCAAGGCTGGATGGGCATTGCGATGGTGGGTGGCGGCGTGATGATGTGGGGGTTGCTGCACCTCACCCGCATGATGGCGGTGCTGCGTCGCGCCGCCAACCAGCCCAAAGGCTGGGTGGGCAGTGCCGTGATGCTGAACGCCAAGCTGAAGAAAGGCGTGAACCTGCTGCACATCATTGCCCTGACCCGCGCACTGGGCGAGCAGGTATCGGGTCAAGGCGAGCAGCCCGAGGTGTTCCGCTGGACCGACAATGGCGGCTCCAGCGTGACCTGCCAACTGGTCAACGGCAAGCTGGCAAGCTGGACACTGCACCGGCCTGATGAACCCGATGCACCGGACACACCTGCTGCGCCCTCCGAAACGCCAGCCGCATTGCCCGCGCACCCAACCTGATTGGCGACAGCCGGTCAACCCGCCCGTGCGGACGCCCGTTCACGCCACCAGGTGAACAGGCCGTGCGCCAGGCGGCTGAGTTCATTGCCCAAGCGGTAGCGGTACACCGAGAGCCGCCGGTACCACGGCAGTCTGGCGGCCTGTGTGCGGTGGCCTTTGGGTGGGGCCACATCGATGGTGGATCCCTGATCATACGAATGGGTGCACACCACGGGGTGGACCTTGCGCACCTTCAGCCCGAGCGCCCACCCCCTGTCCTGCGCATGGTCATACGGCAACTGCATGGGCAACAGCTTGTCCAGGTACACCTGCGCCGCCCGGCGGTTGACGACATAGGCGCTGGCTCCCGTGCAGCGGGACAGCATGACACAGAGGTCGCGTCCCGCCCCCAGTGTCCGCACTGGCCGGGGTGAGCCTGAATGGATGCCCGACAGCTTCACCACATCCCAGGCGTCGACCTGAGCACCCAATGCGTCCAACACCGCCGGTGTATCGGCTCCGACCACCACGTCATCTTCCAGCACCAGTCCGAATTCGTGTGACGAAGCCAGCAGTGCCTTCATGGCTTCCAGGTGGGAGAGGTAGCAACCCAGCTCCCGCCAGTTGACGGTTTTGCCGTGCTTGCGCCGGTAGCCCTCTGTGTCGAACAGTGCACGCTGGGCATCGGTCAGGCGGTCGCCGTGGATGGCGGCCACCCTGTGCCACGCCAGGCCCAGCGCATCGAGTTGACGGCGCATGCTGTCCAGCCGACCGGTCGAATGATCGAGGTTGATGACCCACACGCCCAATTGATCCACGTCCACACTCCTGAAACACCCGCCCAACCAGGTGGCTGGCGATTATCCGCCGCCAGACAGCGCCGTAAAATGCGGGCGAACTTATTCGAGGCACACGATGACTGCACTCCCCCCCTCCATGTCTGACCGGGACGGCAAAATCTGGATGGACGGCCAGATGGTGGACTGGCGCGACGCCAAGATCCACGTGCTGACGCACACGCTGCACTACGGTTGCGGCGCATTCGAAGGCGTGCGCGCCTACCAGACCGGGTCTGGCACCGCCATCTTCCGGCTGCAGGAACACACCGAACGGCTGTTCAACAGTGCCAAGATCCTGCGCATGGCCATCCCGTTCACCCAGGCCGAGGTGAACGATGCCCAGTGCGCCGTGGTGCGCGAAAACAAGCTGGCCAGCGGCTACCTGCGCCCATTGACCTGGGTGGGTGACAAGAAGCTGGGCGTCAGCCCCAAGGGCAACACCATCCACCTGATGGTGGCCGCCTGGGCCTGGGGTGCCTACCTGGGCGAAGAAGGCATGAAACGCGGCATCCGGGTCAAGACCAGCAGCTACACCCGCCACCACGTCAACATCACCATGACGCAGGCCAAGGCCGTGAGCAACTACACCAACAGCATCCTGGCCAACATGGAAGCCACCGACGATGGCTACGACGAGGCACTGCTGCTGGACAGCTCAGGTTTTGTCAGCGAAGGCGCTGGCGAGAACATCTTCGTGGTGAAAAACGGTGTCATTTACACGCCCGACCTGTCGGCGGGTGCCCTGAACGGCATCACCCGCAACACGGTGTTCCACATTGCAAAAGACCTGGGGCTGGAGATCGTGCAAAAGCGCATCACGCGTGACGAGGTCTACATCGCCGACGAAGCCTTCTTCACCGGCACAGCGGCTGAAGTGACGCCCATCCGCGAACTGGACCGCATCGTGCTGGGCAAGGACGATTACGTTGGCAGCCGTGGCCCCATCACTGAAAAAATCCAGTCCGCCTTCTTCGACATCGTGCATGGCCGCAACCCGCGCTATGCCCACTGGCTGACCCCCGTCTGAACACCAGCATTCCAGATTGCCCTACCATGACCTCTGCAACCCGCACCTCCGCCACCGTTGAACTGCTGGCCACCGACCTGAACCACCAGGGCGGTGTGTACTGCCCCAGCCCCAAGGCCGCCATGGAACTGTGGAACACCCACCCCAAGGTGTACCTGGACGTGGCCCGCACCGGCGAAGCCAAGTGCCCCTACTGCGGCACCGTTTACAAACTGAAAGCCGGCGAAGTGGTGGGGCACGGCCACTGACGCACCGCCAGCCGGCCCTTCGGCCACACGGGCAGCGTCAATGGGCCGGTGGTTTTCCGCGCCACCCATGGCGCAATCCTGCCCACTGCATGGCGAATGCCTGCGCCCAGGCCCACAGGGGGTTCACGTTCGACGCATGCGCAGCCAACGCACGGCGCTCGTGCCAGTTCTCGGCACGGCACATCGCCAGCATTAACTCACTCTGGTGCAGCTTGCGCGCCATGCCGCCCCGCCACAAACCGGCGAGTCCGGCTTGCTGCAGATCCTGACGGACCTGGAGCGCCAACGCACGCTGGCGGGTGTGTTTGACCACGAGTCGCCGCCGGTGGGCAGCCGGATCGGTTGCCTGCGGACCGGCAGCCGACAAACCGCCCCGACGGTAGCGCAGCAAAGGCTCGTTGACCGTGACCCCCCCGCCCAGGCAGGTAGCACGCAAGGCCATGACCTGGTCTTCGTACGGCAAATCGGCGCGAATGGGGCCAAATCGGGCGAACAGGCGCCGCGTAAAGGCATGCGAAGCACCCACCACGTAGGGCCGCTTGTTCAGCCAGTCTGACGCGCCACGCCAGCGAGAGAGGTCGTCTACCCGTATCACCCCCCTGTCTCGGCCATCGGCATCCATGTCGATCAAGTGGCTGGCAATCAAGTCGGCGCGGCAGCCCGTCGCATCCCACGCAGCAGCCAACGTGCGCACGCGATGCGGCAGGCTGATGTCGTCGCCCGCGGCGGTCACCACCAACTGCCCTGTGCAATCGGCCACCGCCGCGTTGTAATGGGCACTCACGCCCAGGTTGACCGGATTGCGTCGTACTCTCACGCTGTGAGGCCCCCTGTAGGCGTCGGCCAGGCGCTGCAAAACGTCAAACGTGCCATCTGTCGAGGCGTCGTCGGTCAGCACAATTTCCAGGGGCTCGCTGTCCTGAGCCAGGCACGATCTCACCGCATCCTCGACCAGGGCCACCTGGTTGAAGGCAAACAGCAACATACTGATTCGGGGCGTGGATGGCATCGGGCGGTCACATTTCAAAGTCGCAGACAATCCTGCCTCAGACCACTACCAACATTCGCATGCCCCTGACGGACACGCCACCTGGCCTGGAACAGGTGACAGTCATTATCGTGACCTACAACAGCGCACATTGCATCGCTGCGCTGAGTCACGCCCTGGCAAAAGCGCCTCATGTGACCGTTGTGGACAACGCCAGCCAGGATGGCACACCTGAGACCGTCGCTCGTCTGATGCCCAGCGCGAGCGTGGTGAGGAATGCCAGCAACCTCGGATTCGGCGCAGCCAACAACCTGGGTCTGGATGCAGTCACCACACCCTACGCCCTGTTGCTCAACCCCGACTGCACCATCACTCCAGAGAGCATTGCCCGCCTGGTCGCCACCGCCGATGCGTTGCCCAATACCATGGTCGTTGCACCCCAATTGCTGGACGAGCAGGGCCAGCCGCAACTCAACTACGGCTGGCCACGGCATCAGTGGCATTCACGAGGCCCGGCAGCCGACGGCCCGGTCAGCGTTGGCAACGCCTGTGCAGCGGCATGGTTGTTGCGCTGCCAGGGTGAGGCCTGGCGTTTCGATACCGATTTCTTTTTGTACTACGAGGACGAGGATCTCTGCCTTCGCATCCTGAAGGCACGCAAGGAGATCGTGATCGAGCCCAGAAGCACCGCCATCCATGTCAACCGCGGCTCCGTCAGGGGGCCGTCGACCTGGCAGACCGAATGGGGCCGGGGATTTCATCACAGCCGGTCCAAAATTCTATTCCAACGCAAGCACAAGGGCATGACCCAGGCAAAGCAGGCCAGACGCACCGCGCTCGCACTGGGGATGGTCGAGGTTTTGCTAAGACTGCTGCTGCTGCGGCCCTACCTCATCGCCCGAAGCGCAGGACGGCTGGCGGGCATGTGGCGTGCTTTTGAACCGCTCGCGATGCCTGCGCGGCAACGCCCCAGCCTGACCATTGCCGTGCTGACGCTGAATGAGGAGGCTCAAATTGAAGCGTGCTTGCGCAGTGCTGCATTTGCAGACCAGCTGCTGGTGGTCGATGCCGGCAGCTCCGACCGAACCGTCCAGATGGCGCAGGCCCTGGGAGCAGAGGTGCATGTACATGCGGACTGGCAAGGGTTTGCGGTTCAACGCAACCGCTTACTTCAACACACCAAAGGTGACTGGGTGTTTTTTCTGGATGCAGACGAAGTGATCCCACCCGAGCTGGCGCAGGACATCCTGGCTGCCATTGCAACCGATCACGATGCGGTGTACCACGTCACCTGGCTGCACGTTGCATTCGGAGAGCCCTTGACCCTGATGCGCCGGGGCAAGGGCATTCCCCGTCTGTTTCCTGTTCGGCAAGTGGTCCAGTTTGAAGGGGTGGTGCACGAAGGTGCCCGACTCAAAGACCCAGACATTCCCCACAACACGCTGAACACCCGCCTGCTACACCACTCCCGGAGAACCATCCACCAAAGCCTGCTTAAAGTGGCGCAATACGCACAACTCGGCGCCATCAAGCGTCTTGAGCGAGGTCAGAAAGGCGGACTGGCCAGGGGTTTTGCCAGTGGCATGACCAGTTTTTTTCGCTACTACATCCTGCAAAGAGGGTTTCTCTGCGGACGTGCAGGCTTCCTGCTGAGCCTGGTGGTTGCGCTGGAGTCTTTCTTCCGCTACACGGCCATGACGGTTGACCGAGATCACCTGCAATCCCCTGCCTCACGCTGATGCCGCTCTCAACACCCACTGTTGCTCACAAGGCGATGGCAGTTGCCTGCTTTGCCCTGCCTGGACTGGCCCTGACGCTGCCGTCTGGCTATTCGTTGCCCGCCCTGGGCCTGTGCCTGTTGGGGGCCATGGCCTGGTTTCACGGCGCAGGTCAAGACCCCGTCATGCGCCATCTGCGGCTGTTTGCGTGGGCATTGACAGGTCTCTGTGCACTGTGGACTTGGGACGCCTTTTTGTCGCAACCCTTCAAAGTCAACGCACTGGACCGCCCGATCAAGTTTGCGTTGATCTGGCTGGCATTGCCGGCTGTGGTGTGGCTGCCGCCGCCCGCAAGAGCACTGCGCTGGGGCGTTTGGCTGGGTGCCCTGGGTGCTGCTGCCACTGCGTTCTGGCAGGTACAAGTACTGGGCATGGACCGCGCCTGGGGCTACACCAATGCCATCCAGTTTGGCAACCTGGCGCTGCTGCTGGCCGCCTGGAGTGTCATCTGGGCGGCGCAGGCCAATGGACGAGAACAATGGCTGTCATGGGCTGCGGTTGCCGCTGCACTGTTTGCAATGATCGCTTCCGAATCAAGGGGAGGATGGTGGGTTTCCTTGTTTCTGCTGCCGGCAGCGTGGTGGCTGTCCCGTCGGACCTTGACAACCGTTCCGACGCTACGCCCGCGCAAACATCCTGCAACCATGTGGGTGACGGTCGCAACTGCATCGCTGACGCTGGTCGCACTCGGCACACAGGCCCCACGTCTGGCAGAGCGTACACAACAAGCATTGCATGAGGCTCAACTTCACCTCACCACGGGCGAAAGCACCAACTCAGTGGGGCAAAGACTGGCCCACTGGCGTTTGGCATGGGGCATGGGACAAGACAAGCCGCTGACCGGGTGGGGAGAGCAAGGCTACCAACAAGAAAAATCCCGCCGTATCGACACCGGCGAAGCGCCAGAGGTGCTGCGAACATTTCAACATGCCCACAACGAGTGGCTCGACATGTGGGCCAAACACGGCCTGCTGGGCGTTCTGGGTTTGCTGGCGGTTTACCTGGTGCCCGCAGCGCTTTACAGCCGGACACTGATCCGGCCCAACACAACGGAAGTCCCGCCCACTGCCTACACCGTCATACAGCAAGTCGGCGCGGCGTGCGGTCTGTTGACGGTCATCGGCTACCTGGGTTTTGGCATGACGCAGGTGATGTTTGCGCACAACAGCAGCAGCATCATGTACGTGTTCATGAACCTGCTGTGGCTGGGCGTCGTGCTTGCGCCCCAAGGCGACGGTTTGTCCAAAAAAAAACCACCAGAACCTGAGTCCTGATGGTCTTGAAAGTCCTTTTGAGGGGACATCGTTGGGAACCTTGTGCAGGTTGTAAACGTCTTCTTGGCCCTGCTTTGTTCTTAAAAACCGGAGTGTTGTGACAGCAACGGAGTGAATTGTGCAGCGCCGCAAGCGCCTTGCACATCCCCCATTTGGGGGAGGCAACAACGGTTTTCGGATAAAAAAGCCGCCCACCATCCGCCATAAAGACGGATCAAACTTGAATGGGCAAGCGCACCACAAACCTTGCTCCGCCGCTCGGCCTGGGCAGGCACTGCACGCTGCCACCGTGCCTGACCGCAATCGACCTCACCAGCGACAGACCCAGCCCCACGCCACCATGCTTCTCGCTGGCACCCGGCAAACGGAAAAACGGCTCGAAAATCTGGTCGCAATAGACCAGCGGCACACCCGGTCCACGGTCGTCTACCGTGATGATTGCGTTTCGCGCACCCGCCTCGTCGGTTTCGGCCAGCGTCAACACCACGCCTGGCTCGGCATCAGCATCGGCACGGGCACCGGCCGCATTCGGTTCCGCCGCCGTACTTTGTGCCGCCGCAGGGGGGACGGTCTTGCCGTAGCGTTCGGCGTTTTCGAGCAAATTGCGGATCAGGCGGCGCAACAAGCGCGCGTCGCCTTGCAACATGGGTTGCGCCTCGACCTGCAATTGGGCACCGGTGCGCGCGCACTCCTCGGCCGCCAAACCGGTCAGGTCGATCGTTTCCCACTGCAGTGGCGACTGCTCGGTCGCGTCCAGGCGGCTGGCCAACAGAATTTCGTCGATCAGCAGGTCCAGCTCGGCAATGTTGCGCGCAATTTCTGCACGTTGCCGCTGCTGCCGGTCGGCATCCCCGCCAGCCATCAGTTCCAACCCCATTCGGATGCGCGCGAGTGGCGAACGCAACTCGTGCGAGGCATTGGCCAGCAAAGCCTTGTGCGACTGCACCAGCACCTGCACCCGCTCGGCCGCCACGTTGAACCGCTGGGCCAGGTAGGCCACCTCGTCATCCCCCTGTACGGGCAACCGAGCAGACAGGTCGCCCTTGCCCCATCGTTCCACACCCTCACGCAAGCGCTCCAACCGCTGGGTCAACCAGCGCACCACCGGGTAGGTGCCCAGTGCGACCGCCACCGCCAGAAACACCAGCGTGCCGCCAAACCCCCACGACTGCAGGCTCCACCCCCGATCAGGCGGGCCGGCTTTGCCAGGGGGCCTGCGGGGCAGCTGGACATAAAGGGTGTCGCCGTCGCGGGTGGTGACCTCGAATTCCACCGGTCCGCCATGGCCAGGTGGGCGAATGGGGCGGGCCGGTGCCTGGCCCACCACCTCGCCGGCGGCGTTGAAAATCACGATTTCGCGTCCCGGCCGTTCAGCCCGGTCGCGATCGCGATCGAGCCGCCACAACCAGCCTGCCAACAGCGTGAGCACTGCCAACGCCAGCACCACGGCCAGCCAGATGCGCAAATACAGGCGCTGAGACAACAACTGCGGCACGGGCACAAGCGGCCACAGCGCCGCCCACCAGCGAAGCCGTTTGCGGCGTGCGTCACCATCCGGTGCTGGCCCGGGCTGCGGATCGACGGGAGCTGGTGCCATAGGGGTTGGGCTTGTCAGGTGACGCAAAACGTCTGGACAGCAGCAGGCCCGGTCAGTCCTGCTGTTTGGCAAACACGTAGCCGACGCCGCGCACCGTCAGGATGCGGCGCGGGGCTTTCGGATCGGCTTCGATGGCCGCGCGGATGCGGCCAATGTGCACGTCAATTGAGCGGTCGAACGCCTCCAGCTCCCGGCCCCGGACCGCTTCCATGATCTGGTCACGTGTGAGCACGCGCCCCGCCCGCTCGGCCAACGCCACCAGCAGGTCGAACTGGTAGGACGTGAGCTCGCACGGCTCACCCGCCAGTTGCACCACGCGGGCATCGCGGTCGATGTCCAGCGAGCCGAAGCGTAGGTGAGGTTGTCCGCCCTGCGGGTCGGCAGGGCCGGCTTCGCCATGGCGGCGCAGCACCGCACGGATGCGGGCGAGCAGCTCACGGGGTTCGAAGGGTTTGGGCAAATAGTCGTCCGCGCCCATTTCCAGTCCGATGATGCGGTCCATGGGGTCACCCTTGGCCGTGAGCATCAGCAGGGGCACACGGGCGGCAGCGGTGGCGAGGCCACGGATGCGGCGGCACACCTCCAGGCCGTCCATGTCGGGCAACATGAGGTCCAGGATGACGAGTGCGGGCAGCGGGGCCTGCGGTGCCTGCAAGGCCGCCAGACCCCGTGTGGCATCGGGTGCGTGGGCCACGACATAGCCCGACTGCCCCAGGTACTCGGCCACCATACGCGCCAGGCGCTCATCGTCTTCGATCATCAACAGGTGCTGGGTCATGGCCGGAAGGGGAAGTGTTCAGTGGCGGACAGTGATGACCAGTGTGGCAGTGGCTCGGCAAGCTGCCATGTCTGCTGTGTAAAGAAGTTCAAAGCTGGCATTAAACAATAGCTACAAAGCTATATCCATCAAGCGCCGGAAGGCATTCTTTTCATGACAAAATATATCAGCACCAGCACCGGCACGCCCAGCACCGCCGTGCCGGTGAAGAACATGCCATAGCCCATGGCATCCACCGCCACGCCCGAGAAGCCCGCCAGCCATTTGGGGGCCAGCAACATCATCGAGCTGAACAGCGCGTACTGCGTGGCCGAATACTGCACATTGGTCAGCCCTGACAGGTAGGCAATGAACGCGGCAGAGGCGATGCCGCTGCTCAGGTTGTCGGCCGACACCACGGCAATCAGGGCCGTCACGTCGTGGCCGTGCCCGGCCAGCCACGCAAACAGCAGGTTACTGGCGGCAGACAGCACCGCGCCCAGCATGAGAATGCGGTGCACGCCGAACCGCACCGTCAGCGCCCCGCCCAGAAACGCCCCGACCAGCGTCATGATGACGCCGTACACCTTGGTCACCGCTGCCACCTGGTCTTTGGTGTAGCCCATGTCCACATAGAACGGGTTGGCCATGATGCCCATCACCACGTCGCTGATGCGGTAGGTGCCAATCAGCGCCAGGATCATCACCGCGTGCCAGCGGTGGCGGCGCAGGAAGTCGGCAAACGGCTCGATCAGTGCGCCCTGCAGCCACTCGACCACATTGCGCGCAGGGGGCAACTCGGCACGGGCCGGTTCGCGCGAGAACAGCACGGTTAGCATGCCCACCCCCATCGACGCGGCCATCACGAAGTACGCCACCTGCCAACCCCCATTCTGGTAGGCCGCACCGGCCACCTGCTGCGCCCCCTGCACCACCGCCACCGGCACCTCGGCCCGGGCGGCGATCCACAGCACCCCGGCACCAGCCCAGATCATGGCCAGCCGGTAACCGGTCTGGTAGGTGGCGGCCAGCACACCTTGCTGCCGGGTGTCAGCAGATTCGATGCGGAACGCATCCAGCGCAATGTCTTGCGTGGCTGATGCAAACGCCACCAGCAGCGCACACCACACCACCGGCCCCAAGGCATCGCGCGGGTCAGACAGGGCCATGCCCACCAGCCCACCGGCAATCGCCAGTTGCGACAGCAACAGCCAGCTGCGCCGCCGCCCCATGGCATGCGTCAGCAGCGGAATGGGCAACCTGTCCACCAGCGGTGCCCAACACCACTTGAAGGCATAGGCCAGCCCCACCCAGCTGAGGTAACCGATGGTGGCACGGTCAATGCCGGCCTCGCGCAGCCGGAAGCTCAGGGTGCCCAGCACCAGCAGCAGCGGCAACCCCGCTGAAAACCCCAGTGCCAGCATGCGCAGGCTGGGCGCACTCAGGTAACTGCGCCACACCGTGCGCCAGCCGACGGTGTCGACGGGTGCGCCGGATGCGGTTGCCGACGCTGCTGTGGCTGTGGCATTTGTCACGTTGTGGGCAGTGGGTGACTGAGAAGTGGGGGAAGAAGTGTGGGTCACGTGTGCATCCGCAATGGGCTTTGTCTATTATTCCCGCATGTGCTGGATCTGCAATGCCAAGCGCCTGGCCAATGCGCGCAACGACGACACCCTCTCGAACGCCCACGGCAGAGAGGACGAAGCTGAGCGCTCGCTGGCGGCGAGCCTGCGGCTGGGGCGACGGGGGTTTGTGCACACCGTGGCCGCCACCGGCGTGACAGCCGTTGCGGCATCGGCCGCACCCGGCCTGCTGGGTTGGAGCGACGCCCATGCGCAGGTGGACGTGGGGAAAGCATCGGCCTTGCGCAAGCTGGTGCCAGCTGGCCAGCTGGAAGAAGCCGCAGCCGGCCAATACCGCCAGATGTTGCAGGAAGCACGCGCCAAGAACGCACTTGCCCCTGACGACCACCCCCAGCTGCAGGCCTTGCGCGGCATGGCACGCAAGCTCATCCCGTTCGCGCAGCCCTGGAACGACCGTGCCCGCCACTGGCGCTGGGAGGTGAACCTGATTGCCAGCAAGCAGATCAACGCGTTCTGCATGCCCGGCGGAAAAATTGCGTTCTACACCGGCATCCTGAACGAGCTGAAGCTGACCGCCGACGAAGCCGCCATGATCATGGGCCACGAAATGGCCCACGCCTTGCGCGAACATGCGCGTGAACGCCTGGCCAAAACCCAGGCCACCGGCATGGGCCTTTCCATTGGCGCGCAGTTGCTGGGTCTGGGTGATTTGGGCAACCTGGCGGCCAACCTGGGCACGCAGTTGCTGACCCTCAAATTCAGCCGCGACGACGAAACCGAGGCCGACCTGGTGGGTCTGGAGCTCGCTGCCCGCGGCGCATTCAACCCGCAAGCGGGTGTGACGTTGTGGCAAAAAATGTCCAAGGCATCAGGTGGCAGCGGTGGGCCGGGCCTGAACTTCCTGTCCACGCACCCAACGGGCCCCGACCGCATCGAGGCCCTGCAGGCCAATGTGCCCAAAGTGATCGACCTGTACAACAAGGCCTTGGCGTCGGGCGGTTGAGCGGGGGTTTGGGCGGGCTACCTTGTGTGTGGGTGGTTTGACGTGACCGTTTCTGGCGTGTTGGCCGTGGCGTGACATGGCTTGGGATGCGAGGGCCTGCATGCCGGATGGGTGGCACGTGGCGTGGCGGGTGGGCTGTGGGGCTGGCTCAGCGGGGTGGTCGGCTCGCGCCGACTGCGCTGCGGTGCTCGGCCAAGGGGCGCGTCGCGGAACTCACTGCGCTGACGCTCCGTTCAAACAACCGCGACGAAATCAGATGTTGACGTGCGCTGCGCGCACCCGCCCCACGGCCTGTGCGCCTCGCCACCCCGCAATCGAGCCAGCCCCACAGCCCATCCACCACCCCACTGAAGCTACTAATTTTTTGGGGGGGAATCCGCTGAAAGACGCCCTCCATGAACGGATAATTTATGTAGCTACGAACGTTTACAGGCAAAGCGTCAGAAGCTTTTTTCCCTAACACACAGACTATCTGAATCCAAAAAAAACTGCGATTGCCAATCCAGTCGCGCGCGCCAAGGTGGGGGTGGGGCGGGTTGGGGGCTTGTGGTGCGCAGCCGAGAAGCGCAGGCATGGGGTCAGCGTGCGCAGCACGCTTCAAACTCTGACTGGCTGCGGTTGTTTGAACGGAGCGGCAGCGCAGTGAGTTCCGCAGCACGACCCCATGACGAGCATCGCAGGGAACCCCGCCCTCGGCGGGGCAAGCATGAAGCCCACGGCCCGCCCTACCCCTGCCTTGGCGCACACAGGCCAAACTGGCAGAAAGCTACATCAAGCACTTCGCACATACGGGTTGAACTGACGCTCTTCCCCGAACGTGCTTTCCGGCCCGTGACCGGGAATGAACACCGTGTCGTCCCCCATGGGCCACAGCCGCTGGGTGATGCTGTTGATCAGCTGCTGGTGGTTGCCCTGCGGAAAGTCTGTGCGACCGATGCTGCCCGCAAACAGCACATCGCCCACGAACGCGCGTTTGATGTCTGGCGAATGGAACACCACATGCCCCGGCGTGTGACCCGGGCAGTGCCGCACGGCCAGCTTGCAGTGACCCACCGTCACGGTGTCGCCATCAGCCAGCCAGCGCGTGGGGGTGAACGGCTCGGCAACCGGAAACCCAAACATGCGGCTTTGCTGGGGCAACCCGTCGATCCAGAACTGGTCACCCGGGTGCGGCCCCACGATGGGCAACCCCAACGTGCGGGCCAACTCGCCCGTGCCGCCCGCGTGGTCAATGTGCGCATGCGTGAGCCAGATTTGCTTCAGCGTCAGGCCCAGTCGCTTGATTTCTGCCAGGAGGCGCGGCAAGTCGCCCCCCGGATCGACGATGGCCGCCTCCATGGTCTCATCGCACCACACGATGGAACAGTTCTGGGCAAACGCGGTGACGGGAACGGTGTGGTACTTCAACATGGTGCGGCAGGCTCGGGTTAATCGGGTCAATGCCGCCATTTTCGCCTCACCGCAGTGAGTCAGAGGTCAGCATGGCCCCGCCCTGACCAATGGCACCGCGTTCACATCGGCCCATTCACCGCACCAGCAACACCCTGAAGTCATTCACATTGGTGTACGTCGGCCCTGTCACCACCAAATCATCCAGCGGGTCAAAAAAGCCACAGGCATCGTTGCGGGCCAGGTGGTCTGGCAAATGCAGGCCTTTGGCGTGTGCCCGGGCCAGCGTGTCGGGGCTGACACGGGCCCCGGCGTTGTCCTCCATCCCGTCAATGCCATCGGTGTCAGCGGCCAATGCCCAGATGCGGGGATGCCTTTGCAGGGCCTGCGCCACGCCCATGCAGAACTCCCCCGCACGGCCTCCCCGCCCTCGACTGGTATGGGGTTTGCGGGGCTTGACCGTCACGGTGGTTTCACCGCCGCTGAGGATGACGCACGGGGTTTGAAAGTCGGTGCGCCCCGCTGCCGTGCTGCGCGCGATGGCGGCCAACACCTTGCCCACCTCGCGCGACTCGCCCTCGATTTCATCGCTCAGGATGTAAGCGTTCAAGCCTTGGGCGCGGGCCACAGCTGCGGCCGCCTCCAGACTTTGCTGGGGCGTGGCAATCAGATGCACGGTCGGCAACGAGGCGGTGCCCGCCGAAACTTGAACTGCTCCTGATTTTTGAAGTTTTTTGGCCACTGGCGCAGGTATGGCAATGCCATAGCGCTTCAGTATTTGAAGTGCCTCCTGCCCGGTGGTGGTGTCGGGCACGGTGGGGCCACTGGCGATCACGCTCACGTCATCGCCGGGTACGTCGCTGATGGCCAGCGTCACCACCCGAGCAGGGGCACACGCGGCGGCCATCCGCCCCCCTTTGATGGCCGACAGGTGCTTGCGCACCGTGTTCATCTGTGTGATATCGGCGCCACTGTCGAGCAGTTGGCGGTTGACGTGTTGCTTGTCAGCCAGCGTCAGCCCCTCACACGGCAGGGTCAACAAGGCCGAGCCCCCACCGGAAATCAGGCAAATGACCAGATCGTGCTCGGTCAACGGCGGACCGCCTTCGCCACGCGCCATCGACAGGATGCGCTGGGCCGCGGCCAGCCCGGCCGCATCGGGCACAGGGTGGGCGGCCTCCACCACCTCGATCCGCTGGGTCACCCCTGGCGGACGGGGCGGCACATGCCCATACCGGGTCACCACCAGACCCGACAAAGGCGCACCGGCCATGCCATGCCGCTCGCAATGCGCATCCCACAGGGCCTCGACCGCCTGCGCCATGGCCCCGGCGGCCTTTCCAGCGCCCAACACCAAGGTGCGCCCTTTGGTGGGGTGAGGTGGCTCGGGCAGGTAGGGTGCCATGTTGTGCAACGGCAGGGCACGCTGCACGGCCGCCTGGTACAGCGCCAGCAACAGCGCAAACGGTTCGTCGTTATCGGGCGAGCGTGCCATGCACATCACCCCGTCACGCAGTTTCTGGGTTCACCACGCACGAACGCGTCCACGTTGTCCACCAACTGGTCGGCCAGGCCCTGAATGGCTTCGTCACTGGCCCAAGCCACATGGGGCGTGAGGATGAAGTCGGGGCGTTGCACCAACGTCATGAATGGGTGATCCAGGCTGGGCGGCTCGGTGCTCACCACGTCGAACGCGGCGCCGCTGATGTGCCCGGCTTCCAGGGCGGGCCCCACTGCCTGTTCGTCCACCAAACCACCGCGTGCGGTGTTGATCAGCAGCGGCTTGCGGGCCATCAGGGCAAATTCAGGTGCGCCGATCATGTGCCGGGTTTGGGCGGTGAGCGGACAGTGCAAGGTCAGCACATCGGATGTCGCCAACGCCTGCTCGAACGGCACGTACAGCGCACCCTGGTCTGCACGGCCTTTGTGGCCGGCAAAGATGACCTTCATGCCAAACGCCCGCCCCAACGCAGCCACAGCCTGTCCCAGCACCCCGTCACCGATGATGCCGAGGGTGGAGCCTGCCAGGTCGCGGATGGGGTAGTCGAAAAAGCAGAACTGCGCCGCCTGCTGCCAGCGCCCTGCCCGCACGGCATCCTGGTACGCGCAGATGCTTCGGCGCAACGCAAAGATCAGTGCAAACGTGTGCTCAGGCACGGTGTGCACGGCGTAGTTGCGGATGTTGCTGACCACCACACCCCGTTTCTGACAGGCAGCCAGGTCGATGTTGTCGGTACCGGTGGCGGCCACCGCCACCAGCCGCAGGTTGGGCGCTGCGTCCAGGTGTTCAGCGGTGAGTCGAACCTTGTTCAGTACCACGATGTCGGCGTTGGCAATGCGCTCAGCCACCTGGTCGGGCGTGGTGCGCGCATGCAGCACCAGCGTGTGCGTGAAGCCAAAGGTTTTCAGCCTGGTCTGGGGTGACAGCGTATCGCGGTCCAGGAAAACAATGTGCAGCGGTGTTGACATGGGGTGCGCGTTCAATCAGCTGTGATGTTGGCGTTTTTGATGACTTTGCCCCATGCATCCAGCTCTTTTCTGGTGTACTCGCCCAGCTGAGCAGGTGTCATCGTTTCGACCGCCGTCCCGGCATCTTCCGCCTTCTTTTTCGCATCCGGGTTGGCCAGAATCTTGGCGATTTCGGCGTTCAGTTGCGCAACGATTTCAGGCGGCGTGCCGGCAGGGGCGTACAGCGCAAACCACGAGTCCAGGGCAAACCCCTTCAAACCGGCTTCATTGGCCGTTGGCACCTGTGGCAACGCAGTCAAACGGTCTGCACTGCTCACAGCCAGGCCCTTGAGCTTGCCCGCCTTGATGTGGCTCACCACCGACGCAGGCGTGGTGAAAAACAGGTCCACCTGCCCACCCAGCAGATCCTGCACCGCAGGCCCTGCCCCCCGGTAGGGAATGTGGGTGATGAAGGTGCCGGTCAACTGCTTGAACAATTCACCCGCAATGTGCTGGATCGACCCGTTGCCGGATGACGCATAGTTCAGCTTGCCAGGGTTGGCCTTGGCATAGGCAATCAATTCGCCCAGCGTGTTGGCTGGCACGTTCATGCTGGCGGCCAGCACCTGAGGCGCACGCGTCAGCATGGCCACGGGCGCAAAGTCTTTGATGGGGTCCCAGCCTGCCTTTTTGAACAAGTGGGGGTTGCCCACCTGATACCCGCTGTACGCCACCAGCAGGGTGTAACCGTCGGGCTTGGCACGGGCCACCAGGGTGTTGCCGATGTTGCCCGACGCGCCAGCCCGGTTGTCCACCACCACCGGCTGACCTAGCGCGCGCGACAAAGGCTCTGCAATCAGCCTGGCCGTGAAATCGGTGCTGCCCCCGGGCGAGCTGGGCACCACCAGCGTGATCGGGCGGTTGGGAAACTTAGCCTGAGCAAGGGCTGCCGAGGGCAGCACGATGTTGGCAGCCATTGCCAGCGCGAAAAAGTGTCGACGGTTCATGTGTTGTCTCCTGAGGATTAGGTTGTTGTGGGAAGGAATCACAGGTACTCTGAAATTTCGATCAGGTTGAAGTCCGGGTCTCGCACGTACACCGAGCGGATCTTTCCGACCGCACCGGTTCGCATCACAGGCCCTTCCACGATGGGCCAGGAGACTTCAGCGAGTCGGGCGATGACGGCATCCAGTGGCATGGACGCAATGAAGCAGAGGTCGAATGCACCCGGCACGGGCAGGTGGGCCTTGGGCTCGAACTCAGAACCCTGCACATGAATATTGATTTTTTGGTTGCCAAACTTCAGCGCCTTGCGCTCCACGGGCGGAGTGCCGCCAATGAAACTTTCGAGCTGCATGCCCATGACACGGGTGTAGAAGTCGATGCAGGCGTCTGGGCGGGCCGTGGTCAGCACCAGATGGTCAAGGTGGTCGATCATGTGTTCTCCTGTTTCAGTTTCAAGGCTTCTTCCGGAACGGGGTGCAGGTCGCAGGTGCGGCCTGCTTTGGCCACCTGACCGGGCACGCTGTGGCCCACCACATCAGGCAAACGTCTGGCCACCTGGAGCAGGCGTGGCAGGTCCATGCCGGTGTCAAAACCCATGGCATCGAGCATGTGGATGGCGTCTTCGCTGCAAATGTTGCCGCTGGCCCCCGGTGCGTATGGGCAGCCGCCCAGGCCGCCCAGCGAGCCGTCAAACCGGTCAATGCCCGCATGGGCGGCGGCCACCACGTTGGCCAGGCCCATGCCACGGGTGTTGTGGAAGTGAAGCGTCAGCTGCAGGCCGGGGAAGTGCTGCCGCAACGCGTTGCACAACTGCGACACCTGGCCGGGATGGGCCATGCCCGTGGTGTCGCAAATGGTGAGGCCGCGCACGCCCTGCTCTGCAAACCGGTGGGCCCAGCGCAGCACCTCGTCGGGTGGCACATCGCCCTCCATGGGGCAGCCAAAGCAGGCCGACAGCGACACGTTGATCGGCACGCGCCCGGCAGTCAGGGCAATCACGTCGCTCAAACCCGCAAAGCTTTTTTCCCGGGGCATGCGCAGGTTGGACCAGTTGTGGGTCTCTGACGTGGACATCACCAGGTTGAACTCATCGGCCCGCGACTCAAGTGCCCGCTCGGCCCCGCGCACGTTGGGCACGAGCACGGTGTATTCCACGCCTGACTGGCGGTGGATGCGCCCCATCACCTCCTCGGCATCGCGCAGCATGGGAATGGCTTTGGCCGAGGTGAACGAGGTCACTTCGATCTTGGCGTAACCGCACTGGCTCAGTTCGTTGACGAGGGCCACTTTTTCATCGGTGGGGATGAAGTTGGGCTCGATCTGGAACCCGTCCCGGGTAACCACTTCGTTGAAATAAATGCGTGTCATGAGCGGGCTCCGTGAACAATGCCGCTGTCTTTCAGCGACTGAATCTGGGTGGGCGTCAGCCCCATTTCCTGCAACACCGCGTCGGTGTCTTGCCCCAGCACGGGGGCGTTGCGCCGGTGGCTACCGGGTGTGGCCGACAGCTTGGGCACGATGCCGGGCACGATCAGCGTGCTGCCGTCGTCCATCTGCAAGGTCTGCAACATGCCCCTCGCCTGGTAGTGGGGGTCGGTTGCGATGTCTTGCACGGTGTAGATGCGTCCGGCGGGCACGGCGGCGCGGTCCAGCGCAGCCAGCACCTCGTCAACGGTTTGGGTAGCTGTCCACGCGCCGATCACGTCGTCCAGCTCCTGCACGCGGGCCACGCGCCCGGCGTTGTCGGCCAAGGCGGGGTCTTGCGCCAGGTCGTCACGCCCCACCAGGGCCATGAGGCGGCGGAAAATGCTGTCGCCATTACCGGCAATCAACGCATAGCCCCCGTCGATGCAGCGGTAGGCGTTCGACGGGGCAATGCCCGGCAACGCACTGCCTGCGGGGCCGCGCACCGCGCCAAAGGCGCTGTGTTCGGGCAGCAGGCTTTCCATGCAGTTGAA
>DDUQ01000027.1:25955-26207 GCA_002344885.1 Comamonadaceae bacterium UBA2334
GCTTTCCATGCAGTTGAACACCGCTTCGTACAGCGCCACATCAATGATCTGGCCCTGGTCACTGACATGGCGGTGCTGCAAGGCCAGCAAAATGCCAATCACCCCGTGCAAAGCAGCCAGCGTGTCGCCAATGCTGACGCCCACCCGCACCGGCACCCGGCCGGGCTCGGCGGTCAGGTGGCGCAAGCCGCCCATGGCCTCGGCCACCACACCAAATCCGGGGCGCGACTTGTACGGCCCGGTCTGGCCGTA
>DDUQ01000027.1:26437-26560 GCA_002344885.1 Comamonadaceae bacterium UBA2334
TACGGCCCGGTCTGGCCGTAGCCACTGATGCGCAACACGATGAGGCGCGGGTTCAGCGCCAGCAAGTCGGCCGGGTCCAGGTTCCAGCCCTCCATGGCACCGGGGCGGAAGTTCTCGATCAGC
>DDUQ01000027.1:26799-36684 GCA_002344885.1 Comamonadaceae bacterium UBA2334
CCGGGGCGGAAGTTCTCGATCAGCACATCGGCTTCCAGTGCCAGCTGGCGCACCACGGCCTGGCCGTCCGGGTGGCGCAAGTCCAGCGCCACCGAGCGCTTGTTGCGCGACTGCACCTGCCACCACACCGAGGTGCCGTCTTTCAGCATTCGCCATTTGCGAAGGGCGTCGCCACTTTCGGGGGTTTCGATCTTGATGACCTCGGCCCCGAAATCAGCCAGGGTCTTGGCGCTGAACGGGCCGGCAATGAGCTGGCCCAGCTCCAGTACTTTCAGTCCAGCCAAGGCACTGGGCGTGCTGTGGCCATCTGGGTGGGAAGGGGTGTGAGAGTTCGTCATGCCAGGCAGTGTCTGGCCACGCCTCTCCGGTGTCTATTCGAGAGTGGGAGAGTCAGGCTTCGCGTTTTGCGAAGTCGAGACGAAAAAGTCCCGCAACGCCACCAAGGTGGCATCGGCATCGGCACGGATGGCAATCTGTATGTGACGGTGCGCCCACGCATCGCTCAGTGGGCGCCACGTGAGTTTCATGCCCCGCAAAATGGGCAGCCCCGCCTGTTTGGGCAGCGCTGCGATGCCCAGACCAGACGCCACCATGTGGCCCACCGCATCAAAGCTGCGCACCTGCATGCGCAGCTTGAACACACGCCCGGCGGCCTGGGCCGCCTGCAATTGCTGCGCCAGCATGGCTGCGCCGGCGTTGAGGCTGATCCACGGCTCGTCCAACGTGTCGGCAAAGGCAATGGGCGTGCGCCCCTCCAGCCGGTGCCCGCGCGGCATGATGAGCACCAGGTCGTCGGTTCGAAAGTCCACCACGTTCAAGCCCTGCACATCGGGACCCGCCACGAACACGCCCATGTCGGCCCGCCCCTCGCGCAGGGCCACCACCACCTGTTCGGACACCTGCTCTTCCACCTCCAGCCGAATGTGCGGGTGCAAGGCTGAATACCGCGCAATGAGCGGCGGCAAAAACTGGTTGATGGCAGCAGTGCTGGAGCACAGCTGAATGTGGCGGGCCACGCCCTGGCCCGCATCGGTCAGCTCGGCCACCAACTGGTCCATTTCCTGCAACAGCACCAGGCCGTGCCGGGCAAAAATTCGGCCTGCTGCTGTGGGCGTCAGCCCCCGCGAATGGCGTTCGAACAGCACATGCCCCACTGCGTCTTCCAGCTCTTTGATGCGGCGGCTGGCCGCAGGCAACACCAGGTTGCATTCGCGCGCGGCCTGGGTCAGGCTGCCTGTGGCAAAACAGGACACCGCCAGGCGGATGGTCACAAAGTCAAATCGGGCGAGGTTGTAGCGGGGAGTGGCCATGGCTGTTTGGTCGGCTCGGTTGTCGGACGTCCGATGCAACGGCTGCCAACGTCAAAACGAGCGCCCATTGTCGTCTGCCAGAGTGCCTCCACACACCACCCGTCGGCAGTCAGTGGGCCGACTTGAGTCAGCGAACGCACAAATATTCCGGTGAAGTGTGACTAATTCGGGCCGATATCCCATCAAGTCGAAATCCCTGCCCCGACTTGACCCAGGAGTCCACCATGCACATCCAGCAAACCGCCGTCGCCATGCAATCGAGCTACCTGCGAGTGGCCAGCACCACGTCAAAGGAACGGCTGGAAATCAATGGCTCGCCCACCCGCAGCCAGATTGCACGCGCGGTGGCGGCGGAGTCTGCTGCACAACGCCAGGCCACCTCACGCCCTCAACCGGAACGTGCCCCCCCACAAGCCTGCAGCTGCGACTTCAGCCCTGCGGCCACTGAGGCAGCTGCAGCAGACGGCAACCCGGACATCGACCCGCGCATGCAGACACTCGCACGCATGATCGAGGCCATCACCGGCATGCGCATCCGGGTTCTGACCATGCAGGACCTGCAAGGCTCGGGGGGCAACGCTGCCTCACAGCCCAGCGAAGCCAAGCCGCCTCAGTCTTCGTCAGCGGTGCCAAGCCAACCACCCGCCGACACCGATGCCGACTGGGGCCTGGTGTACGAGCGCGAAGTCACCCATACCGAGTTCGAAAGCGTGTCCGTTCAAACCAGTGGCCAAGTCAAAACGGCAGACGGACGCACCATTGACTTTCAGTTGGACCTGTCCGTCACGTCCATGCAATCGACCTCCCTGTCAGAGAGCCTGCGCCTGGGCAACGCCAAGCTGAAGGACCCGCTGGTGATCCACTTTGACGGGGCCGTGGGGGAGTTGCGCAACGTGGCGTTCGAGTTCGACCTGGATGCCGACGGCACCACCGACCGCGTGCCGTTTGTGGGCACAGGCAGCGGCTTTCTGGCGCTGGACGCCAACGGCAACGGGCAGATCGACAACGGGCGCGAGCTGTTTGGCACCCAGAGTGGCGATGGCTTTGCCGACCTGGCCAAACTGGACTCGGACGGCAACCAGTGGATCGACGAGGCTGACCCCGCGTATGCGCGGCTCAGTGTCTGGCGCATGGATGCGGCAGGGCAAACCAGTCTGCAATCGCTGGCGTCGCTGGATGTGGGCGCGCTGTACCTGGGGCGTGTGGCCAGCGACATGACCCTGCGCGAAGGTGGCGCGGGCCAGCAGTTGGGCCAGCTTCGCAGCACCGGGCTGTACCTGACCCACGCAGGGCAGGCCGGAGCGTTGCAGCAGATCGACCTGGTGGCCTGACGGTTGGCGTGTGCGCAGCCGGGTTGCTGCCCGGCAACTACCCCACCCAGGATGTCCAGAACTGCACCACCAGCAGCCAGGTGACATGCCCCAAAGCCACCGCATACGCCACACCCATGCTCCCCAGCACCAGGGAAAGGCACAGCGCCAGGCCGTCCTCAAGCAGCTTGCCCATGGCCAGCGCCACCAGGCTGAATGCTGGCAGCACGTTGCCGACCGGAACCGGCAGGAAAATGACCAGTGCCTGCAGGGCAATCCACCCCGCCCACAGACCCCGTGTCCACCCGGCCTGCATCGCTGGCAGGCGTGGACGTGACCAGCGGCCGGCAAAGCGGTAGCTGACGGCCAGCGTTTTCAGCGTGCGCAGCGACCAGCGCACGTTCAGCCGCATGTGTGCCAAACGGGGATGTATGGCCATCTGGGAGCGGCCACGCAGCCAGTCCCACGACAACCACCACAGCGCCACACCGAAGACATTGCCCACCCCACCAACCGGCAGGATGGTGATCAGTGCAAACACCATCAGCATCACACTGATAGACGAAGCCCCGCCGTGCAACGCGAGCAGAGCCGCCAGAGTCAACCCCGGCTGGTCGTGCGGCTGGGTCTGCAACGGACCTTGGGCCTGCCTGAAACGCCTGGCCAGCCGCAACGCGGCGTAGCGCGAACCACTGGGGTCGCGCCGGGTCTGGTTGTGCCATTCAACCACCGGGCGATCCCTGCTTGTCAGTGGCCATAGGTGGCACGACTTGGGCGCTTGCCTGTTGGCCAGGCGGGTGGTGGGCCAGCGCCTGACCGGCCTTCACCTCCGCACCGGTCCGGATGCCTGTGGCCAGCGTGAGATGGGGCGGCAGCAGCACGATGATGGTGGAGCCATGCTCGAACCAGCCCATCTCGTCACCTTTGACGTGTGGCGCATAGCAGGGCATCACATGGGGGCCCCGGTAGCGCAGGTGGAGCAACACATTGATGAAATGCAGCCGGATGCTCGCCACCAGAATGGCCGCCACGGGCACCAGCGCCACGGCGCTACGGTCTTTGGCCAGCTTCACCTCGATGACCGCGCGCTCGTTCTTGCAGAACAGCCGTTCCACCCGCTTGAGTGCGATGGGGTTCACGTTCCAGGTGTCGCCCGAGATGTAGGTGACCCGCTCCACCAGACCGTCCGCAGGAGCATGGAACCGGTGGTACATGCTGGAGGTGAGGCGCAGCGTCACGTACTTGCCCCGGGCATACCGCTGCGCCAGTTCGGCGGAACCCAACAGGTCTTCCAGCGTGTACGGAAAGCCTTTGGCCTGCCACAACTGCGTGCCCTCGATGTCGCCACAGGCCCCCACAATACCGTCACTGGGGCAGCAAACCGTGTCAGCATCCGGGTCGAAGGGGCGGGCATCGGGTTTGAGGCTGCGGGTGAAGCAGTCGTGCAGGCTGTCGAACTGTTGCGTGGTGGCCTCACTCAGGTCCAGCGGGGTGAACCAGCGCCACACGGCTATCGACCACCGCGTCAGCCAGGGGCTGCGGATCTGGCTGTACCAGCCCATGAAGCGCGTCAGCGCCAGGCGCGGCACACGGTTGGTCAACAGGAAGTTCAGATCCTCTTGCAGCAAAAGCCGCTCGCGCAGGGTGGGTGTTTTCATCGTCATGTCAAACGTCAGGCATACAACTTTCACATCCCAACTTGAAAGCCTGATGACATGAGCGCAGAAATGATGTTGACGTCCGCCGCCTTGGCCGCTGCCGCCCCCTTGCTGGCCTTCAAGGTCTGGCGGCGGTTGCAGTTGTCGCTCGCCAAGCACCGCTCGCTGGCCGGCCATTCGCGCATGGCGAAGCGCGTGGCGCGGCTGGTACCCGGCTACAGCTACGACGAAGCCCGATTTTTTGCTGCCGACGATGCCCCGGCCGACATTCAGGCCTTGCGCAAGGCGGGTTTCACCCGCCTGTCCGCCGCACTCCAGGCCATGGCACCCCGAACACTGGCGCTGACCGCGCAAACACGCGAAGGCGTGTCTGACATGCAATTCACCGGCCGCTACCGCGTGCCCTTCCAGTTCAGCGAACACGCCCGCCAGCACCTGCCGGTGGGGGCATTCTGGGATTCGGCCCAGAGCGTCGAACTGACCGACCTGGACGGCAACCGCTTCCTGGACCTGACAGGCTCGTACGGCGTAAACGTGTTTGGCGTGGACTTTTACAAAGCCTGCATGCGTGAAGGTGCCGAGCTGGGCAGCAGCCTGGGGCCGGTCCTGGGCGGCTACCACCCTTGCGTGGCCCGCAACGTGGCACGTTTGCAGGAACTGTCGGGCATGGACGAAGTGTCGTTCCACATGTCGGGCACCGAAGCAGTGATGCAGGCCGTGCGCCTGGCCCGTTACCACACCGGCAAGCGGCACCTGGTGCGCTTCACCGGTGCCTACCATGGCTGGTGGGAAGACGTGCAGCCCGGCCCCGGCAACCCCCTGCCCCCCCGCGAAACCTACACGCTCAAGGACATGGACGGTGACACGTTGCGCGTGCTGCGCACCCGCAACGACATTGCCTGCGTGCTCGTGAACCCGCTGCAGGCGCTGCACCCCAACAGCAACGCGCCGGGCGATTCCACACTGGTCGATGGCAGCCGCCAGGCAGGTTTTGACCGCGCGGCCTACTCCGCCTGGCTGCAACAGTTGCGCGAGGTATGCACGCAACGCGGCATTGTGCTGATCTTTGACGAGGTGTTCGTCGGCTTCCGGCTGGCCAAGGGCGGTGCGCAGGCCTATTTCAACGTGCAGGCCGACATGGTGGTGTATGGCAAAACCCTGGGCGGCGGCCTGCCTGTGGGCGTGGTGTGCGGCAAGCAGCACCTGATGCAGCGTTTCAAGCCCGAGCGCCCGGCCGACATCTGTTTTGCCCGCGGCACGTTCAATGCCCACCCGTACGTGATGGGGGCCATGGACGCGTTCCTGACCCGCTTGCAGTCACCCGAAGTCCAGGCCCTGTACGACGGCCTGGACGAACGCTGGCAGGCACGCGCAGCCGCCGTGAACCAGGCGCTTGCAGAAGCCGGCGCGCCGTTGCAGGTACGTGCGCTGTCCAGCATCTGGACTGTGGTGTACACCCAGCCTTCGCGCTACCACTGGATGTTGCAGTACTACCTGCGCGAAGCCGGGCTGGCATTGAGTTGGGTGGGCACCGGACGGTTCATTTTCAGCCTGAACTACACCGACGCCGACATGGCCGAGGTCACCCGCAGGCTGTTGGCTGCTTGCCAGCACATGCAGGCCGATGGATGGTGGTGGCAGAGCGGACACACAACCCACAAGGACATCAAACGTAAGATTCTGAAAGAAATGTTGCTCCAGCGCCTTTCCAGCAATACCTGATTGCTATACTTTGATGAACGACTGCAAGGCATGTCTGGCGCACAAACGGCGAACAACTCGAACCGGCTACACAACAGTTGTCATTTGATATAAACTGTTTATACCAATCAACAGGAGTCAACCATGCAACCCGAGACCCAGACCGCCGCGCCCGAAGCGCCCAAGCAGGCCACGCCTGCCGCATCGAAGCCCGCCGCCAAGGCTGCGCCAAAGGCCCAACCTGCCAAGGCGCAAGCCGCCCAACCTGCAGCGGCCAAACCCGCCGCCCCGGCAACCGTGAAGGCCGCCGCACCCAAGCTGCCAAAGGCTCCGAAAGCGCCAAAGGCACCCAAAGCGCCTGCCCCCAAGAAGGCCGAGGCCAAGCCCGCCAAGGTCAAAATGATCCGCGACAGCTTCACCTTCCCGGAGGCTGACCACAGCCAGTTGGCTGCGCTCAAGAAGCGCGTGGTGGCCCTGGGGCAGGATGTGAAAAAGGGCGAGCTGGTCCGTGCCGGCATCGCCCTGCTGACCGCGCTCGATGACAAAGCGCTGCTCGGCGCGGTCTCCAAAGTCGACCGCCTGAAAACCGGTCGTCCGAAAAAGTGATGCCGCTCATCGTCGTGGCCAACCCGAAAGGGGGCGTCGGCAAGTCCACCGTCAGCACGCACGTGGCTGCGTACCTGGCCTCGCAAGGCAAGCGGGTGGTGCTGGCCGATGCCGACGTTCAGCAGTCTGTGCTGGGTTGGCTGGCCATACGGCCCACAGGCGCAGCGCCCATCAAGGGCTGGAATGCCCGCGCCGAAGAAGGCTTGAGCCTCCCGGCCAAGGCTGACTGCGTGGTGCTTGACACACCGGCCGGCCTGCATGGCCGGGTGCTGAAAGACGTTGTCAAGACCGCCACCAAAGTGCTGGTGCCGGTGCAGCCCAGCATCTTCGACATGACGGCCACCCGCGCATTCCTGGAAGACCTGCAGGAGCGCAAGAAGGCTCAGGGCCTGGACATCGCGCTGGTGGGCATGCGGGTGGACCAGCGCACCGTAGCTTCGGAGAACCTGAAGGATTTTCTGGCGGGCCTGGGCTTTCCGGTGCTGTCATGCCTGCGCAGCACGCAGAACTACGTGCGGCTGACCATGGCAGGCCTCACGCTGTTCGACGTGCCCGCCCACCGCGTCGAACGCGACCTGGCCGACTGGCAGCCCATCTGCGATTGGCTGAACCGCTGACAGGCCGTCGGCGCACGCGTCCGGCCCCGCAAAACGTGAGGTCAGGACGCGTGCCGCACCCCATGGCCGGGGTCGTACATCTCGCCACGCATCAGGTGCAGGGGCGCACGGTGGTACAGCATGATGTCGTGGAACGGGTCGGTCACGATCTTGGTGCCCCAAACCAGCGCAGTCTGCGCATCCTCCTGCACGAACAGCTGCAGCATGCGGAACAGCACCCCCCCCACGCCCACCGCCAGCCACATCCACCCCACGTTGCGGGCCAGCTCCAGCCAGCCGCCGTGTGGTGTCAGCAGACCGAACAGGTCAGGCTGCCACACCAGCAGCACGGGCGAGAACGCCCAGATACCCATCAGCACCAACTTGCGTGACAGGTTGTAGCCCACCTTGATGGCTTCCTTGTACTCGTGGGTCGCCTGGTTGACTTCGTCATAGCCCAACGGCTCGAAGAAAAAGTGACCGGCCTGGCGCGTCACCATCGACACCCCCCAGGCCAGCAACGCGGCCAGTGGCGGGTCCACGAACAACAGACCATACGCCACCACAAAGCAGATGGCGCTGATGAAATGCAGGCTCTGGTTGATGCGGTTGTGGTGGTAGTAGCGGTGGTCATCCCAGCGTTGCTCGCGCAGGGCATGCATGAAGGCGCTCATCGGTATCCTTTCGGTGAAGTCGGTGCCACATGGCCAATGGATCGGCAAACAGGGTCCTTCCGCTGCCGTCCATACGCGCATGATCGTGTCGATGTGTGAAAAACCGGTGACACGCTGTGTGACAGTTTGCTGCGCGGTGGGTGCCCACGGGTCTGCACATCGGCCTGTCACGCACACATGCGCAAACTGTCACACGCCTGTGATGTTGCGCGGCGACCATCTTTGACATGAACGCCGCCACCGACACTTCCCTGCTGGTTGAGAACTACCCCGCGCAGCGCATGTCGCTCCGGGTGGCCATCGTCACCGAAACCTACCCGCCTGAAATCAATGGCGTGGCCACCACGCTGGCCCGGCTGGTGCGCGGCCTGCAGGTGCGGGGGCACGACGTGCAACTCGTCCGCCCCAGGCAACAGCAGGACAAGCTGCCCGCCACCGGCGTGCCAGCCACGGAAGAGGTGCTGACCAAAGGCATGCCCATCCCGAAATACCCGCATTTGCGCATGGGCCTGCCTTCCAAGAAGCAACTGGTGTCGCTGTGGACGCTGCGCCGGCCCGACGTGGTGCACATTGCCACCGAAGGCCCGCTGGGCTGGTCGGCCTTGCAGGCGGCCCGCAAACTCAAGCTGCCGGTCAGCAGCGATTTCCGCACCAATTTCGATGCCTACAGCCACCACTACCGTCTGGGCTGGCTGCACAAGCCGATTGCGGCCTACCTGCGCAAGTTTCACAACCTGGCCGACTGCACGCTGGTGCCCACGCAGCAGCTGAGGTCGGCGTTGTCTGCCAGCGGGTTCGAGCGCCTGCATGTCGTGGCCCGTGGCATTGACACCGCAGCATTCGACCCAGCCCTGCGCGACCCAGTGCTGCGCCGGGAATGGGGCGTGGCCCCCGGTGAACGCGTGGCACTGTACGTCGGCCGCCTGGCACCCGAAAAGAACCCCCAGTTGCTGGCAAGCACCTTCAACGCCATGCTGGCAGCCGACCCCAACCTGACCTGTGTGGTGGTGGGCGACGGGCCCAGCGCCGCCGACATCCGACAGGCCTGCCCACAGGCCCGCATGTTGGGCAGCCAGACAGGGCAGATGCTGGCCCGGTGTTACGCCAGTGCCGACCTCTTCATCTTCCCCAGCCAGACCGAGACCTTCGGCAATGTCACGCTGGAGGCCATGGCGAGCGGCCTGGTGGTGGTGGCGTTTGACCATGCCGCAGCAGCCGAGGTCATCACCCACCGCCACAATGGCTGGCTGGCCCCCTTGGGGGACGACAACAGCTTCATCCAGACGGCCGTGTCACTGGCGCTCGACCCCACAAGCGATGCAGTGGTGCAGCAGGCGGCAAGAGCCACTGTGCTGGCACGCGACTGGACGCACATCGTGGGCCAGGTGGAGCACATCTGGCTGGGCCTGACACAACCCGCCCATGCCGCCGTCAACACCCGCTGGCAAGCACAGCTGACCTGACGCCAGCTTCGCGCACGGGCGCGGCGTGTGGATGGCAGCCATAAACTGCGCAAGGCCCTTCGCCGGCCCAGCGCACCAAGCCCGTCAGGTACCGACCAGATGGGTCACCATCTCATCTCGTGCCTGTGCAGACACCGGCCACGACAACGCTGCAGGGTGGACCCCTTGCGGGCCTTTTTGCATCAAGGCCTGCCCCAGCGCGTTGCGTCGTCCGATGCCCACATAAGCCACACCCATGTCCTGCAGGGTGGCCGGGTCATAGACGTTGCGCCCATCGAACACCACGGCATGTTTCATGCGCTCGCGCATGCCCAAAAAATCAGGGTTTTGGAAGCATTTCCACTCGGTCACCAGCAACAGGGCATCGGCACCGTCCAATGCCTGCATGGGGTCTGCCGCCAACTGCACTGCCCCGCCCGGCATGAACACATGTGCACCCAGGTCATCCACCAGCGCTGCGTGTGCGGTGTGCTGCGCCACCGGGTCATAAGCCACCACCTGCGCGCCCATGGCCACCAATGCCGCCACCACATTGCGGCTGGGTGCTTCGCGCATGTCGTCGGTGTT
>DDUQ01000027.1:36924-39544 GCA_002344885.1 Comamonadaceae bacterium UBA2334
GTTGGGCTTGAACGCCAGGCCCCACACGGCAAACCGGTGGCCACGCAGCTGGCTGCCGAAAACGCGCCTCACGGCATTCACCAGCGCATGCTTCTGCGCGGCGTTGACCGACTCCACCGCCTCGACCACACGCATGGTGGCCCCGCGCGACGCAGCGGTGTGCACCAGCGCACGCGTGTCTTTCGGAAAGCAACTGCCCCCGTAGCCCGTGCCTGCATACAGGAAGCTGTGCCCAATGCGCTGGTCTGCGCCGATACCCCGGCGCACGTTGTCAATGTCTGCGCCCAGCCCGTCGGCCAGCAGCGCCATCTCGTTCATGAACGAAATGCGGGTTGCCAGCATGGCGTTGGCTGCGTACTTGGTCAGCTCGGCGCTGACCACATCCATCCACACCGTGCGGTCGTGGTGGCGGTTGTACGGCATGTACAGGCGCGTCATCACCTGCCGGGCGCGTTCGCCTTCGGGGCTGTCGGGCACGCCGATGACGATGCGGTCGGGCCGCATGAAATCTTCGATGGCCGCCCCCTCCTTCAGGAACTCGGGGTTGGAGACCACCACAAAGTCCAGGCCCATGACCTGCCTGGCTTCCAGTTCGGCACGAACGGTGGCATCCACCGCCGCTGCGGTACCCACGGGCACCGTGGATTTGTTGACCACTACCGTGAACGCATGCAGGTGCTGCCCAATCTGGCGTGCCACGGCCAGCACGTGCTGCAAGTCGGCTGACCCGTCTTCCCTGGGCGGCGTCCCCACCGCAATGAACACCACATCCGCGTGCTGCAACGCTTCGGCAGTGGACTGCGTGAACGCCAGACGCCCCGCTTGCAGGTTGCGCCTGACCATGTCTTCCAGCCCCGGCTCGTAAATGGGCACGCCCCCTGCCTGCAGCAGGCCGACACGCGCCGCGTCATGGTCCACGCCCAACACGCGGTTGCCCGACTCCGCCAGACACGCGGCCGTCACCAGCCCCACATACCCCGCACCCACCACCACAACGTTCATGTGTCACCTCCGGTTGGGCCGATGGTTGCCAACCCACATGACACCGAAAAGTCGGTTCGATGAAGATCATTTGACGGTCACGCCGTCTGTACAGGGGTCACAAATGCTTCATCAAACCATCGTCTGCGCGTCACCTGAGCTTTCAAGAATGGTTGGCAATGGTTTGACTGAACAAGGTGACCCCTTTGCAGCACTTGCACCCGACCGCGCACCGCCCCACCACCACCAGCTTGCCCGCCTTTCCGATGGGCACACCATCGGTCATGGGGTTTGCCCCGCCTGCGTCCGTGATGGGCGGCCTGTTGGCAAGCGGCGGCGCCCACTCTGCACTGCCCCTGGAGGCCGACGATGAGGACAAGCGACGTTTCCGTGCGGTGTTCATCTCTGACCTGCACCTGGGCACGCCGGGCTGTCAGGCAGAAGCCTTGCTGGACTTCCTCAAAGCCCACCCGTGCGACCACCTGTACCTGCTGGGCGACATCATCGACGGCTGGCAACTGCGCCGCCGCTGGTTCTGGCCACAGACACACAACGACGTCATCCAGAAAATCCTGCGCAAGGCACGCAAGGGCACGAAAGTGGTGTTTGTGCCCGGCAACCACGACGAATTTGCGCGCCACTTCACCCACCACCACTTTGGCGGGGTGGAGGTGGTGCATGACGCCGTCCATGTGACGGCTGATGGCCGCCGCCTCTGGCTGATCCACGGTGACCACTTCGACGGCGTGATCCAGTACGCCAAATGGCTGGCCTACCTGGGCGACACGCTGTACGAGCTGACGCTGAGGCTGAACCGGCACTTCAACTCCGCCCGCGCCCGCCTGGGGCTGCCGTACTGGTCGCTGTCGCAATACCTGAAACACAAAGTGAAGTCAGCCGTCACCTTTGTCACGCGGTTTGAAGAGGCGGTAGCAGAAGAAGCTGGCAAGCGCGGGCATGACGGTGTCGTGTGCGGCCACATCCACCGCCCCGAAATGCGGCACATCAACGGCATCCTGTACTGCAACGACGGCGACTGGGTGGAGAGCCTGAGTGCACTCGTCGAGCATCCCAACGGGCAACTGGAGGTGGTGCACTGGACACCCGGTGCCGCGCAGCCGGCACTGTCACCGCCCGAAACCGTCACAACGCTGTCACACACATGAAATAGGGTGTCGACCCTGCCCAACGGAGACCACCCATGAACCAACGCGCTGCACTGATGCGCCGCATCCACGCCGAGCTGATCGACGGCTATGACGAAGAGCTTGAACTGGAAATCGAAGACCAGTTCGTCGATGACCTGTCAGACCCGACCGAAGAAGAACAGGCCGCCCTGCGTGAACACCGCCAGACCTATTTCCGAGAACTGTTCCGCCTGCAAGGCGAACTGGTGAAGCTGCAGGACTGGGTGGTGGCCACCGGCCACAAAGCCGTGATCGTGTTCGAAGGACGCGATGCGGCGGGCAAAGGCGGCGTCATCAAGCGCATCATGCAGCGCCTGAACCCCCGAGTGTGCCGGGTGGTGGCCCTGCCGGCCCCCAACGACCGCGAGCGCACGCAGTGGTACTTCCAGCGCTATGTGCCCCACCTGCCGGCCGCCGGCGAGATCGTGCTGTTCGACCGCAGCTGGTACAAC
>DDUQ01000027.1:39781-43761 GCA_002344885.1 Comamonadaceae bacterium UBA2334
CGACCGCAGCTGGTACAACCGCGCTGGCGTGGAAAAGGTCATGGGTTTCTGCGACGACGAGCAGTACGAGGAGTTTTTCCGCACTGTGCCCGAGTTTGAAAAAATGCTGGTGCGCTCAGGCATCCAGCTCATCAAGTACTGGTTCTCCATTTCCGACGAAGAGCAGCACCAGCGCTTCCTGGCGCGCATCCACGACCCGCTCAAACAATGGAAACTCAGCCCCATGGACCTGGAAAGCCGCCGCCGCTGGGAGCTGTACACCAAGGTGAAAGAAGTGATGTTGGAACGCACCCACATCCCCGAATCCCCCTGGTGGGTGGTGCAGGCCAATGACAAGAAAAAGGCCCGCCTGAATTGCATTGCCCACCTGCTGGAGCAAATGCCCTACAGCGAAATTCCCCGCGCACCGGTGGTGCTGCCGGAGCGTGAACGCCACGAAGACTACATCCGCCAGTCCGTGCCCGCCGACATGATGGTGCCGGAGCGGTACTGAGCGCGGCATCTCGCCCGCGTCCTCCACGCGGGCAGGGGTGCAACCACGATGACCGTCAACACCACGCTGCTGCATGGTCAGATCGGCTGCGGCGCCACGCCGTCCAGCTTGAATGCAGCCACCCGCGCATTCAAATCGGATGCCTCACGGTTGAGATTGGTCGTGGCGGCTGCGCTTTCTTCCACCAAAGCCGCGTTTTTCTGCGTGACATCATCAATCTGACTGATGGCATGGCTGACTTCAATCATTTTTTCGTTCTGCCGAATGCTGGCATCACTGATTTGTGAAATCAGGGTATCGACGCGGCCCACATGCCTGACGATGTCTGCCACACTTTGACCGGTATCGGTGGCCATGCCTGTGACGCGCTCGACAGACTGCACAGCATCGGTGATCAAGTGCTTGATTTCAGCTGCTGCAGAGGCACTGCGCTGCGCCAGGTTTCGCACCTCGGACGCCACCACCGCAAAACCACGTCCCATTTCGCCGGCGCGCGCAGCCTCCACGGCGGCATTCAGAGCGAGTATGTTGGTTTGAAATGCAATGGAATCGATGACCGATGTGATCTCGGTGATGCGTCGGCTGCTCGATTCCACGCTGGCAATCTGTTCAACCAACCCATTGACCCGGTCGCCACCCACTTTAGCTGCCGTGTTGGTCGTTCTGGCAATGTGCATCACCTGCTCTGCCAGTTGAGCATGCTGCTCTGCCATGCCCAACATCTCCTGCAAAGACGCGCTGGCCTCCTGCAGTCGTGCAGCCTGGGTTTCAGTACGTGTTGAGAGGTCGTTGACACCACGAGAAATTTCGGACGTTCCGCTGGCAATGCCGACACTGCCCTCACGTACCTCGGTCACGATATCCGCCAGGTTACGTCGCATCACTTCCAAGTCTTTTGTCAACAGCGCCATTTCGTCATTCCCGCTGACATGCAAGGGGTAAGTGGTCAGATCACCTGCCGACACACGATTGGCCAGATCCAGCGCCTGTTGGACTGGCTTTGTCACAGATCGGGTGATCGCCCAAGCCAGCCCCATGCCGACAAGGGCAGCCAAAACCGTACCGCTCAGCACCACCCAGGCAAAACCCTCACTGGTGGACCGGGCAGTGGCAAATTCCTGACCGGCCAGATCAATCTGTGCCTTCACCAACTGGTTCATGGCGTCCTGGACGCCAGGCGCCTTGGGGCTGATGACATTGAGATAGACAAACTGGGCCTCATCAAAGTTGTTGTCACGCATGGCTTTGCCAACTGGCACCAGCCCCAGCTCAATGAATGGCATGACGCTGTCTTTGAGCTGGCTTGTCAGTTTGACCAGTTCGGGAGGTTTGGGTTGCGCCTCGAAGCGGGCAAACTGCTGCTGAAAGGTATCTATGTTGGCAAACAGTTCGTCTGTGCGCTTCTTGACATTCGCAGCCCCGGGGTTGATGAGCATGTCCATCACCAGCACACGGTTGCGTTGCACCAGGTAGTTCATGTCGCCTGCCTGCCCCACGGGCACCGCGCGCTCCTCATAAATGACCTGCAGGCTGTCCGTCACCTTCCAAACCGACCACAGGCCCGAGTACGCGACCACCACCATGATGCCCACCAGCACCAGAAATGCACCAAAAAGGCGTTTTGACAATTTGAAACGCTGCAACATGGTTTACCCTTAGAGAACAAGTAACTCAAGAATGCAGCCCGATTGCTTCATGATCGTGACATTTGAGTGAACTGCTGCACCTCTCGTCGACAGCCCAACCGATCCAAACCATGTCGTCAACGTCCGCAGAGTGTCACCCTCACACTAATATGCCCTCATGGGTCCGCCAGCGCCGCTGGTGGTGGGTGCTGCTGGCGGTGTGGACCGGCACGGTGGCGGTGGCCTGGCTGCTGCACGCGCGCGAGCTGCGCGAACAGGGCATACAGGTGGCCACCGAGGGGGCGCGCCACATGTTCCGCATGGTCATGCTCACGCGCGACTGGAACGCCAGCCACGGTGGGGTGTACGTGCCGGTCACCCCGACGACCCAGCCCAACCCGCACCTGCAAACCCCCAAGCGTGACCTGACCACCACCGACGGCACCCGGCTGACGCTGATCAACCCGGCGTTCATGACGCGGTTGATCGCCGAAATGGCCGCTTCGGAAGCCGGGGTGATCTTCAGGCTGACCAGCCTGAAACCCATCCGCCCCGAGAACGCAGCCGATGCCTGGGAGCAGACAGCGCTGCAATCCTTCGAGCGCGGCACCACCGAAGCCCTGAGCGTGGAGCCCAGCCCGCGCGGAGACGAACTGCGTTACATGGCCCCGCTGAAGGTCCGGGAGGCCTGCCTGCCCTGCCACGCCAGCCAGGGTTACCAGGTGGGCGACATGCGGGGCGGCATCAGCGTGACGCAACCCTACGCCCCCATTGCGGCTTCGGCCCGGTCTGCCATGCGGCAGTCGGCGCTGACCTATGGTGCCGTCTGGCTGCTGGTGGCCACAGCGGGCGGGCTGCTGCTGACGCAACTGCGCAGCCGCTGGTTCGACCTGACGCACAAAATTCAGGAGCTGGAAGACACCCGCCAGGAGTTGGTGCAAGCCGAAAAAATGGCCTCGCTGGGCCGGATGGTGGCCGGCTTTGCGCATGAAATCAACACACCCATCGGTGTGGCGGTGGGCGCTGTGTCACACAACGCCGAAAGTGTGGCCAGGCTCGCCACCCTGTTGGATCAGGACGAAGTGAACGAGGACGATCTGCGCACCGAGCTGACCAGCCTGCAGCAAGGCAGCGACCTGGCCCAGGCCAACCTGCGCCGGGCGGCCAACCTGGTGCAGCGCTTCAAGCGCACGTCGATCGACCAGACGGCAGAGTTGCCCCGCACCTTCGACTGCCGGGAGTTGGTCGACGACGTGCTGTTCACCCTGCAGGGCACGCTGCAACATGTGCCCATCGCCATCCGGGTGGACTGCCCCAGTCCCTTGTGCGTGCACAGCCAGCCGGGGGCCATCGGCCAGCTGCTGACCAACCTGGTGACCAACGCGGTACAGCACGCTTTTGACAACAGCGCACGGGCGGGCGAGGTGCGCATCACCATCAGCCACGACAACGGCCACCTGAGAATGGTGTTTGCCGACAATGGCAAGGGGATGACGGCAGAGCAATTGGCCCACCTGTTCGAGCCGTTCTACACCACGCGGCGCGCGCAGGGTGGTTCCGGTCTGGGCCTGTACGTGGTCTACAACCTCGTCACGTCGCAGCTGGGTGGCAGCATTCAGTGCCTCAGCCAACCGGATCAGGGCTGCACCTTCGACATCCGGTTCCCCACACAAGCCAGCACGCCTGAAACACCCGACTCATCAAAAAAACCCATAGCTGACAGTGCCCGAATATAAAGCGCCATAGCCTGTTTTTGTTATTTTTTCTGTGGCACGCCCTTCAACTCGCTGCGCATCACCCCCCACAGGCCCAGCAGCACCGCCCCCAGCCCGACCACACCCGCCACACCCGGCTGCTCGCCG
>DDUQ01000027.1:44005-44131 GCA_002344885.1 Comamonadaceae bacterium UBA2334
CCCGCCACACCCGGCTGCTCGCCGACCACCAGTATGGCCAGCACAAACGCCGTGACCGGCTCCCCCAGCGCCAGCACCACGCCCGTGGCGGCCGAGACATGCCGCAGCGCATGGCTGAACAGCAGG
>DDUQ01000027.1:44360-44679 GCA_002344885.1 Comamonadaceae bacterium UBA2334
ATGGCTGAACAGCAGGTAGGCCACACCGGTGCTGACCACCCCCAGCCACAACACCACCGCCACATCGGTGCTTTGCACCTGCGGTGCACCCGACAGCGCCCACGCACCGGGCAGGGCCAGCAACGCTGCACAACTGAACACACTGGCAGTGGCCACCGACGGCGATACCGTGGCAACCAGCCGCTTGTTCACCATCGCATAGGCGGCGTACGACAGACCGGCCAACAGGCACAGGCCCACGCCCGCCACGCCGCCCTGAAACGTCGCACCGCTGCCAGTGGCCATGACCGCCACACCCGCCACCGCCACCCCCGTGCCA
>DDUQ01000027.1:44902-45494 GCA_002344885.1 Comamonadaceae bacterium UBA2334
CCCGCCACCGCCACCCCCGTGCCAAGCCACCAGGCTGCACCGGGCAGGCTGCGCGTCCACACCGCTTGCAGCACCCCTGCCCACACCGGTCCGCTGCCAATGGCCACTGCAGTACCAATGGCCACGCCACTGGCACGCACACCGGCAAAAAACGCGAGGTTGTAAACGCACATGCACGCGGCAGCCAGGGCCACGCCCATCCATGGCACGGCCCGCCAGCCAGCCTCGCCCGCCTGCGGGCGCTGTACCAGGGCCACCAACGGCAAGAAGAAGGCGGCGGCCACCAGCAGCCTGAACGCCCCCACCCAGTAGGACGACAACTGGGGCGGAGCAAAGCTCTGTGCGGTGCCAGTGGTGCCCCAAAGCATGGCGGCGCACAGCACCATGGCCATGGCGCGGATCATCTGTGTGTTCATGGCCCGATGTTCGCGCACCACGGCCCGCCAACTGTCGAGCAACGCTTGTCGTGTCCGCCCGCCTGGCGACTCACGTCACCGGCGGCTCGCATCGCGTGCGCCGAGCCCCCGCTCGCGCCGCAGGGCAAACAGCAGCGCACTGGCCGAGGCGTAGCCCACTTGCGCGGCCACCGCAT
>DDUQ01000046.1 GCA_002344885.1 Comamonadaceae bacterium UBA2334
CAGGATTTGCGCGGCCACCGCATACTGGTTGCTGCCGTCGAATGGCAGCCGTGCGGTCAGCAATTCGAACAGCATCACACCGGCTGAGAACAAGTCGCTGCGTTCGTCCAGTTGCAGGCCGCGGACCTGCTCGGGTGACATGTAACGCGGGGTGCCGATCGAGTGCCCCGAAACCTGTGTGCCGTTGTCGTCCTCGGCATCCAGAATCTTGGCAATGCCGAAATCGGTCAGTTTGACCCATCCGTTCGCGTCCAGCAGGATGTTCTCGGGCTTGATGTCACGGTGCAGAATTTTCTGGGCGTGTGCATGTCCCAAGGCTGCCAGCACGTCCAGCGCGATCCTGACCGCTCCCCACGGTGTGAAGCGCACGCCATGGTGCAGACAATGCTTGAGGTTCACCCCTGTCACCAACTCCATCACCAGGTAAGTGGTGTCTTCCGACTGCCCGGAGTCGAACACACTGACGATGTTGGGGTGGTTGAGGCGCGCCACGGAACGGGCCTCGGTCTGGAAACGTGCCTCGTAAGCTGCAGCCTGAGCGGCATCCCGGGCCTCGGCCCGGATGGTCTTGACCGCCACCGCGCGGGCCAGGCGGGGGTCCCGCGCCTCGTAGACCACTCCCATCGCGCCCTTGCCCAGGACACGTATCACCTCATAGCGACCGATGTGTGTGACGTGCATGACGGAGTGGATGAAAGTTCGCTGCAGGAACAGGGGAGCCGTCAGCATAACTTAAAGCTGAGTACACCCGTGCGATGAGCTGTATTTTGGGGGTGTGGGCCTTGCATCACAAGTCTGCCCCACGACCATACCTGACCCCACCCTCAGGGCCGTTGGCGCGAAGCCAGCCCGTTGGCCACCAGCAGGTCGCCCACATCGTGCCTCAGGTCCGCTTGTCTGTTACGGCTGACCTGCGCATGGCAGGTCAGTTCTTTGCCTGCTCGCGTGCAATGGGCCAGTGTTACCTGTTGACCCAGCAACAGGGCATCCAGTTGCATTCTGTCGCGTTGCGCCTTGCCGGATCGGCTGGCCGGCGCAATGCCGCGCAATCGCACTGCGACTTGCCGGTTGAGCAAGCGGACATCCGAGGCCTCCTTCACGTCGACCAGCAACCGTTGCGCGCTCGGTACGTGGGCAATGACACCCAGGATGGGGTCCAGCACCTCGGCGGACACGGACGTACCACTGCCTGAAGCCAGGCCAAAAGCAAGCATGGTGCGCGCAGCGCCTTGACCGAAAAAGTGCGTGATGGCGGAGAAGGGGCGGCGCATCAGCGTCGACCGCCCTCGCGGGCGGCCACTTGCACCAGCATGTTCAACGTGGCGGAGTAGTAGCTTTGGGCCGACATGGGCAACCGGCTGGCAGGCGGCTTGCCCGTCATCACCAGTGTGCGAATGGCGGCAATACCTGGTTCTGCGCCGTAGCTGTCGATCGAGTTGTCATCGACATTGGCCCAACCCGGCAGAAACGCATCACATTTGAAATGCGTCCAGAACCGCATGAAGCCATCGGTCTTGTTGGTCTCGGCTCGGCCGGCCCAGTGAAGGTAGAGCGGGATGCGGGCTGCGTCGTAGCCATACCGGGTGGGTCGGTTGGGGTCGGGTTGCAGCGGGTTGACCAGCAGCAACCAGTCCGGTGGCAGGCCCCAGCGACCGAAGCGTGCGATCTCCGTCAGGCGCAGGCCTGAACGGGTCAGCGCCTCCCACTGCGGGTGGGGATCGACCTTGTTCAAGGCATCGAAAGCTGGAAACACCCAATAGGACAGGTTGACGACCAGACCCTGTGCAGTCTTGAAACCGTCCACACCAGGCAGCAAGACGGTGCCCCAAGGGGTCCCGTCCTGCACCATCTTTTCCCGGATGGCTTTGGCGATGGCGGCAGCCTTGTCTTTGTAGGGCGCGTGGCCAAGGCGCTCGGCAGCCCTTTGCAGGCCCCAGGCAATGAACAGGTCGCCGTCAGCTGCCGTGTTGGCATCGGTAACGCCCCGACCCGGTTCCCAGCGCCAGGCAAACAGACCGTCGGTGCGGGTCCCCAGGTTGGCCTGGGTCCATTGCCAGATGCGGTCAAATGCGGCCCGGTCGTTGGCTGCCGTGGCCAGCACCATGCCGAAACCTTGCCCCTCGGAATGGCTGATGTTGCGCTGACCGGTGTCGGTCACGCGTCCGTCCGGGGCAACATAGGTGGCCTTCCATTCATCCCACCCGATCAAAGTCGTCGATGCTTGGGCGGGGGCGGCGAGGGTCAGGCCGAACAGGGCACCGCCCCACAGCAGACTGCGTCTGGACACGACGATGGGGTCTGCCTGAAGCATGGTTCCGATCAGGTTATATGATCACGCAACCTATCAGCGCGATCCTTCGGTGACGGGTGTGTAGACAAAAAACTGCTGGACGTGTCGCCCGTCAACGTTGCCAGCTTGTCGAGCGCGGTGACACAGGCTTTTGCGTTGTACTTGCGGTTCTTCATGAATCCCAATGCGTAGTCGTCGGCCTCGCGTTCGTTGGCCTGGGAATGCTGTGCATTGATGACCTTCTCGAAAAGGTCCCCCAATTCAGTGTTGGCCAGCACGCCTGCACGGGTGTTAGAGGACTGAACGCCTTTGCGTAGAGCGCTGGTTCGAAGGGCGGCTTGCATGCGCGCTTTGGAGTGTCCCGATTTGACATGCCCGATTTCGTGTCCAATGACGTAACGTACTTCATCGTCCGAAAACTGGTCCATCAAACCTGAGTAGACACGGATGGTGCCATTGGCCATGGCAAATGCATTGACTTGTGGCGTGACGTAGACCTTGAAATTAAGCCTCAGACCATCGTAGTTTTGAAGACCTGTCACCATCTTGTTCAGTCGCTGGGCATAGGGGTTGCTCCCAGGAGCCACCTGGTTTTGTTGGTCCATCTGACTGGCCATCTGGTCGAAATAGCCTTTCAGCTCCTCGTCTGTGATGGCTTCGGCTTTCACCAAGTCTTGTCCAGCCTCGAGGATTTTTCCAAAATTGAACTGCGCCCAGACAGGTGTCACAGCACTGATGCCTGACACGAGGGCGGAAAGAGTGAGCAAGTTACGACGGTACATAAAAAACTCCGGTTTACAGGCAGTGGCAGCAAGCTTCGCCTCCGTGCAAAATCAGACTTTACACAAATCGTTGCCTGCAGGATATGGTTACTGACGGTGGGCAGGTATCAAATGGCAGAGTATTGACCCGTTGCATCAGGAGGACGGGGCAATCCGAATACCAGGAGAAGTTATGCGTGATTCAATCTTGCTGAGCAGAACGGTCGCTGCGGCATGTTTGGCAATCGCCGCCAATTGCGGTGTTGCACACGCGCAGGAAGAGGCAACCGTCAAGCGCCAGACCCAGTTGAGGTCCCAACCAAGCGACAGTGCGCCAGGGATTGCTGATTTGCCTGTCAACAGTGTTCTGATCCGTCAGCCTCAGCGGCAGGGTGCGTGGATGCAGGTCAAAACTTCTGCAGGCACATCAGGGTGGGTCAGCATGTTTGACATCGGCACGCCGGTGCGTGATCTGGTGGTGGGCTTATTGCGACGGGCTGTGACCAAGCCTAGTGCAGGCACACTTGCTACCGCCACCATCGGTATCCGTGGCTTGGGGCAGGGCAATGTGGCCTCAGTTGGGGCGGGGGCGGCCAACGGGCCTTCGGGCATTGAAACGGTCGCCTTGGTTGAGAATGCGCGTGCAAGCCAGGAGCAGGCCCGTGATTTTGCAACCAGAGTGGGGTTGCGGTCGCTCGCGCTGGATGACTTGCCTGTCCCTCCGCCACCCGCTGGCCTGCCTGCGGAGGTCCTGTCGGTTAAGTCAGTGATTGCTGGGGATGGGTTGTTGTCCAGGGCCCTGCGGTCACCAGATTCATTGACTGATGCAGAAGAGGCCGAGTTGGGCAGGCAGTTTGCTGTCCATTGGATGCAGGGACAGCCTGCGGATGCCACGCCGGGCATGCAGGCCTATGTCAACCGACTGGGCAGGTGGCTCAGCCTTCAGTCCTCACGGCCTGCTTTGACCTGGACGTTTGTGGTGGTTGACGAAGCAGAGTTCCAGGCATTCAGTGCGCCCGGTGGGTACGTGTTTGTGAGTCGTGGTTTAGTGGACAGGTGTGTAGATGAGGCGGAGTTGGCTGCGTTGCTGGCGCACGAGATTGCGCATGTTTCTCAGCGGCATGGCCTGGTAGCCATGCAGAAATTCGCTTCAGCCGATGCGCGTGCTACCCCCGATTTGGCTGCAATGGCGTGGCACATGCAACGAATGGGTATGGGTGCACGTGCAGAATTCGAGGCTGATCGTCTTGCGGTGACGATGTTGGCGAGATCAGGGCTTGATCCCTTTGGTTTGATGGCTGTTCTGGTTCAACAGAATGCGCTGAATGACAGTGACCTGCACTATGCCGAGGCGCATCCACAAAGCCGTTTGCGACTGGACCAATTGGAGCAGGCCATCTCGTTAGGCGGAAGCATCCCCGAAGCACATCGCCCGCAGGTGACGATCGGGCAACGGCTGGCATCTCTGGGCTTGCCTTGAGTGAGAGGCTGAGGTTTTTTACCCAAATCCGCTCGCCACCCCAAAACGTACCCGTTTCGCGTTGTAAAAGCTCGCCATAGCACTGTTGATGCCCGTGATCGGGCACGTTTTGGTGCGTTTTCGTACACGCCCGAAAAACTCCCTGCCTCTGGGGCGGGCGGATGTGTCTGGCCGTAGGGGTTATCCTCCTCTGTCGACAAATGACCGTCTGATGGCCTGAATGAACCAACTTCAATTGTTTTTGCCTTGCGCCGCTGGTGTCGAAGCTTTTCTGGCCGATGAGGTCCAGCGGGTGGTGGGGGTGCGCGGGCAAACCGGGCGCGCCGGGTTGATGCTGTCAGCTTCCTGGCGCGATGCGATGAAGCTCAATTTGCACAGCCGTCTTGCCCAGCGCGTGTTGGTGCAACTGGCACATCAGCCTTACCGGCATGAGGCAGATCTCTACGAGGCTGCCGCAGGCGTGGCATGGGAAATCTGGTTCACACCGCGTCAGAGTTTCAAAATCGAGATCACGTCGCAATACAGCCCCTTGCAGAGTCTGAATTTTGCGGCGCTCAAAGTCAAAGATGCCGTCGCCGACCGTTTCCGGCACAAAACGGGTGTCCGCCCGGATGTGGATACGGCGCGGCCAGATGTTCGCATCTTTGTCCACCTCACCACCGACCACGTCAGCTTGTACATCGACACATCCGGTGAGCCCTTGTTCAAGCGGGGCTGGCGCGAAGACAAAGGTGATGCCCCTTTGAAGGAAACCTTGGCCGCAGCGATGCTGGCCGCTGCCGGTTGGGACGGGAGCAAGGGGCCCGATCTGCCTTTGTACGACCCTTGCTGCGGCAGTGGCACGATTGCCATTGAGGCAGCCCAGATGGCGTTGGGCATGCCCGCCGGCGGGGCGCGCCGCTTTGGCTTCGAGCGGCTGTTGCCTTACCAGGCGCATGTCTGGCATGGTATCAAAACGGAAGCAACCGATTCAATGGCTGATTGCGCTGTAGGTGTTTTTCGTTTCAAAAATGGCGATGCGCCGTTCATTTTTGGCAGCGACGTGTCTCACCGCATGGTGGACTTCGCCCAGCGCAATGCCGAGCGCGCGGGTGTGGCGCATGCGATCGAGTTCCGGGGGGGGGATGCCTTGCAACGCATGCCCCCTTGTGAACGTCCGGGCATCATGTTGCTCAACCCGCCGTACGGTGAGCGCATCGCGGCGGCGGGGGTGGCGGGAGAGCGTGCCGCAGATCGTGCGGGCGTGCGGGCCGGTGCCCGCTTCGACCCTGCTGCCGGACGGATGTCGCCAGGCGGTGGTACGGGGCGGATGGCTCCGCGGGTGCACCGGGTGGGTGAGCGTGCAGAGCACGTTGGTTCTGCCTCACCGGCGGGCGCACCGGGCATGGGCCGTCAGCAGGCCCAAACCGACGCGGGTGGCAGCGATTTCTTTCCCAAACTGGCCACGCACTGGAAGCGCCACTTCAGCGGTTGGACCGCATGGATGCTCACGCCCGACCTCAAGTTGCCCAGCCAGATGCGCCTGAAAGAATCCCGCCGCGTGCCCATGTGGAACGGCCCCATCGAGTGCCGACTGTTCCGCTTCGACCTGATGGCCGGCAGTGCGCGCGGTCCGCGTCCTGCCGTGTCCGTGCCTGGCCAGGCCACCCCGCCCGATGCGTCAGGCGGGGTGTCAGGGTCCTCCGCATGAGCGCTCTGTTTTGGACGGCCGCGCCCGCTGCGGGTATGACCCGGAGCACCGGTTGGCCAGCGGCTTGTGTGCTCGACACCAACATCGTGCTCGACATTTGGGTGTTCGAAGACCCACACGTTCAGCCGATGAGCCGAAGGCTGGGGTTGTCGGGCCTGGGATTGACCGCAGTGCTTTCGGGGGCAGCCAGTCTTCCCAAGGCTGTGCCCGATGTTCCCTGCGAGGCGCGTCCGGTTGTGCGTTGGTTGGCCACGCGTGCCATGCGCGACGAACTCGCTCGCGTACTGACCTACCCGCACCTGGTGCGCCGCCAGCCGCTCGGCGAGCAAGCCGCCCATGCGTTGCTGGCAGCCTATGATGCGGCTGTCACCTGGTGCGAACCTGCGCCCAAGGCACGCTTTGTCTGCACGGATGCCGATGACCAAAAGTTCATCGACCTGGCGGTCGCCCATGGCGCGGTGCTGGTCAGCAAGGACAAAGCGGTGCTGCGCTTGAAAAAGCGGCTGGCTTCACTGGGTGTCGAGGTGTTGCGGTCGTGGCCGGGACAGCCGGCCGACCACACCCCCAAGCTCGACGCGCAGTCTGCATGAGCCCACGGTCTTTTACACACTCAACGAAAAATTGCCAACATGAACACCACTGCAACCCAGGCGCTCGAGCCTCTGACACCCGATGATTTCGATGCCCTCGACACGATTCTGGATGACTTGCGCCAACGCGACGAAGAGGTGCCGCAGTGGGAGTTCTGTGAAGGGTTCATGGCAGCGGTCATCTGCTGCCGCGAGCCCGTGACCGATCATGCGGCTCTGGATGCGTTGCTGCCCGAGTTCGATGGCGAGGAGCCCCTGTTTGCCAGCGCCGAGCAACGCGAGCAGTTTGCCAAACTGTGGTCGCGCCGCCGTCAGGAACTGTCGGCCAGTCTGGCCACACAGGTGGAATCGCTGGCAGATGAAGCGGCGTTTTCACCCGAAGTGATGGATGTGCGCGGCGCTGTGTACAGCTTGCCCGAGGCCGACCGGCAGAAATGGGAGGCTGACAACACCGAGGACGCTCCCATGCCTTCCTTTGCCCAGGTGTGGGCCCTGGGCTTCATGTATGCCGTCGAACACTGGTCTGAAGCCTGGGAGGCACCGCGAGACAAAGACACCGCTGTCTGGTTGAACGAGTCGCTCGAAAAAATCGTGGCGTTGACGGAAGACGACACGGGTGTGCCGTTCGAAAACATGTATGACGAAAGCGCGCCGCCCAGTGTCAGTGAAGCCCGGCTGAACGCTTTCGGTGAGGCCCTGTGGGCGGTCTATGATTTGCACCAGATCTGGCGCAGCTTGGGGCATCGGGTGGCTGCTGTGGTGCGTGCGCGTCAGCCTGGTCGCAACGATCCGTGCAGTTGCGGCAGCGGCAAAAAGTACAAAAAATGCTGCGGTGCCTGATCAGCCTGCACTGACCTGGTCGGCCAGTGGCAACGTCACGGAAACCAGACAACCCTGATTCCGTTGGCTGCGGATGTGGAAAGCGCCCCCGTGCAAGCGGGCGATCCGCTGGCTCAAGGCCAGCCCCGTGCCGGTGCCGTCAAAGTCCATCGTGTGGTGCTGGCGCTGGAACATGACGTACAGGTTCTGTGCCTGGTCGCTGTCGAAGCCCGCGCCGTTGTCCTTGACCCACACCGTGACCATACGGCCGGGGTGTTCGTAGCCCGATGGCTGGGGGTCGGCAGGCTGGCTGCTCCGCCAACCCATTTCAATGTGTGCCACAGGTCGTTTGCCGGTGTATTTCAGCGCGTTGCTCAGCACATGGCCCAGTAGCTTGCTCAGCAAAGGCGCATCACCCCTGACCACGGGCCAGTCATCTGGTACCACCCATTCCACCGCCCGGTGGCCACATGTGGTCTTGGCCTCGGCAATGGCACCGTGCACCAGCGAAGTCAGCGCAACGGGGCCACGTTCTGCCGTGGTGCGCCCCAGGCGTGCGTACTCGAGCGCACTCTCGATCATCCGTGACAACCGTTTGCTGGTCTGGTCCAGTGCAGCCATGTGCTGCATCACGGGTGTGCCGGCCAGTGCCAGTTGGTGGGGGGCCAGGTCTTCATGCAGCAACGCCAGGTAGCCTGATATGTGCCGAAGGGGTGCCCGCAGGTCGTGCGACACCATGTGAGACAGTGCATCGATATCCCGGTTGGCCACCATCAGCTCCCGGCTCCGCTCCTGTACCCGTTTTTCGAGCACCTGGTTCAGGTTGCTCATGACATCTTCCAGCCGCTTCTGTTCGGTCATGTCCTTGGTGATGACCGACAGGCCGAGCAGCTTGGCATCGGCATCACGCAAAGCAGTGAAGGTGGTGTGTGCCCAGAAGGCCGTTTCGCCTTGACGCGTCTGCCAGCCGTCCAGTTCGCTGTGACCGGTGTCAATGGCCTGACGCAACAGTTGAGCCAGCACCGGCGGCTGTTGGCCCGGATGCGTGTCATCCATCAACATCCTCACATGCTGGCGCAGGATGAGGGGCGCTGGCACGTTGTGCAGTCGCTGGGCGCTGTCTGTCCAGTCCGTGATGTAGCCCAATTCGTCGAGGAAATAGACGCAATAGTCCTTCAGACCGTCGACCATCAGCCTGAAGCGTTGCTCACTTTCAAACAGTCTGGCGCTGCGCTCCTGCATCCGCTCTTCCAGTTCGCGGTTGCTTTCCAGCACCAGGTCTTCAATCTGCTTGTGGCCTGTGATGTCGTGCAATTCCACGAACATGCCCACCACGCCACCGTCTCGGACATCGGGTGTGTATTTGACTTCGACATGTATCCGTCGACCATCAGGTGCGGTGCGTTCGTACTCGTAGTCCTGAGGTTCACCTGCCAGTGCGGCACGGGCGTGGGGCAACACGGTGTCGCGCTTGTCTGCTTGCACCAATGTTTCGAAGTGCGCCCCTTCGAGCGATGTGCCTGGCTTTTCGAACACCCGGCGGTAGCTGGCATTGCTGTACCGGCAGATCAGGTTGCTGTCGAAGTAAGCCAGCATGGTGGGTGAGTGATCCACCATGCTGGAGATCAGCTCGGGTGTGGCCACGGCGAGCGTGCCGATGGCAGCCGGTGACGGGGGAGGCGGTACGGACATGAAGGCGAAGAAATGACAAGCAGAGCAAGCGTGCCAGCATATCGGCTTTCAGCGCCTTTCTTTGAAGTCCGCCTGCCGACGGTCAGGCGAGTCGCAATCCAGCCACAGTTTGTAGCGCGTCCGGCTGTTCAGCGGGTTGCCAGTCGTTGACGTGTCCCGCGAGTTGGTGTGCTGTGATGGCTGACAGCGTCCAGCCCAGGTGGCCATGCCCGGTGTTATAGAACACATTCGGCAGTCGGCCGGGGCCGACTCGCGGCATCATGTCGGGCATCATGGGTCGCAAGCCCGCCCATGGCTCGACACGGCGCGTGCTGACACCCGGGAAGCATTGGTTCACCCATTCGATCAGAGGCCGGATGCGGTCTGCCCGTATGTCCAGGTTGAAACCGTTGAATTCTGCTGTGCCCGCCACTCGGAAGCGGTCCTGCCCCAGGCGGCTGGTCACCAGCTTGGTTTCGTCATCGAGCAGGCTGACCTTCGGTGCAGCCAACTGACTTGTCTCGTCGTTCAGTATGACGGTGATGGAATAGCCCTTGACCGGGTACACATTGAGCCGGTCGCCCAGTTGCGCAGCCAGCCGACGGCTGTGTACACCTGCGCACACCACCACGCCGTCACCCGTGACGGACTCGCCGTTGGACAGCCAAAACTTTGCGTGGCGGCCGTCGCTGTGCACGCGCGTGACCGTCTGGCCGGTCAGCAGGCGCACGCCTCGGCGCTCGCACGCCAGGCTCAGCCCGTAGGTGAATTTGTGGATGTCACCTGTGCTGTCGCTTTCGGTGTAGTAACCCCCGTGGTAGCTGCCGGCCAGTGTGGGTTCGATGGCTTGCATTTCCTGCGGGGTCACGGCCCGACGTTCGAGGCCGCCTGCTGCCAGCAGTTTGGATACCTCGCCTGCATGTTCGAAACCGGCCCTGTCGCGGTAAATGTGCAGGATGCCTTGTTGCCGCAGGTCGAAGTCAATGCCTTCCTCTTGTGCCCAACCGAAAAGGTGTTCGCGAGCCGCAATCGCGAGGCGGGTGGTGGCGATGGTGTTGTCGCGGTATTTGGGGATGGACGCCGCAAATTCGGCAAACCACGACAGCTTGTGCCAACTGGGTTTGGGGTTGACCAGCAACGGTGCATCTGCTTTGAACATCCACTTGATACCCTTGACCAATGTGGAAGGGTGCGTCCAGGTTTCCGCATTGGAGGCCGACAACTGCCCGCCGTTGGCATGGCTGGTCTCCATGCCCGCATAGCGGTGTTTTTCAATCAGTGTGACCTGATGGCCCTGGCGTGCAAGGGCATAAGCTGTTGTGGTGCCGGTGATGCCGCCGCCGATGATGATGAGGTGTGACATGGCAAATCTCTCGGTAAAGCCGTCAAACAAAGGAGCGCGGCACACACCCTGCGTGCGTGCAGCGACCCCCTCTGTTTGAAACCTGAGAGATTCACCTGCTGTCGGTCAGCGGGCTTGCTCCTGCGGTGGGCCGGGTGACGAACCTCGGCCACTCTTCAGAGTGTTGCGCCTGTGACGGCGCGTGATACCCATCGGTCCTTTTGCCTGAGAGTTTCCGGGGCGGTTGCTCCTTCGGCGCTGGGCACATGCTGGTTGCAGTGCGACAGTCTCTCCCGATCGGGATACTGATTTTATTGTGCCTGCAATCCGATGGCCTTGGCAATGCTGCGGAATTGGTGGGTCCCGTCGGTGTACACCTTGTTGGCCTCCGCGAGTGATTGGGCTTTGGGCAGCAATTGGCTGTTGGCTTCCAGCGCCTGGACCACCTGTGCATCGCCCAGCGTTTCACTGATGGCTTTGTGAAGTGTGGCCACCACGGGCTCGGGCGTGTCTTTCTTGACGAAGTAGCCAGTCCAGATTTTGAAGGTGAAGTCTTTCAAGGACTTGCTTTCGCTGATAGCGGGGTACTGCTTGACACTGTCCAGCCGCTCGTTATTCAGCATGGCCAGCACCTTCAGGCGGCCGGTCTTTTGCATGTCATCATACTTTTTGCCATAGGGTGCCAGGAAAAAGTCTACCTGGCTCGCCAGCAGATCCTGTTCAGCTGGCGCTGCACCCTTGTAGGGCACGTGAATCATCGGGATGCCGGTGACTTTGGACAAGTGCTCGCCCAGCAGGTGGTAGAACGAGCCCGGTCCCACGCTGGCATAGGTCAGTGGCTTTCCTTCCTTGGCTGCTTTGCGGGCCAGTTCAATGAACTCGTCAGCCGAATTCACGGGCAAGTCTTTGCGCGCGAGGAAGGCAATCTGCGCGGTGGCGATCATCTGAATCAGGCGGAAATCCTCGCTCTTGAATTTGATGGCCGACAGTGACAATGGTGCCAGAATTAGTTCGTTGGGTGAACCCTGAAAAATGGTGTAGCCGTCGCTGGGGCCGTTGAGCAATTTCTGGGCCGCGATGGATCCGCTGGCACCACCCAGGTTTTCCACGATCACCGGCTGGCCCAGGTGTTTGGCCAGGGTGGTATTGACGTTGCGTGCAATCACGTCAGACAGGCCGCCGGCGGGGTAGGGCACCATCAATGTGACGGGTCTGGCTGGGAAGGTCTGGGCGTGGGCCAGGCCTGTCATGGACGCTGTGGCCAGGCCAGCCAGGGTGGCAGCAGCGGCGATGGCGCGAATGCGGATACGGGCGTTGTTCATGGGTTTGTCTCCTCGGGGGGGGCAGGGTTGGTGGGGGGAAAGCAGTTCTTGCACCAGCGCCACCCAGTAGGTGGCACCGGGTCCGATGTTGGCGTCGTTGAAGTCGTAGGCCGGGTTGTGGACCATGCAGGCACCCGGTTCGCCGTCGGCACCGTTGCCAATGAAGAGGTAGCTGCCCGGCACGCGTTCGAGCATGAAGGCGAAGTCCTCGCTGCCCGTCAGCATGGCACCATTCGGGTTGATCTGGCTGGCGGGAAAATGCTTCTGTGCCACAGCCACCGCACGTGCGGTTTGTTCGGGGTCATTGACCAGCACCGCGTAGCCGGGTTTCCATTGCACGTCTGCCTTCACACCGAAGCTTTCGGCCTGCAAGGCCACCAGGCTGCGGATGCGCTGCTCCATGTCACGCCGCACCTGTGGGCTCAGGGCCCGTACGCTGATTTCCAGCCGGGCACTGGCTGGAATCACGTTGTTGGCCTGGCCCGCGTGCAAGGCGCCCACGGTCACCACTGCGGGTTGAAGCGGGTCCACATTGCGCGACACAACGGTTTGCAGCGCCATCACCAGCGAAGCAGCGGCCACCAGCGGATCGGCTGCTTTGTGGGGCATGGCGCCGTGCCCGCCCGTGCCGTGCAGCGTGACTGTGGCGTAGTCGGACGATGCCATGGTGGGGCCGCTGCGAAACACCAGTTGGCCCTGCGGGTAGCCCGGCATGTTGTGCATGGCAAACACGGCGTCGCACGGAAACTGCTCGAAGAGGCCGTCTTCCATCATCTTCAATGCGCCGCCGCCACCTTCCTCGGCGGGTTGGAAGATCAGGTTCAGCGTGCCGTCAAAGCCGCCATGTTCTGCCAGGTGGTGTGCGGCGGCCAGCAGCATGGCGGTGTGGCCGTCGTGGCCGCAGGCATGCATCACACCGTGGTGGCAACTGCGCCAGTCCACGCCGCTGGCTTCTTCGATGGGCAGGGCATCCATGTCGGCTCGAATGCCAATGGTGCGGTTGGATGAGCCTTTCTTCAGTTGCCCCACCACCCCGGTGCCACCCAGACCGGTGGTGACTGCGTAGCCCCAGCTCCGCAATTTGTCGGCCACCAATGCGCTGGTGCGGTGCTCGTCAAACGCCAGCTCGGGGTGGCGGTGGATGTCGTGCCGAATCCGGGTGAAGGCCTCGATGGCTGCTTCGCTCAAGCGGTTCATGGGTCGTGCTCCTGTGCGACGAAATGCAGTTTTCTGCTATTTGTCAAGCGATAAATGAATTAAGTTGCATGTTATGGCTGGCTGGATGTAAAGTCCAATGCATTGATAAGCAACGATCCATGCATTGGAAGGGCGGTTTGCATGACCTTGGTTCAACTGAAGCATTTCGTCGCATTGGCCGAGCGGGGCTCGTTTGCCGAGGCCTCCAGGGTGCTGTTCCTCACGCAGCCAGCCCTCACGCGCAGCATTCAGTCGCTGGAGGACGAACTGGGCGGCCAGTTGTTTGACCGGTTGGGCCGCCGGATTGCGCTGACACCGTTCGGGCACGAGGCGCTGGAGAGGGCTCGGCGCATCGTTGGCGACGCCGAGGCCCTCAGGCACACCAGTAAGGCCCTGACATCGGGCTTGTTGGGTGAGTTGAGAATCGGGCTCAGTTCAGCACCGGGTGCGCTGTTTTCCGGCCCGTTGATGCTGCACCTGGCGCAGCACCACCCCAGGCTGCTGTTGAGGATTTCGAGGGGAAACACCGATGTGTTGATTGCCGAATTGCGTGCACAGCGGCTCGACGCTGTCATTGTGGATGTCCGCGCGCTGCGGCCTGCGGCCGATCTGGCGGTGGGCCAGGTGTTTGAGTTGCATGCGGGTTTCCTGGTGCGGGCAGGTCACCCGCTGACGGAGCTGGGCCGGGCGGCAACGCTGGCTGACTTGACGGCCTATCCGGTGGCCTCCACGCCTTTGAGTGACGAGGTGGCCCGCATTCTGATTGCCCGTTACGGACCTCAGGCCAATCCGGACGACATGGTGACCCTGCGTTGCGATGAAACGCTGAGCATTGTCGATGTCGCCCGACGCAGCAACGCCATCGTGTTGACGGTGCACGCGGTGGCGGACGACCTGGTGCGGCTGGAAACCGACCCGCCCTTGAACGCCTCAGCCCGTTTCGGTCTGGTCACCTTGAGCCGACGACAGGAAGCGCCTGCGTTGCGGATTGTCCGGCAGCAGCTGCCCGCCTGGGTGGCTGCTGCTTCAGCGCCAGCGACAGCTTGAGGTTGTCGAGGCGCAGCGGTGGGTGGTTACAGTGCCCACAAGTTCTGGCTCTGGGTGGCCACTTTGGCCTGCAATGCAGTGGGTGCCAGGCTGGCTAAGGTGGGCGTGGCCATCTGCTCGCGCTCATCCCGTTCCAGTTTGAGGCTGCCTGCGGCCGAACCCTTGCCAGCGCGAGCGGGGGGCACACACAGGCCGCAGGTGAAGTTACGTGCAATCTCATAAGGCTCGGTCACGAAGTGGCCGCCGCACTTGCAGCACTTCGTCATCCCCAGCATGTTGTTGTCCATGAACTTCACCAGACGCCAGGCGCGGGTGAAACTCAACAGCGGCTCGATCCCACAGGCCACCATCTGCTCCGTGTACAGCCTGTAAGCCTTGATCACCACATCGATGTCATCCAGCGCAGCCGCCTTGGACAGGTACTCGTGGATGTTCGCAAACAGCGACGAATGGATATTGGGCTGCCACGTCAGGAACCAGTCCGTTGAAAACGGCAACTGCCCCTTCGAAGGCGACTTGCCCGCCACCTCCTTGTACAGGCGCAACAGCCGCTCGTAAGACAGATTCGTTTCAGACTCCAGCACCTGCAAGCGTGCTCCCAGGTTGATCAGTTCCACAGCCCGCTCGATGTCACGTGCTTCGGTGAGGATACTTTTGACAGCCATGATCAGCTCCAGGAGAAAGAAAAACGTTCAGGGAAGAGGGCGGAAAAATCGGGGCAAAGAATCTGAGCAACCAGGCTCAGATCGTCTCCGTCACCCGGCCAGCCATCAGGATCGAGGCATGCAGACGCGACGTCGCGTCATTGGCCACCTTGCCCGGGTTGTGATTGGTCAGCAGGTTCCACACCAGATCGTCATCCACACGGAAGCGGCACAGCAGCATGTTGCCCGATGCCACCTTCATGATCTGGGCGGGAGACAGGGCAGCGAGCAGCTCGGCGGCTTCTTCGGTCAGACCGAGGCGGAACTGCGCTTCTGCCCTGTCCTGGCGGATGAGGGATTGGGCCAGCATGAGGTAAGTCAGGTTGGCTTCACGGATCTCGGCCAGCATCTGTTCGTTGTTCATGGTGTGCACTCCTTCAAGGTATCGGGGGATTCGACCCTGGCTAACACGCCAGGCAGTTGTCGATGCGTTGAAGTGAATTGTGAAAGTGCATCAATCCGACTTGAATCAGCGCAGCACTGTGACTTGAGTCAGCCTGCGCCCATGCGCTTGTAAGGCTTTCGCTGACAGATACCCGGCGCTGGATGACAAGCGGTTGACAGGTGGCAGAGGACTTGTGCAGCTCACAATACTGTATAAAAATACAGTATTGTGAGCTTCCTGAATGCATCCCTTTCCCCATGTGCCGACCTGCCAGCTGGTGTCTGGCGGGCGACCGAGCGTGCCACCGATGTGTTGCAGGTGGTCCCCAGCGGGCACGCCGTGCTCGATGCCAGCCTGCCCGGTGCGGGTTGGCCGTGTGGCGCACTGTCGGAGGTGCTGCAGCCACCGGGTGTCCACCTGGAGTGGCAGTTGGTGCTGCCTGCCCTGGTGCGCTGGCAGCATACAGTGGCCGAGCCTGGGCAGCCGGGGCGCTCTGGGGTGGTGCTCGTCGGTCCACCCGCACAGCCCTGCGCGTCGGGTTTGCAGGCACGCGGGCTGAGCGTGGCTGACATGGTGCACGTCCAGCCGGACGACCCGGTACAACGCCTGTGGACCTGCGAGCAGGCATTGCAGTGCGCCCACGTGGGGGCCGTGCTGGCCTGGCTGCCGCATGTTCCCATGACCGCCCTGCGCCGCTTGCAATGGGCCGCCACCCGCCACGGCGGCTTGCTGTGGGTGTTCCGCCCGTTGGCCGTGGCGCAGCAGGCCACGGCAGCGGTGCTGCGCCTTGAGCTGGGGCAGGGTGAGCATCCGCACAGCTTGCAGGTCAGGGTGCTGAAGCGCCGTGGGCCTCCCTTGGCACAGGCGCTGCAGGTGCCTGCGCCTGACGAGGCGCTGGCCGCCGTGCTGGCCGCCGCACGCTGGCGCAACGCCCGCCGCAGGGTGACAGTGGCCCCGGTCATCCAGCAGCCTGTCACCGTGCAGGCGGATCAGGCGGGGGCGCAAACAGAAGCGTCAACAGAAACGCAAATCGAACCCCTTTTGGGGGCACACAGGGGGGTACATGCCACACCCGCCGCATTGGCTGGCGTTGCGCTGTCTGCCGTCTGACGGTGCCGACACCTGGTTGGGCAGTTGGGCGTTGCAGTTCACCCCCAGGGTGCTGTGGCTGGAAGAGGCCTGGTTGCTTGACGTGGCCCCCACCTTGCGCCTGTGGGGTGGTCTGGACCGGCTGATGCCGCGCATGACCGACAGCCTGAAAGAAGGAGGCATGTGCCGTGGTGTGCAGGTGGCATTGGGCCCCACTGCGCGTGCGGCACTGGCGCGCTGGCGGGCCGGGCAGTGGTGGGCTGAGGGCGATGGGTTGCCCACGCGTGCGCAACTGCTGACGCTGCCTTTGCACACCCTCGCCGCGGCGCGGGCGCACACGGCAGTGCTGGCGCGCCTGGGGGTGCACACCTGGGGGCAACTGGCCCGTTTGCCGCGTGACGGGGTGTCCCGGCGCTGGGGGGCGCTGTTGTTGCGTGGGCTGGACGAGGCCCTGGGCCGGGCACCGGAAACCCATGCCTGGCTGTCGCCGCCAACGGATTTCGACGAAACCCTGACCTGGCCGCACCACCTCGACACCACAGACCAGCTTCTGCCGCCGGTCCGGCAGTTGCTGGCCGCTTTGCACGGCTGGTTGGTGCTGCGTCAGCGGGCTGCGCTGGCGGTGCGCTGGAGCTGGCAGCACGACAAGCGGCGTCACGTGGCACACAGCGGCGGATTCGAGTTGCGCACGGCTCAGCCTGCCCAGCAACCCGGGCACTGGGTGCGCCTGACGGCCGAGCATCTGGCGCGTCAGACGCTGGACGCGCCTGTGGTGTCCATCCGGTTGCAAACGACCGAGCATGTGCCGTTTGCCGCACCATCGGCAGACTGGGTGAGTGCTGCCGCTGCGCTCCATCAGCATCCGGCTGCCATCGGCTGGCCGGTGTTGCTGGAGCGCTTGCGCGCCCGCTTGGGAGATGGCGCCGTGACCCACTGGCAGCCGCAGGACACCCATGTGCCCGATGCGATGCAGGCAGCTGCCAGCCCCACTGGGCAGCCTGTGACGGCCCGGCGCCTGCCGGCTGCGCGGGATGCCTTGTTGCCCACCTGGTTGCTGCCGGAGCCCCAGCCCCTGCCCATGCGCGGTCACCGCCCCTGTTACCAGGGCGAGCTGGAACTGCTGGTCGGTCCCCAGCGTTTGGAGCTCGCGCACTGGCCGGGCGAGGCGGCCCATGCTTGTGGCGGTGAGCTGGGCGATGTGCGGGTCGGTGGACAGGCCGATGCGCCGCCCACCTTGCGTGACTACTTCGTGGCGCGCAGCCCCATCGCCGGCTTGCTGTGGGTGTTCCGGCAACAGGGTGCGGCCGAGGGCGAGCCCGCCTGGTTTCTGCACGGCAGGTTTGCATGAGCGTGACGGCCACCCACCGCCCGGGCCTGCCGGGTTATGCGGAGTTGTGGGCGCAGTCCAACTTCAGTTTCCAGCATGGCGCATCGCACCCGGAAGAACTGGTGGTGCGCGCCCGTGCGTTGGGTTACCAGGCACTGGCCATCACCGATGAATGTTCGGTGGCCGGCGTGGTGCGTGCTCACACCCAGGCGCTGCAAAGCGGTTTGCAGCTGTTGCCCGGTGCGGTTTTTGCACTGCAGCCCATACCCGTGGAGGTGCCCGGTGCGGCCACCGTGCATGCACGCGGCTGGCGAATGGTGGTGCTGCCTCGTGACCTGGGCGGATGGGGCCGACTGTGCCAGTACATCAGCGCTGCGCGTGGTGCCGCCCGCAAGGGGGATTACGTGGCCACCTTGCCTGTGCCGGGCAGTGAAGCGCTGGCGGGCTGCGAGGTGGTGTTGGTGCCTCCACGCCTGTCGGCTGGCAGTGAGGTCAATCATATTAATAATTTGATAGCTGTTAATGCTTTTATATCAAGCGCCATGGCTGTTTTTTATTCAAAAAATGTCGGGTTGTGGCTGGGTGTGACGCTGCACCAGGCCGCAGACGATGACTGGTGGCTGATGCAGATGGACCATTGCGCCACCTGCAATGGTGTACCGCTGGTGGCGGTGGGTGGTGTGCTGATGCACGCCCGCTCGCGCAAGCCCTTGCACGATGTGCTGACGGCCGTCCGCCTGGGTCAGCCGGTGGCCCAATGCGGGCAGGCGTTGCTGCCCAATGCGCAGGCCCATTTGCGCACGCGTTTGCAGCTGGGCCGCCTGTATCCCCCTGATGTGCTGGCCAACACACTGGAGGTAGCCAACCGTTGCCGCTTCAGCCTGACCGAGCTGCGCTACCACTACCCGCTGGAAACCGTGGGCGCGGGCGAAACCCCGTCACAAACCCTGGCACGTTTGACCTGGACGGGGGCGGCGTGGCGGTATGGGGTGGGGGAGGTTGCTTCGCGCGTTGAGTTGAATGAGAATGAGGTTGTTGCGGTTGCTGCGCCGCCAAGGGGTGGGCCGCCCTCCGCATACTGCGAGCAGAAATTGTCGGGCGGCCCACCCCTTGCCCGCGCGAACCTCGCTGGGGCAGCATCGGAAAACCAAAACCAAAACCAGAACCAAAGCCAAAACAACAGTCAAGGCCAAAGCGATGCCTCACCGCAGGCAGGGAAGCCTGCTCCCGTATCCGGCGCAGGCGCACCAGCCCGCAGCGCAGCGGGACGGTCGGGTGTAGGGGGTGACGATTTCTGCTCGCAGCATGAGGAGCCCCACACACCCGATCGGCACGCCCTCACACATGCCAGCCTAAGCGAATCCAATACATCCCTTCAACACGCCAGCCCAGGCCAAGCAACCACAGCCCCCACCCACGCCAGCCCAAGCGAAGCAAGCATCACCTCCCAAATCAGCTTCCCCAATCAAGTCAGCATCCCTCCCACATCTGGCACTCCAACCGCAGCCCGCAACCCAATTTCCATCCCAATCATCTCGACCATCCCAGACAAAGTCAAAACCCAGATCGAACACGAACTGGCGCTGATCGCCGAGCTGGGCTACGAGATGTACTTTCTCACCGTGCACGACCTAGTGCGCTTTGCCCGCAGCCGTGACATCCTGTGCCAGGGCCGAGGCTCGGCCGCCAACTCGGCGGTGTGCTACTGCCTGGGTGTGACCGAAGTGGACCCGGCCAAGTCCACTCTGCTGTTCGAGCGATTCATCAGCCGCGAGCGCAACGAACCGCCCGACATCGACGTGGACTTCGAGCACCAGCGGCGCGAAGAAGTCATCCAGTACATCTACGCCAAATACGGCCGCGACCGGGCCGCGCTGACGGCCACCGTCATCAGCTACCGCCCCCGCAGTGCGCTGCGCGACGTGGGGCGGGCGCTGCAGGTGGATGAAGCGCTCATCCGCTCGCTGGCCAAAGAGCACCCCGGCATGTACAGCTGCAAGCTGTTGCCCGAGCGGCTGGCCGAAGCCCTGGCCCGTCTGCCCCCCGGCACGCCGCTGCCCTCGGACAGAACTCTCGCGCTGTGGCTGGAACTGTCGCAACAGCTCATGGGTTTTCCACGCCACCTCAGCCAGCACGTGGGGGGCTTCGTGCTGACGCAGGGGCCGCTCACCCGCCTGGTGCCGGTGGAGCCCGCGGCCATGGCCGGACGCAGCATCATCCAGTGGGACAAAGACGACCTGGATGCCGTGGGCCTGCTCAAGGTCGACGTGCTGGCGCTGGGCATGCTCAGCGCGTTGCGCCGCTCGCTCGACATGCTGGCGGCCAAACCCGGTGCGCGGGCCGGGCTCAGCCTGAGCGCACCGCATGCCTGGTCCGACAGCGGCCGGCTGACCATGGGGGCCATCCCCAAAGACGATGAAGCCACCTACCGAATGACGGCCGATGCCGACACGGTAGGGGTGTTCCAGATCGAAAGCCGTGCCCAGATGAGCATGCTGCCCCGCTTGCGGCCCCAGGTGTTCTACGACCTGGTGGTGCAGGTGGCCATCGTGCGGCCCGGCCCCATCCAGGGCGGCATGGTGCATCCCTACCTGCGCCGCCGACATGGCTTTGAGCCAGTGGAGTACCCCAGCCCCGAACTCGAAACCGCCTTGGGGCGCACGCTGGGTGTGCCCATTTTTCAGGAACAGGTGATGCAGGTGGCGATGCTCTGCGCCGGTTTCTCGGCTGGCGAGGCCGACAGCCTGCGCCGCGCCATGGCGGCCTGGAAGCGCAAAGGCGGTGTGCAGAAGTTTTACGACCGCGTGCTGGGCGGCATGCTGGCGCGGGGCTACACGGCAGCGTTTGCCGAGCAGATTTTTTCGCAGATCGAGGGGTTCGGTGAATACGGTTTCCCCGAGAGCCATGCTGCCAGCTTTGCGCTGCTGGTGTATGTGAGCGCCTGGATCAAGCGCCACCATCCCGACGTGTTTCTGGCTGCGTTGCTGAACAGCCAGCCGATGGGGTTCTACACGCCGTCGCAGCTGGTGCAGGACGCGCGGCGGCATGGGGTGACCGTGCTGCCGGTGGACGTGATGGTGAGTGGGTGGGATTGCGGGTTGGAGGTTGAGTGCAAGGGTGCTGTGCGGGGTTCGGGTGATGTTGCTTCACACGTTGCGCCGGCAAGGGGTGGGCCACCCTCCGCATACTGCGAGCAGAAATTGTCGGGCGGCCCACCCCTTGCCCGCCCGGACCTCGTGTGCGAGGCGCTTGAAAACCGAAAACACGACCAACGCCAGAACACCTTGCCGACAGGGGAGTCCGCATCCGAATCCGGCGCAGGCGCACCAGCCCGCAGCGCAGCGGGACGGTCGGGTGTGGGGGGGGACGATTTCTGCTCGCAGCATGAGGAACCCCCCACACCCGATTGGCACGCCACCCAACATGCCAGCCGAGGCGAAGCCGTCCCGACCGAAAGCCATCAAGCGCACACCAAGCAAGCCAGCCCAAGCGGAGCGATGCGGTCCGACACCCATCAAGCCGCAGCCAAACAACCCATTCGCCTGGGCCTGCGCATGGTCTCGGGCCTGAGCGAAGAGGCCGGGCAGCGCATCGTCTCAGCCCGTCAACACCTGCAAAGCCAAGGCCAGACATTTGCCAACGTGGCGCAACTGGCCCAACTGGCACAACTCAACCAGACCGACCTTGACGCACTGGCCGCAGCCGATGCCCTGAGCGCCCTGGCGGGTCACCGGCGCGAACAGGTGTGGGCTGCGTCAGGCGCCAAGGCGTATGCCAGCCTGTTCAAGCCCGTGGCGCCGCCCGACGACCCCTTGCAACCCAGTCTGCTGCCTGCCCCCACCCTGGCCCAGGATGTGGTGGGCGACTACGCCGCCACGGGTCTGAGCCTGCGCGCCCACCCCTTGAGCTTCCTGCGCGCACGGCTGGCGGCGCTCAGGCTCAAAACCGCCGAAGAACTCGCCAGCTACCCCAGCGGACGGCTGGCGCGTGCGTGTGGCATCGTCACCGTGCGCCAGCAGCCCGGCACCGCCAAAGGCGTGGTGTTCGTCACCCTGGAAGACGAAACCGGCACCGTCAACGTCATCGTCTGGCAGGCCGTGAAAGAAGCCCAGCGCAGCGAACTGATGCGCGCCCGCCTGCTGGCGGTGTACGGCGTGTGGCAGCGTGACGATGAAACCGGGGGGCAGGTGCGCCACCTGGTGGCCAAACGGCTGAAAGACCTCAGCCCCTGGTTGGGCGAGTTGGACACCAGCAGCCGGGACTTTCATTGAGGGTTGTGGCGGGCTCTGTGACATGGCAGGTCTGTGACCAATCGGCTGGTTGCCATCAGGTAAATTCAGTTCAATCTGGTTTCAGAAGGTTTTTCATTCGTATGTGTGGTGCTGAACTCAAAACTTTGCCCGAAGGCGTGCAGCGCGTGGCGGCTGAATTGCAACGGCTGGGGCATCCGCAGTTGCCCGTCATGCTGGACGATGCTGCCCGGACGGCACAACAGGCGGCCGATGCGCTGGGGGTGGCGCTGGGCCAGATTGCCAAGAGCATCATCTTCCGCCGCAAGCCCGATGGCGTGGCCGTGTTGGTCATCACGTCTGGCGACCGCCGCGTCTGCGAAGACAAAGTGGCAGCGTTGGTGTGCACCCCAGCCGATGGCGGCTTCCGGCTCGGGCGGGCGAATGCCGAGTTCGTGAAGGCGGCCACCGGCTTTTCGATTGGCGGTGTGTCACCCTTGGCGCACGCCAACCCGCCTGTCACGCTGATTGACCGCGAGCTCTTCCGGTATGGCGACATCTGGGCCGCAGCCGGTCACCCGCATGCGGTGTTTCGGCTGGCCCCTCAAGACCTGGTGGAGTGGACCGGTGCACCCGTGGCCGATGTGGTTTTGGCGATTCCGACAGAATCGGCGACATGACTGAATTGAATATTGCGGTGCGCGCAGCCGCAGCACCAGAATGCGTTGTAGCCGAGCCGACACCGCCGGTGCAGCGGGTGACCCTGGCATCGGCCCGCCGCCGCAACCCGCAAGTCACGGTGCCGTCCCCTTGTGTCGGGGTGTGCAAAATGGACGATGTGGCGGGTTGGTGCAAAGGGTGTTTCCGCACACTCGATGAACTGACCGGCTGGAGCCGCGCCACAGATGCCGCCAAGCTGGCGGTGTGGACGCGGGTGGAACAACGCCAACGCTGACCGTCTCAGGCGGTCGCCCAACCATGAAGCACATCACGTTCTGGTTCGACCCCATTTCACCGTTTGCCTGGCTCGCTTTCCAACGCCTGCCCGAGGCGCTGATGGGCAGCGACGATGCGCCGGGCACCAGCTACACCGTCCGTTACCGGCCTGTGCTGTTCGCGGCACTGCTGAAACATCACGGCCAACTGGGCCCGGCTGAAATACCGGCCAAGCGCGACTGGACGTACCGGCATGTGCAGTGGCTGGGGCACAGCCTGGGTGTGCCGCTGGACATGCCGGCTGCACATCCCTTCAACCCCCTGCCGCTGTTGCGCCTGGCGCTGGCCTGTGCACGGCCGGCCGCGCCCGGTGCCTGCAACCGGTTTGTGGCCGAGCAGGTGATGCGCCATGTGTGGGAAGGCGGGGCCGACGCGGTGTCAGCGGAGCGATTGACGGCGTTGCAGGGCACGCTGGCCGAGCACATGGCGTTGCGCGGCGAGGAATTGGCCGACCCCAACGGCGATGACGTGAAGGCCCGGTTGCGAACCAACACCGAAGAGGCCCTGGCTGCGGGTGTGTTCGGTGTGCCTACCTGCGAGGTGGATGGCAAGCTGTTCTGGGGGCTGGACAGTTTGCCCATGCTGAACGCGTATCTGCAGGGCGATGCGTGGTTCGATGGCGACGGCTGGAACGGAGTGGCCAACATCCAGGTGGGTGTCAGCCGCAAAGCCTGAGCGAAGGCGTTCTGCAAGGCAGAGCCACATATGACTCATGCGTTGACTTTTGTGTCAGCCTGCAATCGGATACTTTCGAGCGGGTTTGACCGGCGTTTGTGGCGCATTACAGGAGAGGTCCGACCAACTGCATTTTGGCGGAGCTTGGGGTTGCAGAACACCTCGACTTTCCAGGCCGCGCCCGGACTGCGCTGAACCGGTGGACGCAAGCAGCTGGCCACAAAATCAGTACGTGACCAACTTTGTTTGGTTGCTCACATCCCCGCGTAGTTAGGCCCACCACCACCTTCAGGTGTGACCCAGACGATGTTCTGCGTCGGGTCCTTGATGTCGCATGTTTTGCAATGCACACAGTTCTGCGCGTTGATCACCAGCTGATCTGCCCCGTCCTTGTTCACAAACTCGTACACGCCTGCCGGGCAGTAGCGAGCCTCGGGTCCCGAGAACTTGGCCAGGTTGATCTTCACCGGCACGCTGGCATCTTTCAGCGTCAGGTGGGCAGGCTGCTGTTCTTCGTGGTTGGTGTTGCTGATGAACACGCTGGAGAGGCGGTCAAACGTCAGCGTGCCATCGGGCTTGGGGTAGCTGATCTGTGGCATCTCGGCTGCAGGGCGCAGCTTCACATGGTCGGGGGTGGTGTTGTGCAGCGTCCAGGGTGGCGAATCGACACCGATCTTGGGCAGCAGCCACTGTTCCACACCGGTCATCAGCTTGCCAAGTGTCGGGCTCTTCTTGAACCAGTTCTTGAAGTTGCGCGTCTGGTGCAGCTCGGTGTGCAGCCAGCTCTGTTCGTAAGCCTGCACGTAAGCGGTCAGCTCGTCGCCGCTGCGGCCTGCCACCACGGCGTCATACAGGGCTTCAGCGGCCAGCATGCCGCTCTTGATGGCGGTGTGACTGCCCTTGATGCGCGCGGCGTTCAGGTAGCCGGCATCGCAGCCCACCAGTGCGCCGCCCGGGAACACAGTTTTGGGCAGGGCCTGGGGCGTGCCGTTGTTGATGGCGCGTGCGCCGTAGCTCAGGCGTTTGCCACCTTCAATGTGCGCCTTGATGGCCGGGTGGGTCTTCCAGCGCTGCATTTCCTCGAAGGGGCTCATCCAGGGGTTCTGATAGTCCAGGCCGATGACAAAGCCCAGTGTGACCTTGTTGTCTTCCAGGTGGTACAAAAAGCCGCCGCCGAAGGTGTCGTCGTCCATCGGCCAGCCGGCGGTGTGCACCACCAGGCCTGGCTTGGCCTTGTCAGCCGGGATTTCCCACAGTTCCTTGATGCCGATGGCAAAGCTTTGCGCGTCTTTGCCCTCATCCAGCTTGTACTTGGCAATCAGTTGCTTGCCCAAATGGCCGCGAGCGCCTTCGGCAAACACGGTGTACTTGCCGTGCAGTTCCATGCCGATCTGGAAGCTGTCCATGGGCTCCCCATCTTTGCCCACGCCTAGGTTGCCGGTGGCCACGCCTTTGACGGCACCCTTGTCGTCGTACAGCACTTCTGCCGCTGTGAAGCCGGGGAAAATTTCCACGCCCAGGCTTTCGGCCTGTTCGGCCAGCCACTTGGTCACAAAGCCCAGTCGCACCACATAGCAGCCGTGGTTGTGGAAGTTGCGGGGCACCAGCCAGTCAGGAGTGCGGGTGCTGTCGGTTTCCGACAGGAACAGCACATCGTCACCGGTGACGGGCTGGTTCAACGGTGCGCCCAGTTCCTTCCAGTTGGGGAACAGCTCGCCGATGGCCTTGGGGTCCATGACCGCGCCGGACAGGGTGTGCGCGCCGGGCTCCGAGCCTTTTTCGAGGACAACTACCGACACATCGGTGCCTTTTTCGGCCGCCAGCTGCTTCAGCCGGATGGCGGTGGCCAGGCCGGATGGGCCGCCGCCGACGATCACCACGTCGTATTCCATGGCCTCGCGGGGGCCGAATTGTTCGAGGATCTCAGTGGGGGTCATTGCATGTCTAAAAAAATAGCGGTCAGTGTTGATGTTTAGGCATTAATGCCAGTTTTGGCTTAAGACCAGTTCACCTGAGCGGTGAACATGTACCCGGCCCCGTAGACTGTTTTGATGATTTTGGGGTTTTGCGGGTCGTCCTCGATTTTTCGGCGGATGCGCGAGATACGCACGTCGATGCTGCGGTCCATGGGGGACAGGTCGCGTTGCCCCAGCAACTGCTCGCGCGTGAGGATCTGGTGCGGCCTGTCGACAAACACGCGTAGCACCTGGGTTTCTGCGGTGCTGAGCAAATGTTCCGTGCCGTCCGGCGCGGTCAGCGTGTTCGAGGCGCAGTCCAGCATCCAACCCAAAAAACGTGCGTACCGGCGCACCGGGGTCGCGTGGCTGTTGGCCGTGCGGCTGCGCCGAAGGATGCTGCGCACACGTGCCACCAACTCGCGGGGTTCAAACGGTTTCACGACATAGTCATCGCTGCCCATCTCCAGACCCATCACACGGTCAAAGGGGTGACTACGGCCAGTCAATACCAGCACGCCGCAGTTGTGCAGAGAGCTCACTTGTTTGATGATGTTGGTGCCGTCCATGTCGGGCAGGCCCAGGTCCAGGATGCACAGGTCAGGTTGTTCGGTTTTCAGTTTCCGCAACACGGACGCGCCATCGCGAAACCACTCCACCAGAAACTCGAAATCTTCCAGCACGCGCACCACCACCCGGCCAACGTCCTCATCGTCTTCTACCAGGTAGATGAGACTTCTGTTCTGTGTGGTCAAGCTGCTGCTGGGCATAGCGGTCAATGGGGAATTGATTGGAGCACCGCATCGAGCTGCTCCCGAGAAAAAGGTTTTTGAATCAGCGGCACGCCCTCAGTCTGCTGAGCACTGGGTGTATAGCCACTCATCAGCACCACTTTGGAAATATGGCCCAGTGACTGGGCATATCGCGTCACCTGTTGTCCGTCTACCGCGCCGGGCATGACCAGGTCCGACAACACGACCTGCAGGTCTCGTGTTTGTGCCAGTATGTCGAGGGCCTCCTGACCACTTTCGGCTTCCAGCACGACATAGCCCAGTTCCAGCAGGTGCCGCCTGATCACTTTGCGGACATCTTCATCGTCTTCTACCAGCAGGGCCAGCCCACTGGCGCCCGCTGCGGATGGCTGGCCCGTTGGTCCGGGGTCGGACGGGGCGGCAGCCTGGGTCTGAGGCACCTCAGCCCGTGGCAGCAACAAGCTGACTGTGGTGCCGACACCGGGCTCGCTCGTAATATCCACGGTGCCCCCCGATTGGCGGGAGAAGCCATACACCATGGACATACCTAGCCCCGAGCCTTGGCCCGCGCGCTTGGTGGTGAAGAACGGTTCAAACACGCGTGACAGGGTCTGGGCATCCATGCCGCAACCATCGTCGCACACAGCTACGCATATGTACGGACCCGCCTGCAGACCCAAACGTTGCGCTTGTGCCGCATCCAAGGACTGCACCTCGCTGCGGACGACGATGTGCCCCTTCGACTCCGTAGCATCCCTGGCATTGAGGATGAGGTTGAGCAACGCGTTTTGCAGCAGGTGGGCATCCAGCGTGCAGTGGGCCGGTGCTGTCTGGAGAGCGAACGTCAGGCGCAAGGTTTCGGGCAGGGTGTGGCGCACCAGCTTATCCATGCTGCGCACACAGGCGTCGATGTCTACCAACGTGTTTTGCATGGGTTGCTGCCGAGAGAACGCCAGCAAACCCTTGATCAGGTCGGAGCCACGCCGTGCCGCCTCAATGGCCGGTGAAATGAATTCGTCCAGATGGTGCTTCACGTCCGGCTGGCTCGCCAGCGCGGACAGGTTGCCCAGAATCACCGTCAGGATGTTGTTGAAGTCGTGTGACAGCCCGCTGGTCAATTGGCCCAATGCTTCCATTTTCTGGGCTTGTACCAGCATCTCGTGCGAACGGCGCTCCTGGGTGATGTCGAAGGTCAGCTCGAAGCAGCCAATCACCTCACCAGCCTCTGTCACTTCGGGTATCAGGGTGGTTTGAAGGAGGCGTTTGTGGCCGCCCAGCGTCATGGCTTCGTATTCGAACGTCACGTGTTCGCCACGCAATGCTTGCTTGATGAATGGCTTGATGCGTGTGTAGGTCTCAACACCAAGGAACTCGCGCGCGCTGACCTGCTCGGGGTGGTTGGAGTCCACTCCAAACCAGTCCTGGTAGCCGCGGTTGATGTAGCGGTACACCAGCGTGCTATCGAAATAGGCCACCAAAGCAGGAATGGAGTCGGTGATGAGGCGCATCTGCGCCTCACTGCGTTCCAGTGATTCGCCGAACTGGCGGTTCAGCCTGAGTGCTTCGCGCAGTTGGGCGTTGGTTGCCATCAATTCGCTGGTCCGCTCAGCCACGCGGGATTCCAGCAAGGCGTTCTGTTCACGGATCAGGCTTTCGGAATGACGTTGTTGCGTGATGTCTGAGTACAGCGTGACAAAGCCATGGCCCGGTACCGGCACACCTTGAACGCGCAGCACCGTGCCATTGGGGCGCGTGCGCTCGATGTCATGCGTTTTGAGTGCGCGCGCCGCTTCGACGCGGACACGCACGGCAGTTTCGATGTCGACCTCCCCGTACTCGCCCCGTTCAGCGTTGACCCGAATGAAGCTCTCGAACGGGGCACCGACATAGGCCATGTGTTCGGGAAAGTCCAGCAAGCGCAGGAAAGCGCGGTTCCACGCGACGATACGCAAATTTGCGTCGATGAGTGTGAAGCCCTGATCGATCAGATCCAAGCCCGCTTGCAACGATCCGTCGCGAACCGTTTCGGCGCTCTCATCTGCTTGTGCCGGTGTGGTCACGTTGTCTCCTGCCAGGCAAACACAGCTGGCGTGCCCAAATTTTAGGCGGGTGGGTGTGCTCACGCGGGCCTTGCAAACATTCGTCACATTCGATGCGGATTGCTGCAAACATGCTCTTGGATGATGCGCCCCACAAACAGGTTGCTCAGCTGACCCGCAAACGGTCAGGCACCTGAAAGCACGGAGACAAGCATGGACCGCATCAATCCCTACGTAACTGGGCTGGAGAAAAACGCCGCTAATTTTGTGGCACTGTCACCTCTGAGCTTCATCGAACGTACCGCCCGCATCTACCCGCAACGCACAGCCATTGTTTACGGTGAGCGGCAACAAACTTGGGGTCGCACCTACACCCGCTGCCGCCAGCTCGCTAGCGCCCTGTCCAAGCGTGGCGTGGGCGTGGGCAACACCGTAGCCGTCATGCTGCCCAACGTGCCCGCCATGCTGGAAGCGCACTTTGGCGTGCCCATGACCGGTGCGGTGCTCAACACCCTGAACACCCGGCTGGATGCCGAGGCCATTGCCTTTATGCTGCGCCACGGCGAAGCCAAGGTGCTGCTGACCGACCGCGAATTTGCGAAGGTGGTGGCACCGGCGCTGGCCATGCTGGGCGCCGATGCACCGCTGGTCATCGAGGTGGAAGACCCTGACGCCCCCGCAGGCGAGTACCTGGGCCAACTCAGCTACGAAGCCCTGCTGGCCGAGGGCAATCCGGCGTTTGCCTGGCGCCAACCCGCTGACGAGTGGGACGCCATCGCGCTGAACTACACCAGCGGCACCACCGGCAACCCCAAGGGCGTGGTGACGCATCACCGCGGCGCGTACCTGAATGCGGCCAGCAACGTGATTTCGTGGCAGCTACCGCACCACGCCACCTATCTGTGGACGTTGCCCATGTTCCACTGCAACGGCTGGTGCTTCCCGTGGACCATGGCCCTGATTGCCGGCACCAGCGTGTGCCTGCGCCGCGTGGACCCGGCGCTGATTTACCCGCTGATCCGCGAGCACCACATCACCCACATGTGCGGTGCGCCCATCGTGTACAGCATGCTCATCCACGCGTCGGCAGATCTGCGCAGCGGCATTGAACACACCGTGCACGGGCTGATTGCTGGGGCCGCGCCGCCGGCCGCAGTCATTGAAGGCTGCGAAGCTGCGGGCATTGAGCTGACGCACGTGTACGGCCTGACCGAGGTCTACGGCCCCGCCGCTGTCTGCGCAAAACAAGATAGCTGGGAAAGCCTGAGCATCGAAGAGCGTGCGGCGCTCAACGGGCGCCAGGGCGTGCCCTACCCCCTGCAGGAAGACGTGACGGTGCTCGACCCCGACACCATGCAGCCCGTGCCCGCCGATGGCGAAACCATGGGCGAAATTTTCTTCCGGGGCAACGTGGTGATGAAGGGTTACCTGAAGAACCCCGCCGCCACTGAAGAGGCCTTTGCAGGCGGCTGGTTCCACACCGGCGACCTGGCCGTGATGTACCCAGACGGCTACGTGAAGATCAAGGACCGCAGCAAGGACATCATCATTTCCGGGGGCGAAAACATCAGCTCCATCGAGGTGGAAGACACCCTGTGCCGCCACCCCGCCGTGATGCTGGCCGCCGTGGTGGCCCAGCCCGACGAAAAGTGGGGCGAAGTGCCCTGCGCGTTCGTGGAACTGAAGCCCGGCGCGGTCACGACAGAGGCCGACATCATCGGCTTCTGCCGTGAGCACCTGGCCCGGTTCAAGGTACCCAAGCGGGTGGTGTTTGTGGGACTGCCCAAAACCTCCACCGGAAAAATCCAGAAGTTTGTGCTGCGCGACCAGGTCAAGTCGGCCTCCGCCATCGAGTGACCACTCCCCAGGAACCACACATGACCCAAGATTTGATTCTGGAAACCCGGGGGCTCTCGAAAGAGTTTCTGGGCTTCAACGCCGTGTCCGACGTGAACCTGAGGGTCAAGCGCGGCACCATCCACGCGCTCATCGGCCCTAACGGTGCAGGCAAAACCACCGTGTTCAACCTGCTGACCAAATACCACCCGCCCACCGCCGGGCAAATCCTGTTCAACGGCAACGACATCACCGCTGAAAACCAGGTGCAAGTGGCGCGGCGCGGCATGATCCGCTCGTTCCAGATTTCGGCCACCTTCAGTCACCTGACCGTGATGGAAAACGTGCGCGTGGCATTGCAGCGCACCCGGTCTGATTCGTTCAACTTCTGGTCGTCCGAGCGCAAGCTGAACGTGCTGAACGACCGCGCCATGGAACTGCTGACCGAGGTGGACCTGGCCAGCTTTGCCGACACCGTGACGGTGGAAATGCCCTACGGCCGCAAACGCGCCCTGGAAATTGCCACCACGCTGGCCCTCAACCCCGACCTGATGCTGCTAGACGAGCCCACCCAGGGCATGGGCCACGAAGACGTGGGCCGTGTGGTGGAACTCATCAAAAAGGTATCGGCCAACCGCACCATTTTGATGGTGGAGCACAACTTGTCGGTGGTGGAAAGCCTGTGCCACACCATCACTGTGCTGCAACGCGGTGCCGTGCTGGCCGAAGGAAATTACGCCACGGTGTCCCAGGACCCCCGTGTGCTGGAAGCCTATGTGGGAGTGGAAGCATGAGCAGCGCATTCAAACCAACCGGCGAAATGCTGCGTGTGACCGACCTGCACGCGTTTTACGGCGAGTCGCACATCCTGCACGGCATTGATTTGCAGGTGAACCGGGGCGAACTCATCACCCTGTTGGGCCGCAACGGCTCGGGCCGTTCCACCACCCTCAAGGCCATTCTGGGCCTGGTGGGGCGGCGCACCGGCTCCATCATGTTCAACGGTAACGAAATCACCCGCATGCAGCCGCACACCATTGCGCGGCTGGGCCTGGGTTACTGCCCCGAAGAGCGCGGCATTTTTGCTGGGCTGAGCACCGAAGAAAACCTGATGCTCGCCCCGGTGGTGGCCAGTCGCGGCATGACGCTGGACGAGATTTACACCGTCTTCCCCAACCTGCTGGAGCGGCGCAACAGCCCCGGCACCCGCCTGTCGGGCGGCGAGCAGCAGATGCTGGCCATGGCGCGCATCCTGCGCACCGGCGCCAAGGTGCTGCTGCTGGACGAAATCACCGAAGGCTTGGCCCCCGTCATCGTCAAGAAGCTGGGCGAGGTGATTCGCCTGCTGAAGACACGGGGCTACACCATCATTTTGGTGGAACAGAACTTCCGCTTTGCCGCCCCGCTGGCGGACCGCCATTACGTGCTGGAGCACGGCCATGTGGTGATGACGGTGCAGAAAGACGAACTCGAAGCCCGCACCGGCGACCTGCACGACCTGCTGGGCGTGTGACCCCTGCCGACGCATTCACCCCCACAACCCCTAAATTTCAACCACTTCAGGCCTATACCGCTTGACTTGAATGAATTGTTTGCTCTTTATTTTTCATACCCAACGGAGACGCTTCTCATGAAACTCAAACACATTGCCCAGGCCGCTGGCCTTGCTCTCTTGTCGGTCGCTGGTGCCGCCCAGGCCCAGGTGTCCGATGGCGTGGTCAAGATCGGCGTGCTGACCGATTTGTCTGGTCTGTACTCCGACGTGGCCGGCCCCGGCACCGTCGTCGCCACCAAAATGGCCATTGACGATTTTCTGGCCGCCGAAAAGCCCAGCTTCAAAATTGAAATGGTGTCTGCTGACCACCAGAACAAGGGCGACATTGCCGCCAACAAGGCCCGCGAGTGGTTCGAGAAAGACAAGGTGGACGTGGCCTCTGAACTGGTGACCACCTCGGTGGCGCTGGCCGTGCAAAAAATTGCCAAAGAGAAGAACCGCATTGCTCTCGTGTCTGGCGCAGCTTCCACCGCCGTCACCAACGAGAGCTGCAACGACGTGACCGTGCACTGGACGTACGACACCTATGCCGTGGCCAACGGCACCGCCAAGGCCGTGACACAGACCGGCGGCAAAAAGTGGTTCTTCCTGACCGCCGACTACGCCTTCGGCCATGCGCTTGAAAAAGACGCCAGCGCCGTGGTCAAGGCCAATGGTGGCGAAGTGGTGGGCTCGGTGCGCCATCCCTTCCCTGGCACCGACTTTTCGTCCTTCCTGCTCAAGGCCCAGTCGTCTGGCGCACAGGTCATTGGCCTGGCCAACGCGGGTGGCGACACCATCAACTCCATCAAGCAAGCCGCTGAATTCGGCGTGACACCCAAGCAGGCGCTGGCCGGTTTGTTGATGTTCATCACCGACGTGCATTCACTGGGCCTGAAGAACACCCAGGGCATGTTCCTGACTGAAGGCTTCTACTGGGACCTGAACGACGAAACCCGCGCCTGGTCCAAGCGCTTCTTCGCCACCCACAAGCGCATGCCCACCATGGTGCAGGCTGGCCAGTACTCGTCCGTTATGCACTACCTGAAGGCCGTGAAAGCCATCAACAGCGATGACACCGCCAAGGTCATGACCCAGATGAAGAAGACGCCAGTGAACGACTTCTTCGCCAAGAACGGCAAGATCCGTGAAGACGGCCGCATGATCCACGACATGTACCTGCTGCAGGTCAAAAAGCCCGCCGACTCCAAGACCCCTTGGGACTACTACAACGTGAAGGCCACCATCCCCGCGGCCGAGGCGTTCCAGCCGCTGTCCGAATCGCGCTGCGCGCTGGTCAAGAAGTAAGCCACTGACGTGGACCGCCCCCGGGCCTGCGGGCTCGGGGTTGCTGCGCGCGCCCAACACAAAGGAATCGGGTCATGGAAATTTTTGGTGTTCCCTCGCCGGCCTTCTTCGGCCAGTTGCTGCTGGGGTTGATCAACGGGTCGTTTTATGCGGTGCTCAGCCTGGGGCTGGCCGTCATCTTCGGCCTGCTCAACATCATCAACTTTGCGCACGGCGCGCAATACATGCTGGGCGCATTTGCGGCCCTGCTGGGCCTGAACTGGCTGGGCATCAACTACTGGCTGGCGCTGGTGTTGTCGCCGCTGGTGGTGGGTGCTGTGGCGGTGCTGATCGAGCGCACCATGCTGCGCCACCTCTACAAGCTGGACCATCTGTATGGCCTGCTGCTCACCTTCGGCCTGGCGCTGATTGCCGAAGGCGTGTTCAAAAATTTCTTTGGCGTGTCCGGCGAAGCGTACGAAGCGCCTGAACTGCTGCAAGGCGGCGTGCACCTGGGCTTCATGTTCCTGCCGCTGTACCGCGGCTGGGTGGTGGTGGCCGCCCTGTCGGTCTGCGCACTGGTCTGGTACGTGGTGGAGCGCACCAGCCTGGGCGCCACCCTGCGTGCTGCCACGCAACGGCCCGACCTGGTGCAGGCCCTGGGCATCAACGTGCCGGTGCTGGTCACCGCCACCTACGCCACCGGTGCCGCACTGGCCGCGTTTGCCGGTGTGCTGGCCGCACCCATCCAGCAAGTGAACCCGGTGATGGGGTCCAACCTCATCATCGTGGTGTTTGCGGTGGTGGTGATCGGGGGCATGGGTTCCATCCTGGGCTCCATCGTCACTGGTCTGGGGCTGGGCATTGTCGAAGGCCTCACCAAGGTGTTCTACCCCGAGGCGTCCGCCGTGGTCATCTTCCTGATCATGGTGCTGGTGCTGCTGGTCAAACCCGCTGGCCTGTTTGGCAAGCAAGCCTGAAGGAAACCGCATGAACTCCCCTGTTTCTGCCCCCAAGAGCAACCGCGTGGTGCTCATGTTCGTGGCCATGCTGGCCGTCGGCTCGGTGGCCCCGTTTCTGGTGTACCCCACACTGCTGATGAAGCTGCTGTGCTTTGCCCTGTTTGCCTGTGCGTTCAACCTGCTGCTGGGTTATGCGGGTTTGCTGTCCTTTGGCCATGCCGCGTTTCTGGGTGGTTCGGCCTACATCACCGGCTACCTGTGCCGCGACCTGGGCCTCACCCCCGAGTTGGGCGTGCTGGCCGGTGGCGTGTTCAGTGGCCTGATGGGCGCGCTGTTTGGCTGGGTAGCCATTCGCCGCGCGGGCATCTACTTCGCCATGATCACCCTGGGCCTGGCCCAACTGGTGTTTTTTTTAGCCATGCAGATGAAGTTCACCGGCGGTGAGGACGGCATGCAAGGCATACCGCGCGGGATGCTGTTTGGCGTGGTGGACCTGTCGGACAACATTGCCATGTACTTCTTTGTGTTTGCGGTGTTCATGGCCGGGTTCTGGCTGGTGTACCGCACTATTCACTCGCCATTCGGGCAAATCCTGAAGGCCATTCGCGACAACGAAGCCCGCGCCACCTCGCTGGGCTACGACGTGGCCAAGTTCAAGCTGCTGGCATTCGTCATTTCGGCCTCGTTGGCTGGTGTGGCCGGCTCCACCAAAGCGCTGGTGTTCCAGCTCGCCTCGCTGGCCGATGTGCACTGGCACACCTCGGGTCAGGTGGTGCTGATGACGCTGATGGGCGGCCTGGGCACCGTGCTGGGCCCGGTTGTGGGCGCCATCACCCTCATTGGTCTGGAAAACATGCTGGCGGACAAGGTGGGCTCGTGGGTCACCGTGATCATGGGTGGCCTGTTCGTTGTGTGCGTGCTGGTCTTCCGCCGCGGCTTGGTGGGCGAGCTGAACGCCGTCCTCCAGCGCAACGGTCTGAACCGCTGAAACCATTTCCGTCACGGAGACCAACATGAACGAGCAAATGGGTTACGACGTGGAAGACCTGACGGTCGGTATGACCGCCAGCTTCGCCAAAACCGTCACCGAAGCCGACATCGTGCTGTTTGCGGGTGTGTCGGGCGACAACAACGCGGTGCACACCAACGAAGAGTTTGCCGCCACCACCGTATTCGGTGGACGGATCGCGCATGGCTTTTTGACCGCCAGCGTCATCTCCGCCGCCGTGGCCAATCGGCTGCCCGGACCCGGCACGGTTTACCTAGGCCAGCAGTTGCGGTTTGTGGCCCCGGTCAAGCCCGGTGACACCGTCAAGGCCACGGTCACCGTCAAAAGCATCAACCTGGAAAAAGCCCGTGCCGTGCTGGAAACGGTGTGCCGCGTGGGCAAGCAAGTGGTTATCGAAGGTGAAGCCACGGTCATGACCACATCCTCTGCCCGCCGGGCCAAAGCCGCGTTGGCCGCAGCTGAAGCCATCCCCGCCTGAACACACAACGGAGTCAAACCCCATGAAAGCATTGGTGGCAGTCAAACGCGTGGTGGACTACAACGTGAAAGTCCGTGTCAAAGCGGATAGCAGCGGCATGGACATCGCCAACATCAAGATGAGCATGAACCCCTTTGACGAAATTGCCGTTGAAGAAGCCGTGCGCCTGAAGGAAAAAGGCGTGGTCACCGAAGTGGTGGCCGTCAGCT
>DDUQ01000002.1:0-4469 GCA_002344885.1 Comamonadaceae bacterium UBA2334
TGCGCGAGTGGCGCGACATCCACACCCAGCTCCACACCGTGGTGGCCGAGCACCGCTGGGTGCTCAACACCCAACCCGCCGGCTACGAGGCCCTGCACAAAAGCATGCTGGCTGGTCTGCTCGGCAACGTGGGCTGCAAAAGCGACGACCAGGACCACTACAACGGCGCGCGCGGCATCAAGTTTCACCGCCACCCCGGGGCCAACCTGAGCAAAAAGCCTGGCCGCTGGATCGTGGCCGCCGAACTGGTGGAAACCACCCGCCTGTTTGGCCGAGGGCTGGCCAACATCGAACCCCAGTGGCTGGAAGAAGTGGGCGGCCACCTGCTCAACCGCCAGACCTCTGACCCGCAGTGGGACAAACGCAGCGCGCAGGTCATTGCGCACGAACGTGCCACGCTGTATGGCCTGCAGGTGTACCAGGGGCGGCGCGTCAGCTTCGGGCGGCTGGACCCGGCGGAGGCCCGGCGCATCTTCATCCGCAGCGCCTTGGTGGAAGGCGCGGTGCCCGACGACTGGGCCAAAACCCTGCCGTTTTGGGCGGCCAACCAAAAGCTGATTCGGCAGGTGCAGGAGCTGGAACACAAAGCCCGCCGCCAGGACGTGCTGGTGGACGAAGAACTCATCTTCGCCTGGTACAACCAGCACATCCCCGCCGATGTGTGCACCGGCGCGGCCTTCGAGCGCTGGTACGGCCAGGCCGTCAAACAAACGCCCAAACTGCTGCAACTCACCAAAGACGAGTTGATGCGGCACGAGGCCGCGGGCATCACCACCCAAGCCTTTCCCAAGGTCATTCGGCTGGGCGGCGTGGACTGCGCGGCCACCTACCTGCACGAGCCCGGCGACGCCAAAGACGGCCTCAGCGTTACCGTGCCGCTGTTCGTGCTGAACCAGGTGAGTGAGGATCGCACCGAATGGCTGGTGCCTGGCATGCTGAAAGACAAGGTGCTGGCCCTGCTCAAAACCCTGCACCAGCGCCCAAGGGCGCGCCTGGTGCCGCTGCCCGACACCGCCACCCGCTTTGCCGATGCACTCACCGGCGCCGAAGCCTTCGGCCACGGCAACCTGATGGACGCTCTGCTGAAACTGGTGCGCGAAGCCACCCAGCTCGACATCAAGCGCGCCGACATCAAGGCCGACATGCTGCAGCCCCACCACCTCATGCACATCCGCGTGGTGGACGAACACGGCCGCCAACTGGGCGCGGGCCGCAGCCTGGCCGCGCTGAAAGGTGAGCTGGGCGCCAAAGCGCGCGGCGCTTTTCAGGCGCTGGCGGCGATCAAGCTGGGGTCTGGGGCGGAAGGTGCACCGCGTGGTGCTGAAAATTTAAATAGAAAAATCTCTCCAGAGCTTTCCAATCAAGCGCAAGAAGCTCCTGAAAAAGGTGCAAAAGGCGGCTCGTCGGCTCCCGCATCAGCACCCCCATCCAGTGCGCCACCGGCCAGCGTGGCTGGGGTCAAACACACCACCTGGGCCTTTGGCGAGCTGCCGGAGCTGATGGAAATCAAGAAAGGCGGGCAGACCCTGATCGGCTTCCCGGCCCTCATCGACCAGGGCGACGGCGTCAGCATCGAGGTGTTTGACGAGCCCGAACTGGCGGCCACCAAGCACCGCGCCGGTTTGCGCCGCCTGTTTGCCCTGCACATCAAAGACGCGCTCAAGTACCTGGAAAAAAACCTGCCCGGCCTGCAACAGATGGGCGTGGCCTTCATGGGCCTGGGCACGTCTGACGACCTCAAAGCCCTGTTGCTGGACCTCGCGCTGGACCGAGCCTTCCTGCAAGACCCGCTGCCCACCGACGCCGCCAGCTTCATTGCCCGCGTGACCGAAGGCCGTGGCCGCCTGACGCTGATTGCCAACGAAGTGGCCCGCCTGTGCGGCACCATCCTCACCGAGCACACCGCTGCCCAGCGCAAGCTCAAAGACAGCAAACCTCCCGCCGACGTGGCCACCGACGTCCAGCAACAACTGGCCCGGCTGGTCACCAAACGCTTCCTGCTGGACACGCCCTGGGCACAACTGCAGCACCTGCCGCGCTACCTGAAAGGCGTGCAGGCCCGGTTGGACAAGCACCGTGCCGACCCCGCCCGCGACGCCGCCAAGCTGGCGGAACTCAAGCCCCAGGACCAACGCTACTGGCGTCTGGTGGCCGAACGCAAAGGCCAGGTGGATGACCGCATGGCCGAATTCCGCTGGCTGCTGGAAGAACTGCGCATCAGCTTTTTCGCGCAGGAACTGCGGACACCCCAGCCCGTGAGCGTGAAGCGGCTGGACAAGGCGTGGGCGCAGTTGAATCAGTGAGGGGGTGAACCTGATCAGGCGCCCAGCGTGGCGCGCATCATGAAGAACACCAGCGCAGCCAGCAGCGCTGAGGCCGGTACGGTGATGACCCATGCTGCGGCGATGCGCATGAGCTGCGATCGCTTCACCAGCTCGCGCTTGTAGACCTTTTTCAGGTTTTTGCGCTCGGGCTTGGAGAAGTGTGCCGGGTCCTGAGACGTCTTGACTCTTTCTTTCAGCTCGCGAAGCATCTTGCCCTTGTCTTCAACCGAGGCGTTTTTGAACTGTTGCAAAAACTCGTCCAGCGCGGCCTGGTCTGACTCGGGGTGTGTGGCTTTGATTTCGTCCACCAGACGGTCGTAGCGGTTCTTCAGATACTCCCGCAGGAAGCCTACGCCGAACACCGCACCCACCGCAATGTGGGTGGAGCTGACAGGCAACCCCATTTCGCTGGCCACGATGACGGTCAATGTGGCGGACATGGCGATGCAGTAGGCACGGGTTTTGTCCAGTTCGGTGATTTCCGAACCCACGGTTCGGATCAGCTTGGGGCCGTACAACGCCAATCCGACGGACAAGCCGAGCGCGCCGATCATCATCACCCACAGCGGAACGGGTGCATTTTTGCCAATGGTGTCGGTGGTGCTGGACGCCATGTCAACGATGGCGGCCAGCGGGCCCACCGCATTGGCCACGTCGTTGGAGCCGTGGGCAAAGCTGAGCAGGGCAGCCGCAAAAATCAGGGGCCAGGTGAACAGGTCGTTCACTGCTGCCTTGTCGTTGCGCATGGTCTGAGCATGCCTATTCAGCACGGGGCGCACCAGAAAAAACACCGCCACCGCCAGGGCCAGACCGACCACCATCGCCGTCGGTGTGCTGACTGTGACGACTTTGCCGACGCCTTTCAGCAGGATGTACGTGGCAAAGCTCCAGCCCATCAGGGCCATCAGCCAGGGCACCATGGTGCGAGCCGCCAGGACCTTGTCGGTCTGGTAGGTGATGGTGCGTTTGATCAGGAACAACAGCCCTGCTGCGGCCAGTCCTCCAAGTACAGGAGAAATGACCCAGCTGGCTGCAATTTGCCCCATCTTGCCCCAGGCGACGATGTCCATGCCAGCCGCTGCAATGCCCGCGCCCATGACGGCACCGACGATGGAGTGTGTGGTGGACACCGGTGCGCCGACGGCGGTGGCAGCGTTCAGCCACAAAGCGGAAGCCAGCAGGGCGGCCATCATCAACCAGATGAAGGTTTGTTTGTCGGGTATCCGGTTGCCATCGATGATGCCGCTGCGGATGGTGCCCACCACTTCGCCTCCGGCAATGATGGCGCCAGCTGCTTCAAACACGGCTGCGATGATCAGTGCGCCACCCAAGGTCATGGCATGCGAGCCAACGGCCGGGCCGACGTTGTTGGCCACGTCGTTGGCACCGATGTTCATGGCCATGTACGCACCGATGACGGCAGCCGCCACGATGTACAGGCTACCGCCCTCGCCGCTGCGGAATATCGCATACAGCATGATGACGACGACGAACAGGATGCCCAGTCCCAGGCGAATCAGTTCAGGGTGGCTTTTTTCCTGGGCTTTGTCCAGGTTGTTGATGTCTTTGAATTCCATGGGGTCGTCGCCGCATCGGCTGGGTGCGGCCGTACTTTTTGTTCAGGAACCCGTATTGTTTCAGATTGATGACATCAGATTTTCAGACGCGTGACTGAAAAGCGTACGAAGCGTGACGTTCAGCGCGTGGGTGCAGGCTGTCGGGGCCTGGTCAGCTTGTGGGGAAGTGCCCAGGCATCACAGCCGGGCCAGGCGGGCGAGGGCGGCGCGCAGGGTGTCGTCCTGCTTGGCAAAACAGAACCGGATGACCTTCTGGTCAAACCCGTTGCCATAAAACGCTGACAGTGGAATGGCCGCCACGCCCACCTCGCTGGTCAGCCATTTGCAGAACTCAGCTTCGGGCAGGTCGCGCTCGGGCACCGCCAGGTCAGAGATGTCCACACACTGGAAGTAGCTGCCTTCGCTGGGCAGCAGCCTGAACCGGGTTTGCGCCAGTCCCGCGCGGAACAGGTCGCGTTTGGCGGCGTAAAACGCGGGCAGGCCCGAGTAGGGTTGCGGGTCAGCCAGGTAGGTGGCCAAGGCATGCTGCATGGGCGTGTTCACGGTGAACACGTTGAACTGGTGCACC
>DDUQ01000002.1:4690-6233 GCA_002344885.1 Comamonadaceae bacterium UBA2334
AACACGTTGAACTGGTGCACCTTGCGGAATTCGGCCATCAGCGAGGCGGGCGCCGCCACCGTGCCCACTTTCCAGCCGGTGACGTGGAAGGTTTTGCCAAAGCTGCTGATGACAAACGCACGAGCCGCCAAGCCCGCGTAACGGGACACGCTCAGGTGCTCGTTGGGGGCGTACACCATGTGTTCGTACACCTCGTCGGCAATCAGCAACACATCGGTGGGCGCCAGCAGGTCTTGCAGGGCCCGCATGTCGGCATCGTGCCAGATGGTGGCGCTGGGGTTGTGGGGGCTGTTGACGATGATGGCGCGGGTGCGCGGCGTCATGGCTGCCGAAATGGCCGCAAAGTCCGGGCGGAAGGTGCCCGGTGTCAGCGGCACGCGCACGGCGACGCCACCAGCCAGTTCGATGTTGGGCACATAACTGTCGTAGCAGGGGTCCAGCACGATGACCTCGTCCCCCGGATGGACGATGGCCAGAATGCCCGTCAGGATGGCCTGGGTGGCCCCCGCCGTGATGGTGATCTCGCTGTCCGGGTGATAGGTGCGGCCATGCAGGGCCTCGATCTTGCGGGCCACGGCCTGGCGCAGCGCAGGCACGCCGGGCATGGGGGGGTACTGGTTGTGGCCAGCCTGCATGGCAGCGGTGACGGCATCGATCAGCCGTGCGTCGCAGTTGAAATCGGGAAAGCCCTGGCCCAGGTTGACCGCGCCTTTTTCGGCAGCCAGCGCCGACATGACGCTGAAAATGGTGGTGCCCACGTTTGGCAAACGGCTGGTCAGCGTCGGGCTGGCGGGCAAGGGAAGAGGGGGTGTGGCAATGTTTGGCATGAAAAACTATATAAAAATGGCCTTCAGCGCTTTACAGGTAAGCGATAGATGCTATTGATTCATATGCCGTATGCATCGTCCCGACCTTCCATGGCCTTGTAGATCAGGTCTTTGCTGAGCCGGTCACTGAGCAGTTCGGCAAACTTCAGCACGTAGTTGCGCAGGTAGGTGCCACGCTTGAAGGCCACCCGCGCCACGTTGGTGCCAAACAGATGGCCCATGGGGCGGGCCACCAGATCGGGCTCGCGGTTGTCGGTGTTCACCGCCATCTCGGCCACGATGCCGGCACCCATGCCCAGTTTCACGTAGGTCTTGATGACGTCGGAGTCAATCGCTTCCAGCACGATGTTGGGGGTGCGGCCACGGGCGGCAAACGCCTGGTCGATGCGCGAGCGACCGGTGTAGGACGGGTGGTAGGTGACCAAAGGCAGCTTGTCCAGGTCGTCCAGCGTCAAGCGCTCCTTGTCGGCCAACGGGTGCGACGTGGGCAGCACCAGCACATGCTGCCACTCGTAGCACGGCAGGGTGATGAGCTCTTCGTAGCCTGACAACGATTCGGTCGCCATGCCGATGTCGGCCACGTCGGTCAGCAGCATCTGGGCGACCTGGTCAGGGGAGCCCTGGTGCAGGCTGATGGCCACCTTGGGGTACTGCTGGCGCAACTTGGCCACCGGGTTGGGCAGCACGTAGCGCGCCTGCGTGTGGGTGGTGGCGAT
>DDUQ01000002.1:6441-14468 GCA_002344885.1 Comamonadaceae bacterium UBA2334
CACGTAGCGCGCCTGCGTGTGGGTGGTGGCGATGGACAGCGTGCCGCTATCCTGGGCCGAAAACTGGTCGCCGATGCGGCGCAGGTTGTTGACCTCGCGCAGGATGATGTCGATGCTTTTCAGCACCTGCTGGCCCGGCTCGGTGACCCGGCGGATGCGTTTGCCGTGGCGGGCAAACACCTGGATGCCCAGTTCATCTTCCAGCTCGATGATGGCTTTGGACACGCCTGGTTGCGAGGTGTGCAGTGCTTTGGCGGTTTCGGTCAGGTTCAGGTTGCGCCGCACGGCTTCCTGAACAAAACGGAATTGGTGCAGGTTCATGGTCGGTGTGTTCGGGGGCGAAGGTTGTTGTCAGGCCACAAAGTCAGTGGCGACCCAAAGCAACATGAGCCAGCAGATCGGTCAGGGCCGCATGCTCGCCAGCGGGGGGCAGCACATCCAGCTTCACGTCAGGATGGGACGCGCACCACTGGCTGATCAGATGTGGCAAGTCCTCTCGGGTATGTTTGCCCATGCCGAAAAAAATGGGCAGGACGCGGATGTGCTGGATGCCCGCAGTTGCCAACTGCTCCAGCGCTGCGGGCAAACTGGGTTCGCACAATTCAAGGTAGGCACACACCACCTGCGACGAGGGTTGCAGCGAGCGGATGCGGGACGCAATGGCCTCGACGGGCGTGCGCCACAGCGGGTCGCGCGAACCGTGGGCGAACAGGACGACCCCTGTTGTGTGGGCGGTGTGCGTCATCTTTTGAGTACCAACCAACCAAAGGCCGTGAGCGAAGCCACCGAATACAGGATGGAGGGCGCTGCCGCTGCCAACCAGGGTTCCCAGTTGTTCAACCTGCCGACGTAGCCGAACACGTTGTTGAGCAGGAAGAAGCTGATCCCGACCATCACCCCCACAAACACATAACCGGTGATGGTGCCCGAGCGGAAATGCAGGTAGGCAAATGGCAGGGCCAGCACCATCATCACCAGGCAGCTCAGCGGGTAGAACACCTTGCGCCAGAACTCGATTTCATAGCGCTGGGCGCTTTGTCCGTTGGCGTCCAGGTGCTGAACGTATTGGTACAGGTCCGCTGTGGACATCCGCTCGGGCTTGAGCAGCGCGACCGACACCATTTCGGCGGTCAGCTCGGTTGGCCATGTCCATGAGGCTTCGACGCTTTGTGCCAGTGTGGGCGGCCCATTGTGGGTTGAGGGCGTGAACGTGCTGCGGTTGACCTGCTGCAGCACCCATTTACCGTTTGTGGCGATGTGCCCGGTCAGCGCCTGTGTGCGCGACAGCAGGTGGCCTTGGGTGTCGAATTCGAAAATACGGATGTGCTTCATCTCGGACACATCGGTCAGGGCCCCCACGTTGACCGAAAACTGCCGGTCGCCCTGTTTTTCGCGCAGCCATGCCCCCGTGGGGCCAGCCGTGAGGCGACCGTCGAACCTGGCTTTGTACAACTGTGCAGCCTTGCCCGAAGCCGGAGCAATGTAGTCGCCCATGACAAACGTGACACCCACAAAAGCCAGGCCGAGAGCCAGCATCAAGCCCAGTGCACGCCAAGGCCCGAGACCACTGGTCCGAAGAATCGTGTACTCGGAACCCTGGGCCATGCGGGCAAACACAAAAATGGTGCCGATCAGCACCGTGATGGGCAACAACTCGTACAGCCTGCCGGGGATCAGCAGCCCCACGGTGACCAGGGCGTGACTGACCTGAAACACCAGCTTCGGATCCAGCGGTGAGGCTTTTCCGATGTTGGGGAGTTCATCGATCAGGTCAAAAAAGAAAAAGAGGCCCAGAAAGGCAATGCTGACGGTGATGACCGCCACCAGCACCTCTTTGTAGATGAGCCGACGTAATACCTTCATGTCAGGCCTTTGCAGGGGGCGGTTCAGAGCCCAGGCTGCGCGCAGTGGGGCTGTTCAGGCGGCGTTTGACCCAGGACCGGAAGCTTATGTTTTCGTGGCGCTTGAGCATCCAGATCAGCGACAGCACACACACCGAGCCGTGCATGCCCAGCATCCAGGCCAGTGGACTGACCTGTCCCCGCGCAACCCAAGCCTCTCCCAGGTTCAGCATGTTGAAATAAAACAGGAACGCAAACGTCGCGAATGCGATGTTGCCGCTTTTCCCGGCCCTTGGATTGCCTGCCGCCACGGCCATGCCGACCAGCAGGAGGTTGAAGGCACACAGCACCAGGCCCGCTCGCCATGCCAATTCGGCATGTGCCGGGAGCGACGGGTTGCGTATCAGCTCTACGGTGGAGCGGGTCTTCATTGCACCGTCTTCCGACAGCGTCAGCAGCTTCTCGTCAACCGCAGTCAGGTATTCCTCGAACTGACTGACTTTGATGTTCTGCAAGTCCGGCGTGGACTCGATCCGTTGGCCTTTTTGCAGCAACAGCAATTGCTGCCTGTCGGTATCGGTCAGGGTGGCCGCCTGGGCTGATATGGTGCTCTCGCCCTTGGTTTCCGTGGCCGATATAAACACGTTCCGCCCCACCGTCCCGTTGACCGTGTCTTTATCGATGAAAAACACCCGGTTGCCCGATGCGCTGGTCTGAAACTGGCCGGGCTCCACCCTCTGAAGGTCGCTGCGTTGTTGGAAGCGGTCTCGCAAATCGGCGGTTTGCTTGTTGGCCCAAGGCCATGCAAACACCACAAGCACCACCATGCTGAGCAAAATGGGCCAGGCAAACCGGATGACCGGGGACACCATGCGCATCAGGCCGCGCCCGCTGCCCATCCAGATGACCATCTCGCTGTCCCGGTGCATGCGCGACAGCACGGACACGACAGCCACAAACAATGCCATGGTCAGGATGATGTGGAACCGTCCGAGAACGGTGTAGCCCATGACCAGCATCACTTCCTTGGGATCCACACTGCCCGATGCGGCCAGGCTGAGCGTGCGGATGAGCATCATCGTGACCACAATGGTCAGTAACACCAGCAGCGTGGCGGCAAAGCTGTGGGCCAGTTCTTTGCGGATGGAGGAATGGAATAACATCTTGGCAACAGGAAAACGCAATTATGGACTTTGAATTCAAATCACTGACACTGGACATGGCCGCTTCGGCCAAGGTGGACGCACTCGTCGTCCTCGTGCCTGATACCCTGCCAGCCCTGTCAGCCGGATCGGCGGGATCGGCGTTGCTGGAGTGGGTCCAGAAGCTGGTCAAAACATCTGAACTCGAAAAGGGTGTCGGCAAGCTTGTGGCTGCAACATTGGGCAGCCAATGCGTCGCCGGACGTTTGGTGGTGGTGCGTGCCGGCGCGGGCACTGCACTGGCGGTCAGGAAAGCCTGTCTGGCTGCGGGTGCGCAGCTCCGTGCAGCGCATGTGAAAAAAGTTATGGTGTTCTCGGGGCTGATGTCCCTGCAAGCGGGCAGCTTCAGGGCGGCTGCCGTGGCGTTTGCCGAGGCTACCTACGCGTACACCACCACTTTGTCGAATGGCAAGCCGCGTCACCTCAAACACTTGGTTTTTGCCCAGGCCGATGGCTCAGGTGCCGAACCCGAGTTGCGTGAGGCAGAGGCCTTTGTTCACGGTATTGAACTGGCCAAGGAGTGGGCCAACCGCCCAGCCAATCACGCCACGCCCACCTTGCTGGCTCAGGCGGCCGAAAAGTTGGGCAAGTTCAAGCACATGGATGTGGAAGTGCTGGGCCCGAAAGAGGTCGCTGACTTGGGCATGGGTGCTTTCATGGCCGTGGCGCAAGGATCGGTCGAACCGCTGCGTTTGATCGTCATTCGCTACAACGGTGGGCCCAAACACCAGGCGCCGGTGGCGTTGGTCGGCAAAGGCATCACTTTCGACACCGGTGGCATTTCGATCAAGCCCGCACCAGAGATGGATGAAATGAAGTTTGACATGGGCGGCGCAGCCAGTGTGCTGGGCACCATGCAGGCGGTTGGCGAGTTGCAACCCGCCATCAACGTTGTGGCCGTGATCCCGGCTTGCGAGAACATGCCAGACGGGTGCGCGGTCAAGCCCGGAGATGTGGTCACCAGCATGAGTGGGCAGACCATTGAGATTTTGAACACCGACGCCGAGGGCAGACTCATTCTTTGCGACGCGCTGACCTATGTTGCGCGGTTCAAACCTGCTGCGGTCATTGACATTGCGACCTTGACCGGTGCCTGTGTCATTGCCCTGGGGGCGGTGCGCAGCGGCTTGTTCGCTTCCAGCACCACGCTGGCAGAGCAATTGGTGTCAGCGGGCAATCAGGCACTGGACCTGTGCTGGCAAATGCCGCTGGACGATGAATATGGCGAAGGCCTCAAGTCCAATTTTGCCGACATGGCCAACGTGGCGGGCCGCCCGGGTGGAGCGGTCTCGGCAGCCAAGTTTTTGCAGAAGTTCGCGGGCGAACAGAACTGGGCGCATTTGGACATTGCCGGCACGGCCTGGAAAAGCGGTGCTGCCAAGGGTGCAACCGGCCGCCCCGTTGGCTTGCTGACGCAGTTTGTGCTCGATCAGGCCGTCCGAAACGCAGCACAACCCAGTGTGGCAAAGGCCATAAAACCGCCCAAAAAAGGCAAACAGTCCTGATGGCAGGGTAGGGCGTCTGTCACAACGGTCAGGTTACGTCGCATCAGTTCCCAGTTTTGCAAGTCAGTTTTCATTTCAACGTGAACGATCAGGCGGACTATGTCGGCAGACTGGTTCGCAAAGCGCTTGGCCGCCGTCTCACGGTATTGGTTTGTGCGCCGCCGCAGGTGGTGGCACAAATCGATGCTGCTTTGTGGGCCCAGTCATTGACGTTCATTCCTCATGCTGTGTCGCCCGCGCCTGATGCGGTGCGTGAACGGTCTCCGGTGTACCTGTGTCAGGCCCATTCTGATGCCGACAGGGCGGATGTACTGATCAATCTCCAGCCAGCCGTTCCACCTTTCCTTGCAAACTTCGGTCGGTTGATCGAAATCGTCACGCCAGATGCGGATTTGCGGGCGCTGGCGCGGCTGCGCTGGCGGCATTACTCCTCGTTGGGTTGGTTGCCTGAGGGTTTTGACGCCGCCGCCTGACCGGTCGAGCGCGCTGCTTTTGTGGTCGTTCGTTCTGATTGCGAGGCATTTTTATCGGGCTTACCCTTACAAGTACCCTACAAAGATGGGAGAGCGCCAAACGTCATTGGATTTTGAGGTATCGTTAAGGGTGTGGAGTCACATGAATGCTCCGCTCAATTTGTCATCGTCGTAATTAGCTTCAAGGACTTTTATGCAAATGAAACTGAAACTGGCCGTCATTTCTGCGGCCGTCATTCTGGCTGCTTGTGGCAAGAAGGAAGAGGCTCCTGCACCTGCTCCCGCACCTGCGGCAGCGCCTGCTGCGCCTGCGGCTCCCGAGTCCGTGGTTGTCAAGATCGGCCACGTCGGTCCCACCAGCGGTGCCATTGCTCACTTGGGCAAAGACAACGAAAACGGTGCCAAGATGGCCATCGAAGAGTTGAACGCTGCTGGCGTCAAGATCGACGGCAAGCCCGCCAAGTTCGAGTTGCTGGCTGAAGACGATGCGGCCGATCCCAAGCAGGGCACGGCTGCTGCACAGAAGCTGATCGATGCCAAGGTGAACGGTGTGATCGGTCACCTGAACTCCGGCACCACCATCCCAGCTTCCACGCTGTACAGCCAGGCTGGCATTCCCCAGATTTCTCCTTCCGCTACCAACCCCAAGTACACCCGTCAGGGCTTCAAGACCACCTTCCGTATGGTGGCTGACGACGTCCATCTGGGCTCCACATTGGGCAAGTACGCCATTGAGACTCTGAAGGCCAAGAACGTTGCTGTGATCGACGACCGCACAGCCTACGGCCAGGGTGTTGCCGACGAATTCGAGAAAGCCGTTGCTGCTGCCGGCGGCAAGGTTGTGGGCCGCGAGTTCACCAACGACAAAGCGACCGATTTCAACGCCATCCTGACCACCCTGAAGGGCAAGAAGCCTGATGTGGTGTTCTTCGGCGGTATGGACGCAGTGGCTGGCCCCATGCTCAAGCAGATGAAGCAACTGGGCATCAAGGCCAAGTTCATGGGCGGCGACGGCATTTGCTCCAGCGAACTGGCCAAACTGGCGGGTGACGGCATGGCTGACGACCAGGTGTACTGCGCCGAAGCCGGTGGCGTTGAAGGCGAAGAGAAGGCTGGCATGGAGAAATTCCGTGCAGACTTCAAGGCCAAGTTCGGTACCGATGTGCAGGTGTACGCCCCCTACGTCTATGACGCTGTGAAAGTCATGGCCGCGGCCATGGTCACCGCCAACTCTGCAGACCCAGCCAAGTACCTGCCTGCGCTGGCAGCCACATCTGGCTACAAGGGTGTGACCGGTACCGTTTCGTTTGACGAAAAGGGTGACATCAAGAACGGTGCCCTGACGCTGATGACCTACCGTGGCGGTGCACGCACCACATTGGCCGTGATTCGCTGATCGGTGTTTCTGTCCATCAAAAGCCACCTTCGGGTGGCTTTTTTGTTGTTTGCGCGCTGAAGCAGTTGTAACTCATGGCAACATATCGCCTGTCTCCCGAAATGGGGCAGCAGTTTGTTTTTTGATAGCTTTCTCTGGAGGTGCTGGTGGGTGTTGCGCCGTTAAGAAGTTCCGGTTCTTTGATCGGTTTTGCCGTCCAGATGGCTGACTTTTTGGCTTTTGCCATTGCAGGAGCTTGGGCCTACTACTGGCGCTTCGACGTCCCTATCACGCAGGCACCGGAAACGATCGTTCAGTTGGTGGTCGCTGCCGCATTCCTGATGCTGCTGACGTCAACCATGGTCTACCGGGCATGGCGTGGCGGGCAACTGCTTGCGATGTTGGGGCGCGTGGCCTTGGCGTGGGTCATCACCTGGGGCATCGTCATGACGTGGCTGGTCCTGAGCAAGTCGGGTGAGTCCTTGTCACGCATCTGGCTGGGCTATTGGGGCATCAATTCTTTGCTGTTCGTCTGGTTGGGACGCATCGGCCTGTTTTTTCTGATGTCCTGGCTTCAGGGCAAAGGCGTCAACGAGCTTCGTGTGTTGCTGGTGGGTACCGGCAAGTCGGTCACGGTGATCCGTCGTCGTGTCAAGGCTTCTGCCTGGACGGGTTACAAAGTGGTCGGTGTCACCACAGGCGAAAGCACCAAGTACCTTGAAGAAGCTGTTGCCAAGGTTCGCCCAGATGAAGTGTGGATTTGCCAGCAACCGGGTGACACCCGTGTGGCTGAGAACGTGCTGCACACCTTGCGGCACAGCACTGTCAACATTCGGTTGATTCCAGACCTGACGATGCTGCAACTGGTCAACCACGGCGTGTCGGTCGTGGTCGGTGTGCCGATGCTCGATTTGTCCAGTTCCCCGATGGAAGGCGGGAATCTGGTCGCGAAGTGGCTTGAAGACAAAATTGTCGGGACATTGATTCTGCTGTTGATCTCGCCCTTGTTGGTCGTGATTGCTGCGGCCGTCAAACTCAGTTCCAACGGGCCTGCCATTTTTCGGCAGCGCCGACTGGGGTGGAACGGTGAGGAGATACTGATTTACAAGTTTCGCAGCATGTATCAGCACGCCGAGTCCAGTGTCATCTCGCAGGCGACCAAAGGTGATCCACGCATCACGCCTTTGGGGCGGTTTTTACGCTCGACCAGTCTCGACGAGTTGCCGCAGTTCATCAATGTCCTGCAAGGCAACATGAGCATCGTGGGGCCCCGGCCACACGCCATTTCTCACAACGATGAATACATGCAATTGATTCCCAAGTACATGCTCCGTCACAAGGTCAAGCCGGGCATCACGGGTTGGGCACAAGTGAATGGACTGCGCGGCGAAACCGACACGGTGGAGAAAATGGAAGCACGTATACAGGCCGATATTTACTACATCGAGCATTGGTCCATTTGGTTCGACCTGAAGATCATTTTTCTGACGATTTTCAAAGGCTTCGTGGGTCGCAATGCGTACTGATGCGGGCTTCTCTGGTCTGCGTGCGTTTTCAGGCTGCTATAATTCAAGGCTTCGCGGAGAGGTGGATGAGCGGTTTAAGTCGCACGCCTGGAAAGCGTGTGTGGG
>DDUQ01000002.1:14754-15085 GCA_002344885.1 Comamonadaceae bacterium UBA2334
GCCCTTGATTTTCAAGGGCTTTTTGCTTTTCTGGGTCGGCGCTTTGTTCGATCGGGCTGACCAACCGGCGGCTCGGGGCTCAGCCCTCAGACCTTCACGTTTGCCGTTGTATGCTGGAGAACAGCCTCACCAGTCCCAGCCACTGTTGAGACCAGAACCCATTGCCGTAGTCATTGAGTTTGCCATCGGCATCAGGTTCAACCTGATCCCGAATACCGGTTGGCTCGTAGCGGCTCAATTCATAGTTTGCGGTGCCGAACCATGAATCCCATACGGGCAACAGAACCGCGTAATTGCAACCACCCAAATGCCGGCCTGTTCCGTCTGGCTG
>DDUQ01000002.1:15273-15449 GCA_002344885.1 Comamonadaceae bacterium UBA2334
ATGCCGGCCTGTTCCGTCTGGCTGCGTGGATTCGTGTCCGATACCGATGGCATGGTGAAGGCGGTGAAACCTGGGACTGACCACCATCCGCTCACCGAAGGCACCGAATGACAGCCGCAAATTGGCGTGTTGAAGGTTTTCAACCAGTTGAGTCACGGCAACTATGAAAACAAATT
>DDUQ01000110.1 GCA_002344885.1 Comamonadaceae bacterium UBA2334
TTCACGTTCTTCATGGGCCTGATGCTGTCGCGCCTGATAGCGGTCATCCTGGGTAAGTCCAACGGTGCCGAACTCATCATGACGGCGTTCGGTGGCACGGCGGGTGTGTTCTTTGTGATGGCCAGCCTGGCCAGCGTCATCAAGCGCAGCCTGGAAGGCATGGGCCAATGGCTGATGGTCGGTGCCATCGTGCTGATGGTCGGTGCGGTCATCAACGTGTTCGTTGGCAGCAGCGTGGGCATGATGGTGATCAGCGTGCTGGCCATCGGTATCTTCAGCCTGTTCATGCTTTACGACCTCAAGCGCATTGTGGATGGTGGCGAAACCAACTACATCAGCGCCACACTGGGTCTGTACATGAGCCTGTTCAACGTGTTCCAGAGCCTGCTGGCCCTGTTGGGCATGGGTGGCAGCGACGACTGACATCTCACGATCCGGCGCGCATCGCAGCGCTGGCAGCCTGGTGGCTGCGCATTTTGACCAGCCCCGTACCGAAAAAGCCCCTTCAAAGGGGCTTTTTCTTTGGGCTGCATGTCCCGATCGGTTGTACGCTCCTGTGAAAGGCCAGTCTGGCCCGTTGTTCACCCTGCCAGCTCACGCACCATGTCACACACAGCACGCTCCCCCAACCCGTCCAGGCTTCTCAGCGCTTGTGCCGTGGCCGCCACGTTGCTGCTGTCAGGCTGCGAATACCTCGGGGTCGAAACACCTGCCAAAACAGCTGAAAACAAGGTCGCGGAAGGAAAAGCGATCGGTGGGGCCTGCCGCCATGCCAACCGGGCGCTCGAAGACTGCTACCGCTACAACCCCAAGGCCAACAAGGCGGCGGTGTTCGACGGCTGGAAAGACATGGATGTCTACATGCGCGAGAACAAGCTGGACACCATCACCCCGGTGACACCACCCGAACCGCCGAAAAAGCCTGCTCCGCCGCCCAAGAAGGACGACGAAGAATCGGGCGAAGGCGACAAAGACGAGAAAAAGTCGGACGCGAAAACCGACGACAAAAAAGGCAGCAAGTGATGACGGCTGGCCGATGGGGTCAGCCAGCAGCCTTACCGCAGGCCCTGCCACTCGAACACGGCCATGCTCTCCACGTGTGCCGTGTGAGGGAACATGTTGACCACACCGGCCCCCACGCAGCTGTACCCGGCCCTGTGAACCAGCAAACCGGCGTCGCGCGCCAAAGTGGCCGGGTTGCAACTGACATACACAATGCGCCGGGGCGGTTGCCAATCCGCCGGGATGCTCACATCGTTGGCGTTGGAATCAGGTACGTCGCCCTGCCCCTCGTCGCCTGATGTGATGAGCAATCCGGCATCGCGCAGGCGCTGCTGATGCAAATCGGCCAGTGCCTTGCTGAGTGCAAAGGCACCTTCCCGTGGCGGATCGACCAACCACTTGTCCGCCCGCCCGTCGGCCAGCAGCATGGCGGGGGTCATGTCAAAGAGGTTTCTTGCAACAAAATCAGTAGCACAAAGCGTCTGATTTGATTGCGCTGAAGCCTTATTTAGCTTCAAATTTTCACGCGAACGCGCCACCAGAGCCGCACTGCCCTCCACGCCCAACACCTCGCCCGCCTGTGTGGCAATGGGCAAAGTGAAATTGCCCAAGCCACAGAACCAGTCGATGATGCGTTCATGCCGCTGCGCATCCAGCAAGCGCAACGCCCGGCTGACCAGCACACGGTTGATGTGCGGGTTGACCTGCGTGAAATCGGTCGGTTTGAAGGGCATGCGGATCCCGAAATCGGGCAACGCATAACTCAAGGTCTGTCCGCCCGGCTCCACCGGGTCCAGCAACTGAACCGTGTCCGGGCCCTTGGGCTGCAGCCACCATTGCACGCCGGGGTGTGCGTGGGCAAACGCGCGGAGGCGCTCCTTGTCGCGAGCGGTCAGGGGTTCCAGGTGCCGCAGCACCAGGGCCGTCACGTCGTCGCCACAGGCCAGCTCGATCTGTGGGCAGGTGTCCCGCGCGTCCATGCTGGCAATCAACTGGCGCAGCGGCAGCAACATGGCACTGACGTGCGGGGGCAACACCGGGCAGACCGACATGTCTGCCACGTAGCGGCTCTTGCGCTCATGGAATCCGATGAGCACCGCCCCCTTCTTGACCACATGCCGAACCGACAACCTTGCCCGGTACCGGTAGCCCCAGGCAGGCCCCTGTATCGGCCGCCAGAGGGTGTCTGGTTTGACTTTGCCGAGGTGCCACAGGTTGTCCTCCAGCACGCGCTGCTTCATGGCCACCTGTGCAGTGGCGTCGAGGTGTTGCATCTTGCAACCGCCGCACGCACCGGCATGCAGGCCGAAGTGAGGACAGCCCGGCGTCACCCGTTGTGAGGACTCCCGGTGCACGGCGGTCAGCGTGGCTGCTTCCCAGTTGTTCTTCTTGCGGTTGACCTGGGCTGAGACCCACTCGAATGGCAACGCACCGTCGATGAAGACAACTTTGCCGTCGGCCTTGCGGGCCACGCCCTGGGCTTCGAGGTCGAGAGAGTTGACGTGCAGCCAGTCGTCTGGAAAGCCGTGGTCTTGCGCCAACGGTACCGGTGGGCGGCCTCCGCCGCTCTGGCCAGCATCTGTGGCCAGGTGATGATCGGCAGCCAGGTCGCGTTCGGTCGGTGGGGGGGTAGCCGCTGATGCACCGGTTGCAGGCGCTGTAGTGGCAGACGAGGGCTTGGCGTGTTTGGCAGCGTTCAGTGCGCTGGCCAGTGATGGCAGGGGCGAAGAGGCATGAGACATGCCCCGATTGTCTCAGGCCCGGGATCAACGGGCCGCACAGGGACTTTAGCGACCTGGCAGGTACTTGGCAGGGTCCACCGGTTTGCCATTGCGGCGGATTTCAAAATGAAGCTTCACCCGGTCAGCATCGCTGCTGCCCATCTCGGCAATCTTCTGCCCCTGCTTCACGTTCTGATCCTCCTTGACCAGCAGGACCTGATTGTGGGCATATGCAGTCAGGAACGTATTGTTGTGTTTCAGGATGATGAGGTTGCCGTAGCCACGCAAGCCAGAGCCGGCGTACACCACACGGCCTTCGGCCGCAGCCAACACCGCATCGCCTGCCTTGCCGTGGATGCCCAGACCCTTGTTTTTCTGATCGTCAAAGTTGGCAATCACGTTCCCAGCCGCGGGCCAGATGAAAGCTACCTCGTCAGCCTCTGCTTTGCCCGAAGCTGGCGCAGGTGCAGGTGCAGGTGTCGGTGCTGCTGCTGGCGCTGTGGACGCAGCAGGCAAGGGTTGCGCGGCCACACTGCCCGTGCCGGAGACGGCTGAGGTCGACACGCCCAGCCCCGATGGTGCAGAGGCGGCGGCCGCAGCAGGCGCTGGCGCAACGTTTGGCTTGCTGGCTTGCGCCAGCGAGGCCGCCGTTGGCGGCACCACCCGCAGCACCTGGCCGACTTCGATCCGATTGGGGTTGTCTATCTGGTTCCACCGGGCAATGTCTTTCCAGTTCTGTCCGGTCTCCAGCGCGATGCGGATCAGGGTGTCACCGGGCCGCACCGTGTAGTAACCGGGCTTGCCCGCATTCTCAGCACCCGGCAGGGGCGTCAGGGGTGCCGTTGGGGCCGCCGCTGGCGCTGGTGCGACGGCCACCGGTGCGGGCGGCAACTGATTGCGTGCCGCCCCCCTGTCTTCCACCGGTGCAGGCGGGGCCACGCGCTGCGTCGAACAACCCGCCAGCAACACCAACAGCCCTGCGGCGACCCAGGTGTGCACCCGTTTGCCCGACACATGGGAACGGCAGCGGTGAGTGAATGGCAATGCGGCGGAGTGGCTGGTAGGCATGGGCGTCTTGGGCGTACGGAGGCAGGAAATGGCCGCCAACCTGTCCGGAACGAACAGTTGGCTCAGCCGATGCCGGATTTTAGAGGGACGAACTGCACGGCCTCGAGCACGGTCTGCTGAAATCCCTGCGGCGTTCTGTCAACAATGACCAGACTCTGTGACGTTTTACCCAAACTGGCGGGCGCAACGATCCGTCCACCAACGGCCAGTTGGTCGAGCCAGGCCTGTGGCACTGCATCGCCACCGGCTGCAGCAATGATGCCTGCATAAGGTGCGCCACTGGGAAACCCCAGCATGCCATCGCCGAACAGCAAATGAATGTTGGGGATGCGGTAAGGTCGCAACAGGTTGCGTGCCTTCTCATGCAGACCCTTGAGCCGTTCAATGGTGTAGACCTCGGTACAGATGCGGCTGAGCAACGCCGCCTGGTAGCCACAACCCGTGCCCACCTCCAGTACCCGACCCAGTGGCAGCGGGCGCTGGTGAATCAGCAACTCCAACATGCGTGCTACCACATTGGGCTTGGAAATGGTCTGCCCCAATCCGATGGGCAAGCTGGTGTCCTCGTAGGCTTGATTGACCAGCGCGCTGTCGACGAATCCGTGCCGTTCGATCTCGCCCATGGCACGCAACACACCCTCGTGCTGCACACCTTGCGCAGCCAGCTTGCGCACCATGGCCGCCCGCACGGCAGCAGAATCCAACCCCACACCGGTTGATGATTCTGAAACGGCTTTAACGCTTTTCTGTAATGCGTTGAATGCTATATTTTTATTGGCACCCAGCGCCACTGCAGGTGCTGTCTTGAGCGCAGCCGGAAAGGTCGGCCGGGGCCGGTTACCGTGCGTCATGACAGCGACCGCAAGGTGCGGGCCAACTGACTGGCAGCCGGCGCCCAATAGGGCAGCACGGCATGGTGGGTCAGGTCCACCTGAAGCGGGGTGACCGTGGCATACCCTTCAGCGGTTGCATGGAAATCGGTACCGTCACCGTCTTCCCGCGCTGGCCCGGCGCTGCCGATCCAGTACATGGTTTCTCCACGCGGGCTGACCTGCGTGATCACAGCTTCAGCCGCATGACGACGCCCCAGCCGCGCAACCTTGAAGCCTTTCAAATCTGCCAACGGTACATTGGGAATGTTGACGTTCAGCAACCAGGCACCCTGATCGTGGATGGCAGCGGTCTGCTCGGTGGCATTGGCCGCTTCGCTTGTGCGACGGGCCAACGTGGGCAGCATCTGGCGGACCAATTCCCGGGCGGTGGTAGCGGCCGTGTCCAGGTGGGCCCAGCCTTTCTCAACCTGCGAAAACGCGATGGCAGGCACGCCGAACAAATAACCTTCCATCGCGGCACCCACCGTGCCCGAGTAAATGGTGTCGTCGCCCATGTTGGCACCGTTGTTGATGCCGGAAACAACCAGATCGGGCTTGTCGGGCAGCAGTCCCGTCAGCGCGATGTGCACGCAATCGGCGGGCGTGCCATTGACATAGCGAAACCCGTTGGACGCCCGGTGCACGTATAAAGGTGAATGCAGCGTCAGCGCATTGGATTTGGCGCTGTTGTTGTGCTCGGGAGCCACCACCTCGACATCGGCCAAATCTCGCAGAGCCTCGTACAGGGCAACGATACCCGGTGCCTGGTAACCATCGTCATTGGACAGCAAAATTTTCATCGGACGGATTGTAGGTAAAGGCCCACGGGTCTGTCGGTAATGGCCTCTCGGTGATGTTGTGTTTGCCGGTCACCTGTACCGCCCTGCGCGTTGCCTGTGCACCAGATGCACCCACAACCAGGCAAACATCAGGCAGATGCCCAACGTCGCAGTTGCGACAAACGGCAGATGGGCAGCAAAGCAGCTTGTGCCTATCATGCGCGCCACCCCAAACAACCCTGGAGACTCCTGATGCAAGCCTGGCTGTGCGAAAACCCCATTGGCGTAGAAGCCCTGACATGGCAAGACCTGCCCACACCCCAACCGGGCAAAGGTGAGGTGCTGATCCGAATCGAAGCTGCGAGCCTGAATTTCCCAGACCTGCTGATCGTCCAAAACAAATATCAAATCAAGCCCGCTTTGCCCTTCGTACCGGGTGCCGAATATGCGGGTGTGGTCGAGGCAGTGGGCGAAGGTGTGCAGCACCTGCCTGTCGGCACGGCTGTGGCATGCCTGAGCGGCACCGGTGGCTTTGGCACGCACACCCTTGCGCCTGCACACCTCTGCATGCCTTTGCCCGCGGGGTTCCCGGCGGTGGATGCGGCAGCCTTCATCATGACTTATGCGACCTCCTACCATGCGCTGGTGGACAGGGCCGCTTTGGAAGCCGGCGAGACCGTGCTCATACTCGGTGCGGCAGGTGGCGTGGGCACAGCCGCCATCCAGATCGCGAAGGCAGTTGGCGCGACCGTCATTGCCGCAGCATCGTCCGCCGAAAAATGCGCAGCATGTGTCAGCCTGGGGGCAGATGCGACCATCAACTACAGCGAACACACACCATCGGGCGGCCTGCGAGACCAACTCAAACTGTTGACCAACGGCAAAGGCCCTGACGTGGTGTACGACCCCGTGGGAGCAGACTTGGCAGAGCCCGTTTTTCGCAGCATTGCGTGGCGAGGCCGTTACCTGGTGGTCGGCTTCGCAGGCGGGCCCGTCCCCAACATGCCGATGAACCTGCCGCTGCTCAAAGGCGCATCGTTGGTCGGTGTGTTCTGGGGTGAATTCGCCAAGCGCGAGCCCAAGGCCAACGCTGCCATGATGCAAACCCTGGCGGCCTGGTACGGCCAAGGCAAGATCAAACCCCTGATCCACGAGACATTGCCCATGCGCGAACTGAAGCACGCGTTCGCCACCATGGCGAGCCGTGGCGTGACGGGGAAACTGGTTCTGGTGAACTGATCAAGCCCAGAAACAACAAAGCCCGGCAGAACCGGGCTATGTTGTTGTTTTATATGGGGTGACTGATGGGGCTCGAACCCACGACAACCAGAATCACAATCTCATTAAATACGTGTTTATGCGCGTTGCTCAGTGTTGATGTAAATTTGATTTAAGCAATACAAATCAACAACTTAATTGCATTTCCCACTAACACTGCGTTGATCTTCATTTGGGAAAATTGCTGAATTTTGGCTACACTGTGGCTACACAGAACACTGTGTAGCCTACTCAGAGGAGCCCAACATGGCACGCCCCAAAAAAGCAGACGCTCCTGACACCTCGAAGCCTGTCGACTTGACAGCAGGTGTCATCGAGCGACTGACCTGCCGAACAGACATCAAGGCCCAAGCGTTCTTGCGTGATAGCAAGGTACCCGGACTTCGCGTTCGAGTGACCAACACCGGCGCGAAGTCGTTCGTCTTTGAGTCCAAACTGAACCGAAAGACCATTCGACGCACCATCGGCGATGTGAAGACTTGGACCATTGACCAAGCACGTGCTGAAGCACGCAAGTTGGCGGTGATGCTTGACAACGGCACCGACCCCAGAGAGTTGGAACGTCAGGAACAGGCTGAACGCGAGCTCCAAAAGAAAAAGCAGCAAGAAGCAGAAGAAGCAGCCAAGCGGACAGCCGTCACGGTTGAAGAGGTTTGGTCCACCTACGTCGAGGAGCGTCGGCCACACTGGGGCGAAGCGCATTACCAGAGCCATCTGGAAAAGGCCAGTTTGGGCGGCCAGCCTTCCAAACGACGGGGCATGACCGACAAGCTGACCAAACCAGGCCCGCTGGCCCCACTTATGCCGCTGGCCCTTAAAGATTTGGACGGGCCCACCATCGAAAGATGGGCAGCCATTGAGGGTAAAGACCGGCCATCATCTGCCCGGTTGGCGTTACGTCAACTGTCCGTATTCCTGAACTGGTGCAAAGACCAGCCGCAATATGCCAGCATCCTGTCAAGCAGCAACCCGACCAAGTCAAAGAAAGCTCGCGAGGTATTGGGCAAACCCACTCGCAAAGAAGATGTTCTGACCCGCGAGCAGTTGCCCGCGTGGTTTGAAGCCGTCAAGAAAATGCCCAACCCAACCGTCTCGGCTTACCTGCAAATCTTGCTTTTGACCGGCGCCAGACCCGGAGAAGTGCTGGAGTTGCGTTGGGATGACATCAAAACCCATTGGCGCGTGCTAACCATCCGCGACAAGGTTGAAGGTGAACGGGTCATTCCCCTGACCCCATACGTTCACAGTCTGATTGCTGCTCTGCCCCGCCGCAATGACTGGGTGTTTTCCAGCGCAAAGACGTTACGACTCGACAGCAAGAACATCCGCCGCAGAGCCCACAAGGCCGCAAAGCGTGGCACAGAGGCACCAGAAGGCGACATGCTGGAGACCAGCGCCAGCGGACACATCACCAAACCCAACACCCCCCATACCCAAGCCTGTACCGTAGCTGGGATTGATGGGCTGACCTTGCATGGCCTGCGCCGCTCATTCGCTAGCCTGACCGAGTGGCTGGAGATTCCCGCTGGCGTGGTTGCACAGATTCAGGGGCACAAGCCATCGGCCACCGCTGAAAAGCACTACAAACGCCGCCCGCCTGACCTGCTGCGTCTATACCATGAAAAGGTTGAGGCATGGGTTCTTGAGCAGGCCGGGGTGACGTTTGAAAACAAAGCAGGGGCTGGCAAGCTGGCGCTGGTGGGTTGACTTGCAGATTCAATAAACGTAACTACAATAATCCATGCTCCAAATCACGTTTGACCCGGCCAAGGACGCGAGCAACCAAGCAAAGCATGGAGTGTCGCTGGTGCTGGCAAAGACCCTGGAGTGGGACACCCTGATGTGCAAACCTGATGCGCGCCGCGACTATGGTGAGCAAAGGCTAATCGGCTACGCCATTGCCGGCGACCGCCTGTATTGCGTGGTGTTTGTCGATCGCCCTGAAGGTGCACCCACCGAGCGCCGCATCATCAGTTTGAGGAAAGCCAACAGTCGAGAGGTCAAAAGCTATGCAAACATCAACGGTTAAAACGCGAGGTGGCCGCGTACTAGCAATGCCAACACCTGCCGAGGATGCCGCCATTGCGGCGGGTATCAGCCAAGACCCCGACACCTACGAGCCCAGCGCCAGCGAGATAGCAAGCATGAAAAGACCGGGGCGACCGTTGGGCAGCGGAAGCAAGACTCAGGTTACTTTGAGGTTAGACACCGCGGCCCTTGAGGCATTCAAAGCGACCGGGGCAGGCTGGCAGACCCGCATCGACACGCTTTTGCGTGAAGCTGTAGCGAGCGGGCGGGTAAAAGCCTAAAAGCCGTTTCGCTTCAGCTAGGCCGGCCTCAATCCAACCGAAAACTCAGACCTCCCGCTGGCCACTGGCGCACAACAGAGCTGAATTTCTAGGCGCTTAGGTAATCTCGCTTCATGGCTAGGCGTTGCACGGTGCAATACACGATAGACTGGATCAGAAACATGTCTCGATGGGTGCCAGACCTCACGAAGTGGTCAGATTTTGATGCGTACTCCATAGATGAACTCGCATTATTGATGCACGGTGTAGACCCCAAGTTCGCACACGAGTACACGGAGGCAGAACCTGGGTTTAACAACATCGGTAGAGCTGCTGATGTAACAAGGCACAAGAAACTGCTTGAGGCAGGAGTGATGGCTGGTAGGTTAAGTTACTCACAAGGTATCAGTGGAAATTGCCTATACATCAACAAGGCCCAGTTACTACCTTGGTTGCATGAAAAGGGCTACACGGAGCTGGCAGATGGCTTGTCTATACGGCCAAGCGGGGGCATACAGCCGATCAAGCCTCTGCAAGCGAGCGCAGCACAACGTGCTGCGATCTTGGTCGCTATACAACAACTCGGGTACGACCCTGAAAACCTTCCCAAAGCCCCCAAGGGGATGACCGGAGTAAAGAAACAAGTGAGAGATTTGGTTGATGGTCAACCCCCGTTCACGGCGTCATCTAGCTTCGACAAGATATGGCAGCAGATGCGACAAGATGGTGACATCGCAGACTAGCAGTGGTACACATCAAGGAGAGGGTCAGTTAGTGGGTTGCGGAGGTAGATACCCTCGCTTCGACACTCAGACATCGACATTTCCAAAGGAGAAACGATGTCTTTCAACCCACCAAAACCATTTCCTGACGGTGTCCAACTCACCGCCCTTGACCGGGACACACGCCGGGTGATCCCAACCTGCGAGGCGGCTGTACACCTCAACCGCCGCCCCCAAACGCTGCGCATCTGGGCCTGCCGCCAGAACGGCCCCATCCGCCCGTTGAACATCAACGGTCGCTTAGCCTGGCCCGTGGCAGAGATTCGCAAGTTGCTGGGAGTCCCAGCATGACCTACAGGCGCATAGATGTGGAGATTGTCGACGTAATTGCCTATGTTGTAGCCGACGGAAAACCGCAATTGCTTCATTTGAATTTGGGTCCGCAAATAGCCAGTGAGATCGGGAGGCATTTCTGCGGAAAAGGCGGAAGCGTGATACATCTGTCGAGGACAAACATGGAGACGTCTCCACAACCCCCTCAGTTGGCAGCGCCTAGCGGCGCAACAACAAACTGACCAGTATACATCTCAGCTGTAATTCATCGCAACGCCAGCCGATATCGCCCCTTGGCATTTTCAGCAATAACCCCTAGAGTGAAGTACGGCAGGTACAAATATGGTGCCGCGTGCGGATCAGGGACCTCAAACCAGGACCCTCATCATGAACTCCCGTGCAAACAAGATGCAAAAGCGCACTAGTGCGCTGTGCAAAGGCATCCCCGAAAAAATCCTGACCCACACACTAAATGTCTGCTTCGGCGCAAACGCTCACGACACATCGCCTAAGCCACAGAAATTGACCGTTAAAGACTTGTTGTCTCGCTTCACCAAGCCAGACAGCAAAAGGGGGCGGCTTCCACTTTCCACTTACCTCGCACTCGACAAAAAGGACGAAGTCCAGAAAAAACTGCGGTTTACCGAGAAGGACGGCGAGTACATCATCTTGGGCACATTCGCACGGCCAAACACCAGAGCTGCAAAGGACATGCAGGTCATGTCAGGCTTCATGATTGACATCGACGGTGGCAATTTCAGCCGACCCGATATCGAAAAAATCATGGAAGGAACCTTCTGCATTGCCTTCACCACCTACAGCCACCACCCTGGCGACCCGCGCTGGCGCATCTTGATCCCATACGCCACGCCAGTCTCCCCTGATGACCACCACAAGGTCTACGTGTTTTTCAACGCAGCATTCAAAGGGGCGTTGGACTCACGCTGCGACACAACAGCCCAGATTTGGTTCACGCCCGCATGCCCATTCGACGCTGTACCTCTGTACCAAGTTTTCACAGTCGATGGCAATCTCCTTGACGTGGGGACCGTACCGGAAGTGCCAGTCAAACCAAAAGCGCATTTGCCCGCCCGCCCCAACGTTATGTCTGTCGATTTGGAACGTGTCCGGAGTGCGCTGTCAGCCATTCCGGCAGATGACCGAACGACGTGGGTGAACTTCGGCATTGCGATGAAGCAGAACTTGCCCCAGGATACCGCTAACGAGTTGTGGCTGGAATGGTCAAAAAAGTCAGACAAGTTCGACTCCGACGATGCAGAGGCAACTTGGGCCAGTTTCAAGGATGCCCCTGAGGCTGACGCCATCACGCTTGGTAGTGTGTTCTACGAGGCAAAGAAACATGGTTGGGCGGACACATTCGAGCCAATGCACGCAGAGGCAGAACGACTGAATCAGTCGCACTTCGTGGCCTTCTCGGGCGGAAAAAACTACGTCTTTGCCGAGACCTACAACCATGAAATGCGGCGGGAAGTCCTCCAGGCATACCCCCTCAAAGACTTCAAAGAGCACCATGCCAACCGCCGCGCTCGTGTCAAGGTTGGAAACAAGTTCGAGGATGTACCAGTTGTTGGACTTTGGTACCAGCACCCTGCCCGCCGGACGTTCAACCAGATTGTTTTCATGCCTGGTCAGCCAACTCCGGTAGGCACTTACAACACTTGGCGGGGCTTTTCGGTGGTGCCTTCACAAGGAAACTGGGCGCTGTTTAAAAACCACATCAGGGACAACATTTGCAACGGTGATCAGGCTAGCTTTGACTACCTGATCGGCTGGATGGCATTTGCCGTTCAACATCCAGATCAGCCGCCGGGGGTTGCCGTTGTGCTTCAGGGTGGCCGAGGGACTGGCAAGGGCAAGTTCGCGTCCACTTTCATGGCGCTGTTTGGAACCCATGCCTTGCAAATTACCCAATCGAGCCACCTTGTCGGTAAGTTCAATCAGCACCTCCGCGATTGTGTCCTGTTGTTCGTTGATGAAGCTGTCTGGGCGGGTTGAAGACCCCTCGAAAACCTGGT
>DDUQ01000127.1:0-9267 GCA_002344885.1 Comamonadaceae bacterium UBA2334
ACGGATTAACAGTCCAACTGACAGCTGACGCTTTGGCGCTCAAGTCCGAAGATTTGTAACGCTTTTTCTGTCGCTTCATTGTGACACGTTCCGAATACCGATCCCCTGTCGAACCAGACGCCCTTTCAACGACTGGTATGTCCACAAATCCCAATGGATTCAACCAGTTATAGCGATGCCTTCCGAACGAAACCAGAACCGAGGCGGCGCGCTGGCTGATAGAGCCGAGGAGGGTACCCCGGCCCCACCCATGGGGGCAGCCATCCCCCGGTCGCAACGGTGGCCAGACGGTACCGTTATGGCACAAGGGGAGGGTGTTCCCCGGTGACACCGTCAGGCGGCAGCCTTGGCTTGGGGCATCAGCAGCACCGAAGCACTGTTGGCCGCATCCTGCAACGACTTGCTCGACAGGTGGGCATATCGCATCGTGACCTTCGGGTCGGAATGACCCAGGATCTGCTGCACCTCATACAACGTGCGACCACCCGAGACCAGCAGACTGGCAAACCCATGGCGCAAATCATGGATACGCAAGTGAGGCAAGCCAGCCTTCTGACGCAGCCGTGACCAGACCTTCATGATCGTGGTGTAGGGCTCCTTGGTTTTCTCGTTGATAAACAGGTGATCGAACCTGCCCAGCGTAGTCAGCTGATCCAACACATGCAAAGCCGAGTCATTCAGAGGCACTGAACGCATCCGCTTCGATTTTGAATTGGTAGCTGGAATGCGCCAGACACGATTGGCCCGGTCAATCTGGGCATGGGTGGCCTGCAAGGCTTCATTTAACCGAGCCCCCGTACTGAGCAACCACATGGCAATCAGACACACAGTGCGGTTGTCATCTGTGCGCAGCACATCCAACAAGCAGCCAAGTTGCTCATCAGACAGGTAGTGCTCCACCTTGTTGTCCACACTGAACAGCGATACACCAGCGACCGGGTTCTTCTCCAGCATTGACCACTCCACGGCCAAATTCAGGGCATAGCGGAGCAACTTGACGTGGTGATCTGCTGTGGCAGGACTCAGGCCATCATCCAGCAGCGAAGCATGAAACTGCTGAACATGCTTGCGTTCAATCTGGTTCAGACGCAGGTGGCCGAACTCAGGCTGAATACGCAGCCGAAACAACTCCTCATCCCGTTTCCATGAACGCTTGCGGGGTGTGACATGGGGAAAGTAGTGTTCTGTGAAAAACACGTCCACCGTGACCACCGCCTTGCGTGCCAAACCCTCGGCATGCGGATCTTTCCCCTGTGCGGTCTGGCTCTTGAGCTGAATCACCTGTTTGCGTGCATCAGACAAAGACAGATCACAGGTACGACCCACCTTGACATGGCAGGTCTTGCCTCGGGCATCCTTGTAGCGGTAGAAAAACGTGCCGATACCCGGAGAGATGGCACTGACAGACACATACATACCGGGCAAATCATCCGGAACGTATTCGATGCGATCCTTACCGGAGGGCACGACGAGGCCAGACCGGATGAACTTATTGGTCATTTTGACGACAGGCATGGCGATCTCCTTTGAAAAAAGTAATGGGAAAGCCACCCCCGAGCCACAAGGACCAGGGGGAGGTTCCAGTTGAAAGTTGAAAAGTGAAGGGCAGCGCGGGTCAATCAGCCGATGGGGCCGATGACCTGCGTGCTGGCGAGTGAGTACTCGATGACGCCGAAGCGCCTCAGGTTGGGGTGGCCACCCTCGGTCGGAGGGGGCATCCTGAAAACCTGGATTTCTGGGAATCTGGAGAACTGAACAGACCGTCAACCCTGGGTCGGGGCAGCGTCAGAAGTCTGCATCTGCAAAGTCTTCTTCCACGACGACCAGATCGGTCGCCCTGTCCGCGACCACCGTGCTCTCCAACAGTGAATACACGATCTCGCCTTTGGCCCGTCTGGTTTCGGACCAGAAGTGCTTTGCAGGGTCAGAGCCTGTGTATTTGTCCAAAACAGCAAGAACCTTCGCCCGTGAACTGCCAGTTTGCTTGCTGATGTTCGCAACGAGCGACATTTTTCCAAGGGCACCACCGGAAATTTCAGTCTTGGTAACCTGAATGATTTCATCATCCCGAACCATGGCTGCCTTGACCTGTCGTTGATCGAGCACGTCTGGTTGAATTTCAGTGACCGACAGCAGCAACTCCTCGTAGGTGCAACCGCGTGTGTTCACGTATTGATAGGCAACCTTGTCCACAACCGAGCCTCTGCTTTTCTTGCGCTCAAATTGGACAGTAATCACACCTGCCTCATCACTGATTTTTTCGATCATGTAGGCACAGTCAAAATCTTCCACGATGTCTGATGTGCCTGCATGAACCGATTTGCCGTTGGTGCCAGGATTCTTGTTGGTGTGGCCCAATGCCACGACCGTGCCACCTGCCAAAGTGAACTGGCGCATCAGTTTGTTGAAGTCTGACGATTCACGCTTGTTGGTCTGATCTGCAAATTTCTTCAATGTGTCGAGCACCAGTACCATGCCACTGGCAGCACCATTCTTGATGGTCTCCTGGATTTCCTCAATGAATCGAGGCAAGCTGAAACCTGCGTGGCCATCAGACAAGACATGTATGCCATGTTCGGCTGCAAGCCGTGTTTTGTCGGTCAGACCGTTCAGGTTGTCATCAAAGTCAAGGTAGCAAACCTTTTCCGGATCGACTGTGCCGTTACGGATTGCCTCGAAGATCAAGTGCAGACACAACAGGGTCTTGCCGGTACCCGGTGCTGCAAACAGCACAGTGGCTTGCCCCATCAAGGCAATGTCTTTCAGGATGTAGCGCTTGTTGGATTGCAACTTCTCCAGATCTTCTACTTTGTCACGCAGCGAGAACTTGGCCAGCGGGTTGACGACAGTAGATTGCACAGGTGCGGCAGGAGTTGTTTTCTGAACCTCTGATTCATCAGGGGTGGCAGTTGCCAAGGCTTTGGTAGTTGCTGGACCTCCATATGGAATGACTTCATATTCACAAGGCTCAAATTCAGTCGCACGTGACAAGATGGAGAGCGTGTCAGCGCCATTGGCACCAGCCATCTTTTGGATGGTCCTGATCGTGATGGGGGTAGCAAAGTTCAGGTCAAACGAATCCCACTTGATCTGCAACTCACTGATGCCCCGGTACTTCTCACCCTTGCTGCTCCATTCATCTGCCAGAGCCAGGCCCGCATCGCTGCCAGCCGTCTCATGGAAGATGGCCATCATCACATTGGTCCAGTCCTGGTAACCCACATCAGGGTCAATGTACTCAAGCAAATCACGAAGGACATGAATGGGCGTGGTTCCACCCTGTTCCTCATCCACATAGGTGCGGTTCACCAGTGGCGCATTCGGTCTGGGTACAGAACGCTCGTTGTGAATGAAGATGGTATCCACCATCTCCTGAGAAACCGGCATCAGGTCCGACTTGTTTTGTACGGTGAATACCTCGATGTGTTTGCCCGTGGAGGGTGGCAGCATCGCCATGCTTCTCTCGGCACGGACATCGATCCGTTCGGGAAACTGAGACGTGCAGTGGCTGTCAGACTTGACGTAGACGCTGGGGGGCACGGAGAAATAGTGGTGGCAACCCTTGGCCGTTGCTACACGAAGTAAGGGCGTGATACCGAATCGCTCTTCGATGTCTTGAATGACCTTGGCTGATTCAGCCGTGTCGGCATCGAGAACCAGCGTGTCCTTATCGAGCAGGCAGGCGAGTTCATGGTTTGGGTTTTTGAGCCAGTATTGGATGATCTTGGCTTCGTTCAAGGAGTCGAGCCAACCATCAAACTTCACAGCGGGAATTTTGGTTTGTGGTCGGATTGGCACCACCTTGAAGCCAAAACGAAACCAGTAGAGTGCCCAATTCAGCAGACTGTCAGAAGCCTGAGGGCAAGAGAGATGCGGTGTAACAGTGTTATCCATTCAGTATCCTTTTAAACAGTTAATAAAACTGCGATACCGGGACACCAGACGACTGTTACCTATAGCGGCTGTCGTCATGATGAGTCTCGGTACCGCACCAAAAAAGCGCGATTCCATATTTCTCAGCGTCCATTGACGATAACCACCAGGGTGTATATGGGCACGAACAAATGGGTTCGTTGACCATCGCGACAACAATTGTTAGATGAAACTAGTTGTGTCAAACAAGAATATATCACTAAAAGCCGGTGTTCTGCAATAGGACGTGGACCACTCAGGTATTCCAGGTTTCCAGAATTCCAGGTTTCCAGACCCCCGTGACCCCAGCACCAGACACGCGAGGCATCCCAGGTGGTGGCAGTGGGGGGAGGTGGGGGGAGCAGTTGCCGACTGTCCGGTCAGCCGATGGCCCGGTACTCAATCGCCTCCGAAGTCATCCCAGAAAGCAAAGCCGCTTGATTCGTGATCACCAGCGGCATCAGACTCATCGGCACATCCAGATCCATCGCTGTCGTCACAGCTTGAAAAAACACATCGTCGTAAAACATGTTGAAAATCCTTTGAAGCGTTACTTGACACGAAAAAACTGAAACAACCCAAGACCCACCAGCATCAGGAAACTGGCATACAGGGGAAACAGATACACAAGCACCAGGGCACAGGCCACACCTGCATACCGCAAGCCCTGAATGAGCAAACTCAAGATGGCAACGGTGATCAAAATTGTGGTCAATACAAACATCCAAACTCCTTTGGGGTGAAACAGATCGGTATCGGTTCGGTATCCAAAATACATAGCAATCCAGTGTTATTGGTTCATGGAATACATGGACTTACTGTGTAAGAAAGACATGCACCCATGGACTTCAACTCCAAAGATCACTTCGATTTGCGCTTTGGTTTGGCTATCGGTGACTGAGATGCAATCTCGTCAGTGCCCGATGAGCTGTCAGGGGCTGATTCGTCAATATGTGATGAGTCAATGGGCAATGAATGAAACAGGGCAGCCATCTCCATTCGAAACACATCAGTGGACTGAGGCATGAACTTCCCCGGCTTGTGCTTGCTGGGACGCACCAGACCGAGGTGATTCAATGCCGCCATGACAAACCCCAAGGTGTTGATGGAGCGCCGTCCAATGACCACCCTCAGGTCAGCGGGACCGACACCGGGGAAGTCCTGGCGATCTGCCCCCACCTCCACCCCCCCGGCTGCCATCATCCCTCCAGTGATCGCTGACTCCTGGGAATCTGGAATCCTGGGATCCGATGAGGAGTCGGATGAAAGGCAGGACTCAATGGTTGACAGATCGAACCATTCCTTGCAATACAGGCCACCACCTGAATTGCCACTGATGCGAATGAACAGTTGCTCGGCTGATGTGGCACCGATCTGATAGGTCAATGTTGATTTGCCAGACAGGGAAGGGGATTCGGCTGTCTTGAGGACAAGAACTGTCATAGTGATTTCCTTTCTTTGTGGATGAATGACAGCTAGAAATAGCTATCGATATAGATACGCAAGATTCCTCACTTTTGTGTGAGCGCAACCAGGGTTTCCAGTGGATACAGGCGGACCACGTCGATCAATGCCAGTGCCTCGGCCAGATCACGGGGCAATCCACCGTCAAACTCCCTGATGGTTGCTCTCTCGTGCCAGAGTTCGACCAACAGAGGGGGCAGCTTCTGAATGACAGCGGTAATCGATTCATCGGTGAATGTGGTCAATGGTGGTTTGGACATAAAAAAGCCGCCTCGGTGGGCGGACTGTGGGGTGGTGAGAAAGCGTGCTGGGTGGATAAATCAGGATTTATGTGATGTGTGATTGGCATATCGTGAGTAAATGTGGATCTGTGTCTGAGGAAATGGGTATATACAGAACGACACCGAAACCGTCATCGGATAGCACGATGGTGAGTTCGTACCAGCCTGGGTGACTTTCGATCACATCGATAGGGCGTTCGCCCAAAGAAAAACCCAGCTGGACATCAACCGTGGTCAATGTGTCGCTGGGTTCAAGGATGTAGATGTTAATCAGATCTGCAAGGTCTTCGGTGTGGTCGGTGAGTTCTTCGATTCGTCTAGTTATCAGTTTCCTCAGGGTTGGGTCGGGGTGTTGTTGGGCTGTGTGGTGAATAGATGCGTGGATACGCAATGGGTGCATGGAACTCCCTTTGAGTTGAATGGACAAAGAAAAACCCACCGAGGATTTCTCCATGGCGGGTACATTAAAGAGTTTAGATTCTGCTTTTGATGGACTTATCTTGAAAAATTATTGCTTTATTGAGGTTCACTTTATGTTGCTGATGAAGTATTCGTATTTTGTTTATAAAGAAGAGGTTTTATCCTGATGGTGAATTGGTTGATTTGAATCTGATTTGCTGTCGAGATCTGACTCGCATTTGCTCAATAGAAGTAATGACATTACTATGGTGGCGATTGCAAGTGGAAATGCATATATTGCGGATATCAGTAACAGATATAAAACCGTGATCAGAATAATGAAAATTACGAATCCTATGATCTTAAACAAAGATCCGACTGCGTGAGTTGACCCGGGAATGAAAAGCATAGCAATTGTGGCTGCTGTGAAAAGTATGAATATGGTGATCAAAGCCCATTTTTTGATTTCAGGGGAGTTTATTGATCGTATGAACCGATGATCTAGATCCGCAAAGATGGTGTCAAAATAAAATTTTGCAGATTTAAAAAAGTAATATGCGGGAATTGCTATTACGACTGCAATCAATACCAGTCTTAGGTGCAAAATTTTGGTTAATGTGCCTGCTAGTTCAAATAATGTTGTGGCAATAAAAATAGATACTATTGAATTGCCCCATTGCCTGGTTATTAACTGCCTCCATGTTGCATAAATCTGAAGAATTAACAAATTGTATGCTGCGGCAGCAAAAATGAATCTGATGGATTTTCCAAATAACAATGCTGAACAGGCTATTAGTATTGCAAAAATTATCCACTTTATAGATAGAATGTTTCTTATCGAATTTTTGTACCTGCTAACTATGCTCTTGCCAATGGTGTATGCCGATGTATCATTCATTTATGTATGTGTCTATTGGCCAAATTGCTTGACGAATGTTTACATTATTTATTGATTTTATGTTTTATTGTTTGAACAACTTCACTTGCTCCGTTGCTCAGTCGTGATATTCCAGATGATATATTTCGATTGATCTCTTCTCCAACTTCATTTGTCTTTATTGCTACTTGCGATCCTAGTTCACTGGTTTTGTTGCTGATTTCCAGTGTTACTTTTTTGCTCCAATCGAATAAATCACTGAGCTTGTCCTCAGATAGTTTGGTCACATCTGACAGCTTTTTGCCAAATTTTTGAGCCTGTTCACCTATGAAAATTTTGAATTCAGCTAGATGCTTTGAATCAATTAGCTCTTTTGATTTTGTGATGACGAAGTTTATTATAGATTTGATTAGTTCGATGCCAATTTCGAGGCCAACATTTATTCTGTGGAGAATCGCTTCCCGTTCTTGTTTAGTAAGTGCAGCCCATCCATAACAGATCGCTCCGACTGCTCCGCAGGTCATCGCTATTGGGTTTGACAGAGCTGCTGCAGATCCTAGCGTGCCAGCTACAGACGCAGCAGTGGATATTAGATTGTTCCCAAGGATTAGTTGTCCAATTGCAATAATTGCAACCGAAGAAATGTAGCCCAAGCCGAATCCGAATTTCGCTGATTCAAGAACTCTTCCTGTGCTTGCTATTGTGTGGTTTTCAGACTGCTTGAGATTATCAATGTGAACATTGATAAAGTCATTGATGCTTTTGCCTGCAGAGTATAGGGCTGCTATTGCTGCTGTAATAGGGTTTAAGCTTGCAATTCCGAGAATCGCTGATTCTGCTGAGGTTGCGGATGTCATTCTTATTTCTTTCCTATTATATTTGCATTCAATTTCTTCATGGATTGTGTTTGTTGAGCATGTGTTTTTTTATGAGTTTTAATGTATAGGGGTTTGCTCTTGCAATTTTATATGCCTCATCATTCGCATATGTATTAATGTCTATATTTTGAGGTAAATTGATTTTGTCATCAATAATTGCTGGCCTATTCATCTCTATTAATCCTCTGATGATAGGCTTTTCTGTGTTTCTTTTGAGTACTATCATTATGAAAATGAATACCGATAAAATAATGAAACCCAAGCTCATATATATTGATAATATCAATATTATTATTCCTGGAATTGCTGCTGCTATTATGAATCCCCGCTGGAATATTGCTTCTTTCGATTCTTTTTCAATTAATTTTTCTTCAATTATTTTTAATCTGCTTGATATTGCTGTTTCAATTTTTTGCTCATCTGTAATCTCATTTTTTGCAGACTCTTTTTGTGTTGCGCTTGTGGGTGCTTTATCTTCATTCGATTTTATATCTTCTATATTATTTTTGACAGATTTTTCTGAGGGTTTATTGTTATCTATTTCGCTTTTTGGTGTTACTGCTATCCCAATTGAGCCGGCTATAAAAAACATCCCACCGATAATGATAGTTATTAGTCTGTCATTCATCAGACCTACGTTGTGTACTTCATTTATTCCGCTTTTTACTGTTGTTTTCATGAATAATCCTAGGAGTAGAATTATTATTCCTATTGCTGTGAGTGCTTTGAATGATTTATCTTTGTTCATATATCTCTCCGAGAATTTGTTTATTGATATGTGCGTGATTTGTTTATTTATTTAAATATTAGTTATTTGACTGGTTTCTTAAGTACATTTCTCATATTTTTGTTCCTAGTTTGTAACGAAATACGTGACGACAGATTATGACTCAGTAACGAAACTCGTTACATGGTCACAGCTTCCTCTGCCACACTTTTGGGACGTCGTCTGCGTTCCAGGCGGGAAGAGCTTCATCTTTCACTTGAGAAGGTCGGTGTAGCGATCGGAATTGATGAGTCAAGCAGCAGAGCACGTATCAGTCGCTACGAGCTAGGGGTGCATGAACCAGCGCTGCCGATTGCCAAGAAGCTAGCTGAAGTGATCCAGGTGCCGCTGGCTTATCTGTTCTGTGAAGATGATGATGTGGCTAGGTTGCTGCTTGCATTGCACAAGCTCAGCCAAACGGAACGAAAGCGATTTGTAGAACACATGCTTCTCCAGTTGCTACCTGCAGACGAAACAGCAGGCAGAAACACGACAGCACAGACATGATCTGTTCTGCATGAAAAGCTATGACCCTCTGACGTGGTCTGCGTGTACTACCTACCTGATGTGCCGAACATCTTAACGTGTGTTTCAGCCAGATACACCGACCACAATACCGATCGACCAAAGAAAAAGCCCCACATGCGTGAACATGCAGGGCTTCTATATTTGGCTCCCCGACCTGGGCTC
>DDUQ01000127.1:9563-15149 GCA_002344885.1 Comamonadaceae bacterium UBA2334
TTTCTTTGGCTCCCCGACCTGGGCTCGAACCAGGGACCTACGGATTAACAGTCCGGCGCTCTACCGACTGAGCTATCGGGGAATAGCCTTGAATTATACGATGTTTTTTGGCCGTTATCCGCAGGTTCAGCGCTTCAAGCCAGGCTCCGTCAAGATGATTTAGGTGCCTGGTATCAAAACCCCGCTTCCAGGCTCACGGTCACGGTTCGTGGCGCGGCCGGGAACAGGTAGACGTGGCTGTACTGGTACGGCGCTTCCTTGAAGTATCGGCGGTTGAGTACGTTCTGAACCCCCATCCGCCAGGTCGCGGGCTGGCCGGCCAATCTGGTTTGGTACTTCAGTCCCAGATCGACCCGTGTCCAGGAGGGGAGCTTCACCGAGGCATCGGGCAGCACATTTCGGCGGCCTTCGTGTGACACCATCGATTGCAGGCTCAGGCCCGGCACGCCAGCCACTGCGTAGGTCAAGCCGACCCTCGCCACGCGTGCGGGTACGTTGGTGGGACGTTGGCCGTTCAGCTCAGGCGAAATGGAACTGCCGCGCCGCTGTGCCGACAACCACATGATGCTGCCGTCAACACTGAAGGCCCCCAGGCGCCGTTGGGTGGTGACTTCGAGGCCTGTGTGGCGGTCATCGCCGTCGGCGCGTCGTGTGCAACTGCCTGCCACGTCGCAGGCACCTGCATCACCCGCGCGTGGCCGGGTGATGCCGAACACGGTGGCAGATGCCGATCCACTGGCACTGGCTGTTTTGACGCCCAGTTCCCATTGCTTGCTTTTGAGTGGTGCCAAGGGTTCACCGGCGTTGGTGTAGCGGTTGCGGCCGGGTGCCACCTCTGACTCGATGCCGTGGCCCGTGCTGGCATACACCGTGTAGTCAGGCCGGAACTGCCACGCAAGCGCCAGCCAGGGAGTGGTGAAGCTCTGTTGGTATGAAGTGGCGCGCGAGCCATTGGTGCGGATGCTGTCACGCTCGATGCGGCTGTGCCTCAGTCCCACCCAGGTGCTTAACGCGTCAGTCCAGGCGATGTGGTCGTAGACAAACAGTTCGGTGCTGCGTTCGGTGCGGTTGGTGTACGGATCGCTGAACGTGGCGTCGGCTGGCAGTGCGGGCAGGCTGTAGAGATTACCGGTGCCTACTGCCGCGTTGTTGTCTGCCTGCGGGTTGCCACGTTCGGTGTAGCGGTTGCGCTGGATGCCCGCTGTCAGGTGGTGGGTGGCCCAGGTGGTCGACAGCTTGCCTCTGGTTTGCCATTGCAGGGCCTCGGTCACGCGGCGTTCACCCAGGCTGCGAAAGTCGTACAGGTCAAAATCACCGTTCGGGCAGTAACGATCGGCGTAATAACTACCGGTGGATGCCTCATAACAGCCATACGGGTAGGCCAGAAAGTCATCGGCCTTCAGTGATTGGCGTGACAGCTGTGCTTGCCAGCTCCAGTCGGTGTTGATGGCCTGTTCGTAGCGCACGCTGCCTGTCAGCCCGCTCATCACCCCGGGTTGACTCCAGGGTTGGCGGTTGATGTTGGTGTACGGGTTGGGTGCGGGCAGGGTGCTGCCTGTCAGGCTCAGCCCGGGCACACCGGGTTGGCTGCGGCGGCTGTGTTCCAGTTCGACTTCCAGCAGGCTGCCCGGTTTCAACCGCCAATCTGCCGCCAGTGCCACCAGTTCGCGGTGCCCGTTGGCACCAGCCACATGGCTTTTCATTTGCTCGGCTGCCACGTTCAGCCGGTACCCGAACGCCCGGTCTGCCCCCAGGCGGCCACCCAGATCGACATGGCCCAGCAGGTTGCCGTGGCTGTTGGCTTCCAGTCGGGCTGTCCGAAGGTTGCGTTCTGTCGGCCTTTTGATCACGTGATTGACCAGGCCGCCCGGTGCACTGGTGCCGGCCTGAATGCCGCTGGTGCCCTTGAGCAATTCGATCCGTTCCCGGTTCTCCAGTGCCAATGCGGTTTCGGCGCTGATGGGCAGCCCATCCCGACGGTAGTTGTACCGTCCATCCAACACAAAGCCGCGCAACGTCACGTAGTCCCAGTATCCGATGGCGTTGTACGAATCAGTGGCGGATGCATCGAGTTGAATCACGTCGCTCATGCGACGGACATGATGATCAGCCAGTGTTTGTGCGTCGATGAGGCGGATGGCCGCCGGCGTACGCAGCACTTCCTCGTCGCCAAAGCCTGCCGCGCTGCTGGTGGCAGTGGCGGCGTTGCGGGTGGTCACCGTCACGGTGCCCAGTGTTGGCGCGTCGGCAGCTGACGTTGAAGTAGCGGTTTGTGCCCAGCCTGAGGCGGAAAAGCTCAGCAGGCAGAGAGCGGCTGCCTGTGACAGGCGGCTGCGGTGCAAGTGGGGAAGGTGTCGGTCAAAGTGTGCCATGTGCAACGTGTGTGCGTTAATGGCAGGTCGGCTTGCAGTTACCGCTCCCGCTCACCTGCGCCTGTTCGAGGCTGGTGAGTGGTTTGTGCGTGGCACAACGGTATCGTGAGCATGCTTCCCTGCGCGAGGATTACCTCAATCAGGTTCAAAGGGACTTTCTCAGTCGCACGTTTCGGTGCAACACCCCTAGCGAGTGACCGGCATTGCTGTCGGTCGGGGCGGATTGTAATGGCTCGTTCACATGGGAACGGCATTGGGAACAGCCAGGGGAACGGTTTCCGCCATCAGTCTTCGTGGCTTCAGCCCTTTGGTCCCTGTCCCGTGGTATCGGCAAGTGTTGAAGGCAGTCATCCGTTGCCCGAGCATCATGCTGGGCCGGATACGCCCAGCAGTTGCTGCAAACGCTGGCTGCTGCTGGTGTATTCCAAAGGCCCGGTCCGCTCGGGGTGAAGGAACTCGGCAGCCCCGAAGGCGGCCAGCACACCTTCGTGGAAACCGCATGCCAGCAGTTTCTTTTTGCCAGGGTAGTGGACGATGTCGCCGATGGCGAAAATGCCGGGCTGACTGGTTGCAAAGGTCGACGTGTCGACCGTCAACTGCTTGCGCGACATGGCCAATCCCCAGTTCGAGAGGGGCCCCAGCTTGGGGCTGATGCCCTGCAACACCACCAGACGGTCTGCCACGCAGTTGCTTTCGGTGCCGTCCGGATGGCTGATGTGCAGACCCGTCATCGTGCGGTGGGGGCCGTCTGACTGGAGCACGCCTTTGATTTGTCCTACTACAAAGCTGACCAGACCTTCACGCAGCAATTCATGCCAGCGCGCCAACGTGTGTTCGTCTACTTGCAGCACGTCTCGTCGGTGGAGCAGTGTGATGGATCGTGCGGCTCGGGCGGCTGGCCGCTCGGCCAACTGAATGGCCCACTCCAGAGCGGCCTGGTCGCCACCGGCGATCACGATGTGCTGGCCCGTGACATCGAGGGCTTCGGGTGGGTGGTAGAGCACCTGTGTGTCTTCAAACGGTGCCAGCTCGGCCAATGCCAGCTTCTTGGGCAGGAACGCCCCGACTCCCGCTGCGATGAAAACAGATCGTGTCCTGAAAGTGAGCCCCTTGTCGGTGGAGACCACAAACCAGTTGTCAGCCAGGCGCTCGATGGCGGCCACCAGTTGGCCGAAGTGAAAGGCTGGCTGGAAGGGGGCAACTTGCTGGAGCAGGCGATCGGCCAGCTCCTGTCCGGTGCATGCAGGCAGCCCAGGGATGTCGTAGATGGGCTTGTCGCCATACAACTCCACAGGCTGGCCGCCCGCATGGCGCAGGGTGTCGAGCACATGGGCCCGGATGCCTTGCAACCCCAGTTGAAACACCAGGTAAAGCCCGACGGGTCCGGCACCGATCACCAGCGCATCGGTTTCCACCGGGGAGGCAAGCTCGTCTGTTTGCATGGTCTGTAACTGGGTTGGGCCGGCGGGGCAGGCGCACGGACTGACAGGACTGGTGAAGGGCTGTGCGGTGGTGCTGCAGAAAGCAAACAGCGCCCGTCGGGGCGCTGCGCACATGTCTCATGCCCTGCTGGCCAGCCAGAGCGGGGTTCTCGCCACTGCCATGTGTGGGTGCGGGTTGGCCGGGCGGGGGAGGTCAGCGAACCAGCTCGGACAGCTTGCCTGTTTTGTCTTTCCAGTCGTCTGCATCGGGCAACGCAGCTTTGCGCTTGGTGATGCTCTTCCAGCCGGGCAGCAAGGCCAGTTCGGCATTCAGCTTGATCATGTGGCGCTGGTCTTTGGGCAGGTCTTCTTCCGCAAAGATGGCGCTGACGGGACACTCGGGAATGCACACGGCGCAGTCGATGCATTCATCGGGGTCGATGGTGAGGAAATTGGGGCCTTCGCGGAAGCAGTCCACTGGGCACACGTCCACACAATCGGTGTACTTGCAGCGGATACAGGACTCGGTGACAACGTGGGTCATGGTTGTTGTTGGGGGACAGATTGAAAAAACAACGATTTTAAAGTTTGCGAATGCTAAACGCCGGATTAACCCCACGCTTTGACATTCGGCAAACTTCAGGCAATCAGTTCACCAGCGCGGCACCCGACGTCCGGTGCGTCGCGGTGTCCACCAGAATCAGTGCGCCCATGACCCGCGACTGCGCATAAGGAACCACAGGCAGCGCTTCTTGCAGCAGCAGCTCGATGTGGCCGATCGCGTTGGGGTCGAGCTGGGTGGCATCCTCTTCAGCCAGGGTGTTCACGTCCAGTTTGTGTACCACGCGGCGTACCTTGGCCTTCACCCAGCGGTGGCCTTGCAGCGCCCAGTACACGCGCCCTGCCACCAGCGGCTCGTCATCCATCCAGGCCACGGTGGCGGTGATGTCTTTGTGGCCGGGGTAGGGGCTGACGGCGGCAGGTGTGTCGAAGTCGTCGTCGGCCACGGTCGCCGCCACCGGTGCGGCCAGGATCCAGTCGCCACGGGACACATCCACCTCGCGGTCCAGCACGATGCCCGCGCTGGTGCCTGCCTCAATGGACTTGACGCGGCGGGCATGGTCCAGCACCTTCGCCACGGTGGCTTTCTGCCCACTGGGGAACACCTGCACCTCGGTACCGGGCGCCACGTTGCCTGCAGCCACCCGGCCCCAGAACACGCGACGGCCTTCGTGCGTGACGTTGCTGCTGTGTTGCTTCTCGACCCATTGAACCGGGAAAGCGAGTGGGGCAGCTGAGTCGCTCGTGGTAACGGGCAAGTCCTCGAGGATTTCCAGCAGCGTGGGGCCGGTGTAGCCGCACCAGCCCACATGCTCGTGGTGGTCGTCCACCACGTTCCATCCCTTCAGGGCCGACACCGGAACGATGGCTGCCGGGGTGATGCCGGCTTCTGCCGCAAACGCCCGGAGCGCGGCGCTGATTTGGGTGAACGCCAGGGTGGGGTCGTCCACTGCGTCCAGCTTGTTGATGGCAAACACCACGCTCGGTACGCGCAGCAGTTTCAACAGCAGCGAGTGACGACGGGTTTGCGTCAGCAAGGCCATGGATTGGTTGGCCCCCTCGCTTGCCGCTGAAACGGCTGCGCTGCCCCCCAAGGGGGTGTCAGCCAGCTTGGAGCGTTCCTGCGCAGGCTGTGGGTTGGCCCAGTCGAGCTTGGTGGCGTCGACCAGCACCACGGCGGCATCGGCGCTGCTGGCGGCCGTGACCATGTTGCGGGGGTACTGCTCGTGGCC
>DDUQ01000127.1:15376-25654 GCA_002344885.1 Comamonadaceae bacterium UBA2334
GTGTACTGCTCGTGGCCCGGCGCGTCGCCGATGATGAATTTGCGACGCTCGGTGTTGAAGTAGCGGTAAGCCACGTCGATGGTGATGCCCTGTTCACGTTCGGCGCTCAGGCCATCGGTCAGCAGGGCCAGGTCGGTTGCGCCGGCACGTGTGACGCCGGCCAGGTGGTCTTGTAGCACGGCCTTGGTGTCGACCAGCAGGCGGCCGATGAGGGTGCTCTTGCCGTCATCCACCGAGCCGCAGGTGATGAACCGCAAGGCGTTGCCCGTTTGGGATGAAGATGTTGAATGAAAAGTGGCTTCAGCGTTTGTATTCATTGCATTCTTTGCTATTGTTGGTTTGATTCAGAAATAGCCGTCTTTTTTCCGCTTTTCCATCGAGGCTTCGCTGGTCTTGTCGTCCATGCGGGTGGCACCGCGTTCGCTCACGTCGGCGGCCAGTGTCTCGATGACGATGGCGTCTGCCGTGGCTGCCGTGCTTTCCACCGGGCAGGTGCAGGTGATGTCGCCCACGGTGCGGAAACGCACGTCGCGCACCACCACGGTTTCGCCGTCTTTCGGTGGCGTGAGGTCGGTCACCGGCACCAGCAGGCCTTTGCGCTCCACCACCTCACGCTGGTGGCTGTAGTAAATGCTGGGCAGGGCCACGTGCTCGCGGGCGATGTATTGCCACACATCCAGCTCGGTCCAGTTGCTGATGGGGAACACGCGGAAGTGCTCGCCCGGTTGCAGCCGGGTGTTGAACAGTGTCCACAGCTCGGGGCGCTGGGCCTTGGGCTGCCACTGGCCGAAGCTGTCGCGGTGACTGAAGATGCGTTCTTTGGCGCGGGCCTTTTCTTCGTCGCGGCGGGCGCCGCCAATGAGCGCGTCGAAACGGAATTCCTCAATGGCCTCCAGCAGCGTGACCGACTGGTGCACGTTGCGGCTCTCGCCGGGGTGGGCCAGGCGCACGGTGCCACGGGCCATGGAGTCTTCCACGCTGCGCACGATCAGCTCGGCGCCCAGCTCCTGGGCGCGGAAATCGCGGAAATCGGTCACTTCGGGGAAGTTGTGGCCGGTGTCGATCATCAGCAGGGGGTAGGGCAGGCCACCCCCTTCGGATTTTTTGCCAAAGGCTTTTTCTGCGCACTTGAGCATGACCAGCGAGTCCTTGCCGCCCGAGAACAGCAAGGCGGGGCGCTCGAACACGGCGGCCACTTCGCGCAGGATGAAGATGGTTTCTTCTTCCAGTGCGTCGAGGTGTGTGTTGTTCAGGGTGTGTGTGTGGGTCATGCCGGGCTGGTTCAACAGGTGTTCGGGTGTGCGGGCGTTCATGCGGTCGCTCCTTCTGGTGTGTGTTTGACGTGCAGGCCGCATTCCTTGGCGGCACCGCCTTCCTGGGTGGCTTCCCACCACCAGCGGCCGGCGCGGAAGTCTTCCCCCAGGCTGATGGCACGTGTGCAGGGCGCACAGCCGATACTGGGGAAGAAGCGGTCGTGCAGCGGGTTGTACGCCACGTTGTGCAGCTGGATGTAGTGCCACACGTCGCCCCAGGTCCAATTGGCCAGCGGGTTGAACTTGGTGCGGCCCTCAGACGACGCAGAGTTGGCCTGCAGTTCGCTGGTGTCGATCAGGGGCACCTCGGCACGTGCGCCGGACTGCTCACGGCGCAGGCCGGTGATCCAGGCGCGTTGGCCCGCCAGTGCCCGGGAAAGGGGCTCCATTTTGCGGATCTGGCAGCAGGCCTTGCGCAGTTCGATGCTCTGGTACATGGCTGTTGCACCGTGACGGGCCAGAAAGGCGGCCACCGCGTCAGATTTTGGCGTGTAAACGTGCACCGGCGCTTTACTGGTGGCAACAGTTTGCTCCAGTAGCTGGAGTGTCTCGGTGTGGAGGGCACCGGTCTCCAGCACGAACACGGGAATGCCCAGGTTCAGCGATTCGATCAGGTGGCTGACTACCACGTCTTCCGCGCCCAGGCTGCTGGCCTGCGTAATGCGAACGGTGCCGTCTGGCTCGGAGAAGTCGGCGGCTGCCTGGGTCAGCAGGGCGCGGGTTTCAGCCAGTTTGGCGTCGAACGTGGCGCTGGCCCGGGCGTGCAACTGCGTGGCCTTCAGCAAGGGCGCTGCCGGGGAGGCAACCTCCGCACCGGGCAACGCCGATGTGGTGGGCAAGGCGGAAACGGTATCGCTCATGCAGCCTCCAGCGTTGACAAGCTGGCAAAGCGTGGCTGCGGGGCCACGGCATCGCCCTGGTAGGTGGCGTTGGCCTGATCCAACAGCCGCTGGCCCACCGCCAGGCTCTGGCCGTCAGCCAGCACCGCTTCGGTGAACCCCGTGCGGGCCATTTGAACCAGTTGGTCCACCAGCACGTCGCCGGTGGCGCGGATGGTGCCGGTGAACCCCAGGCGGCGTCGCAGCAGGAATGCCTGGCTGAACGCGCGCCCATCGGTGAAGGACGGGAAGTGCAGCACCACGGTGTGCACACCCGTCAGGTCGGCGGTGCGCGGGTCGGCATCGTTGGGCAGCAGCAGGGTCTGGCTGTCGGTGGAAGAGGAGGGCAACTGGGCCTGTTCGAACAGTTTCATGGTCGTGGGTCGGTGTGCTGCGTACTCAGGCATCGGCCTGTGCCGTGTGGCGGGCGGTGATGTGGCGTACCGCGTTGGCTGCCGCCTTGTAGGGGTCGTGCCCGACCCGGCGCAAGGTGGTGATGAAGGTTTCGCCAGACGTGCGGTGGGTGCGGTACGTGTCCAGGACGGCAGTGACCACGTCCACCACCTCGTCAGCTGCAAACGACGGGCCAATCACCTTGCCAGCCCCGGGGGCGCCACTCAGCGTCGAGCCGTCGGAGCCGCCCAGCGTGACCTGATACCACTCCTGCCCGTCCTTGTCCACGCCCAGGATGCCGATGTGGCCCGTGTGGTGGTGGCCGCAGGAGTTGATGCAGCCGCTGATGTGCAGGTCGATTTCGCCGAGGTCGTGCAGTTCGTCCAGGTCGGTATAGGCTTCGGAAATGGCAGCGGCCACCGGAATGGCGCGGGCGTTGGCCAGGTCGCAGAAGTCTCCGCCCGGGCAGGCAATCATGTCGGTCAGCAGGCGGATGTTGGGCTTGGCCAGGCCCAGACGGCGGGCTTCGCGCCACAGCTCGGGCAACTGGTCGCAGCGCACCCACGGCAGCAGTAGGTTCTGGTCGTGGGTGACGCGGGCCTCGCCTGCGCTGAAACGCTCGGCCAGCTCTGCCACCGCGTCCAGCTGGTCAGCAGTGGCATCGCCGGGTGCCTGGCCCAGGCGCTTGAACGACAGCGTCACGGCGCGCAGGTCGGGGTTTTTGTGGGCGGCCACGTTCTGCTGCAGCCAGCGGCCAAACTCCACGTCATCCTCGGCGGCGGCCTTCAGGATGTGGGCAATCTTGGCGTCGGCCGTCTTGCGGTCGCAGTTCAGTGCGGGGGGCACGAAGCTGGCGGCCACGCGCTGCAGTTCGGCCAGTGGAATGGTGTGCGGCGCACCGTCCTGCATCAGGATGGCTTCGTACTCAGCTTCCACCTCGTCCACAAAGCGCTGGCCTTCGGCCTTCACCAGGATCTTGATGCGCGCCTTGTACTTGTTGTCGCGGCGGCCCCAGCGGTTGTACACGCGCACCACGGCCTCCAGGTAGTTCAGGATCTGGTCCCAGGGCAGGAACTCGCGGATCACGCTGGCCACCACCGGTGTGCGGCCCATGCCGCCGCCGACGAGTACCTTGAAACCCACATTTTCGTAGCCGGAATGGCCTTCATCGCTTTCCTGATGGGGATTGTTTGCTACCGTTTCCGTGCTGCGCACCACCTGCAAGCCCACGTCGTGCCAGGCAATGGCGGCGCGGTCTTCGCGTGCGCCATGGATGGCGACCTTGAACTTGCGTGGCAGGAAGGCGAATTCGGGGTGCAGCGTGCTCCACTGCCGCAGGATTTCGGCAAACGGGCGCGGGTCGGCCACCTCATCGGCCGCAATGCCGGCCCGTTCATCGGTGGTGATGTTGCGGATGCAGTTGCCGCTGGTCTGGATGCCGTGCATGTCGACCGTGGCCAGCAGGTCCATCACATCCGCGCTTTTGTCCAACGGAATCCAGTTGAACTGCACGTTTTGCCGGGTGGTGAAGTGGCCGTAGCCAAACTTCAGCCGGGGGCCGGGGCGTGAGCCGGCGCGTTCGTCAATGCCGTCCTGGGTGGCCTGGGCACGGGCCAGCAACGCTGGATCGGGCCGGTCGTACTCGCGGGCGATGGTGGCCAGCACGCGCAACTGGCGTGCAGCGATTTCGCCGTAAGGCACCGCTACGCGCAGCATGGGGGCGTACCGCTGGATGTACCAGCCGTTTTGCAGCCGCAGCGGACGGAAGGCCTCGTCGGACAAGGTGCCTGCCTGGTGGCGGGCCAATTGGTCGCGGTGCTGCGCGGCGCGGTGGCGGATGAACTGGCGGTCAAATTCGGTGTAGCTGTACATCGTGGGGAACCATCAAAAAACGAAATCGATACGTTGGTGTGACTGGCGTGGAGCAGCACACGGCCGGTTGAATGGGGTGAGAACGAATGGTGTGAACGGGTTGAACGCGGTCACAGCATGACCAGCTTGGTGCCAGCCCAGGCTAGCAGCACGGACAACACACCACGGATCAGTCGCTCCGGTGTGCGGGTGATGAGGCGTGACCCCAGCCAGATGCCTGGCAGTGACCCCGCCAGCAATTTGGCCAGCAAGGACCAATCCACCGAGCCCAGCGAGGCATGGCCGAAGCCTGCCACCAAAGTCAGCGGAACAGCGTAGGCAATGTCGGCCGCGACGATGCGGGGCAGTGGCAGCAAGGGGTAGAGCAGCAGCAGGGCGGTGACACCGATGGCACCTGCCCCCACCGAGGTGAGCGTGACCAATGTGCCAATGACCGCACCCAGCAGCAGCGGTAGTGTCCAGTGTCGGGGTTGGGTGGCAGCTGCTTCCTGGCTGGTGGGCAGTGTGCGCGGCAGTTGCTTGCCGCGTGCCGCCTTGTACAGGCTGGCCGCAGCGGTCAGCAGCAGGGCCACACCGAGTGTCGATGTCATGACCTTCTGCACTGCCGGGTCTGCCGGTCCCACGGTGTGCAGCACCCACAGGGTCAGCAGGGCGGCTGGAATACTGCCGGCACTCAACGCACCCACCACCCGCCAGGGCACCAGTCGCTGGCGGGTCAGACTGACGGTGCCGCCCAGCTTGGTGAATGCCGCAAACAGCAAGTCGGTGCCGACCGCGAGGTAGGGCTTCACGCCGAAGAAGAAGATCAGGATGGGCGTCATCAGCGAGCCGCCCCCGACGCCAGTCAACCCGACGATGAGCCCAACAGCAAACCCCGCAACAATGAAAGCAATGTCATGCATGGGGCGGGACTGTAGACAGAGACCTTCATAATTCAAACTACATTTTTTCTATCTGTATATTCTTTTATTGCATATAAAGGAGGTGGCATCTCTGTCGATGCCGAAGCGCCTGTGCGAAAGGATGCGTTAGCATTGGCACACAATGACCGACCGCTCCCAAGTTGACCAACGTGATGACGCCTTGCGCGAGGACGTTGTGTTCGACTTCAGCATGGCCGACACCTTGCCACCCGATGCCGAAGACGCACTGGCGTTTGCCAAGCTGGACATCGACATTGACCTGGATGCAACAGACCCCAGCACGGTGCCCAGCCCTGCTGAACTTGACGTGCCCCACATTGACCTGGATCTCGATGTGCCTGCGCCCGTCGCACCGATGGCTGCTGCCACGGTGGCGCAACCGGGCCCTGTTCTGGACGCCACGCGGATTCAGCCGCCTGAGTCGGCCTGGCAAAGCACGGAGCGGCGCATCCGTCCATCGTGGACGGACAAGCGCGTGCTCCTGGTCAGCGGCGACGAGTCAGAGCGCATGTATCTGAGGGCAAGGCTGGCGCTGGTGGGGTGGGTCTGGGTAGACGAGGCCGCCACCACCACGCAGGCGTTGGCTGCATTGGCCGTCCGTCCTTACGCTCTGGCCATTGTCAACATGGATTCGGTCACCATCGACGGCCACATCATCTCGCGCGAGTTGCGGGGGGGCAATGCAGCAGCGCAGCTGGTTTTCACCTCGCAGCAAGGGGCAGGTGGGCATCCGCTCAATTTGCTGGACCGCTGGCGCAGGTGGCGTCTGGCGCGTCAGCTGGGTCGTGATGACGCGGCTGAGGTGCTGCTGAAGCCACTGGTGCCCAACCAGGTGATCGCGCTGCTGTCCCGTCTGACCACCACAGTGGTCACCTGAACAAGCCGCCGCAGTTCAGTTGGGCAGCGCTGAGCGCTTGCGGGCGTTCTTCAGGGTAAACCGAGCCGGGTCCATGGCTGCTGCGTGCCGCTTGCTGACGGGCAGGGGGGCACCCGTCATGCGCGCGGTCAGCAACTCGGCTGCCAGCATGGCCAATGTCAAGCCACGTGAGCCCAAGGCACACACGGTCCACAGCCCCGGAACCCGTGGGACCTGCTCGAGTGCGGTGCTGGGTTGCAGAGACCCCGGCGCGGGCAGTGCACCGACGCACGGCAGCCGGTCCAGAGACGCGCACCGCACCTGTGCCCATTCAATGGTTTGGCCTGCCTGCGCCTGAGCGGTCAGCCGCGCATGGGCGTCGGGGTGCATGGCATGCAGGCTGGCGGCATTGCGCGCGTGGGCTTCGGCCGTCACGGTCGTGTTGTCCTGACCCCGCTCATAGGTGGAGCCCATGGACCACAGGTGCGGCGCAATCGGGTGATCTGCGTCGGTGTAGGCCGGCACAAACACGCCATGCTGGCGCATGGCATGGGGAGCCAGTGGCTCGCCCTGCAAGGGGGCCAGCGTCATCTGGCCTTTGACCGGGCGCAGTGGGCCTGCGGCAGTGTAGTCGGCCACCCACGGCGCCAACAATGCCCTTGAACCATAGGCTGCGGTGACGATCACATGCGGTGCACCGCCCAGGCTGTGGCCTCGGGCGTCCAAAGCCTCCCATGTCACCGCTTCGTTCTGCGAGGCGTGATTCTGCAAGGTGGCCACATGTGCCGACCATCGGACGCGTAGCCGTCCGCTCGCCCCGGCTTCACGGAGCCATGCCTGAACCAATGCCGAAGGCCGCACCAGTGCTGCCGGCAGCGTCAGGGTCGGGCCGTCGGGTTCGGCGGACTCATCGTCCGCTGGGGTTGGACCGCCCTTGAGGTTGGTGACCCATGTATGCTGCCAGCCGCTGCCCTCGGGCACCTGTGATTGCAATTCCCGCAGGTGCATCGGCATACCGATGCGTGACAAGGCCGAAAGTGTGGTGTCGCGAGCGGTGATGTGCTCACTCAACATGCCCACCGGCAGGCCCGATGCCCCTTGGGCGGGTCCATCGTGCTGGTCCAGCAACGTGACATGCCAGCCGGCCCGCACCAGGCACAGCGCCATCGCAGCACCGGCCAGGCCCGCACCGATCACCACGGCCGCGCTGATCGGTTTCGGGGCTGCGGCATGGACGGGCCACCTGGGTGCGTACACCGCATGGCACAGCACCCCGGCTGTTGTGTTTCCTTCAGTGGCCAGCGTGGCCGAGTTTGCAAGCTTGTCCGCATCCGCAGGCAACAGATGCCTGAAACCGGCTGCTGTCCAGTTGGCCCGGGCGTTGGCATCGGGTGGCACATGCCAGGTGATGCGGGCATCTGTGGCGCTCAGGCGGGCGATCCAGCCTGGCAGCCGTGGATGGTCAGAGGCATGCCCGATCCAGACCTGCGATGCGGTGCACACGCTGTCAGGCACCGTGGCATCCAGTGGCCCGATGCCCAACACCAGTTGAAGATGCCCGAGTCGCAGCGGTTGAAAGCCCGGTGCCAGTTCGGTGGGCCATGCAGGCGGCACCGGTAAACCCAGTGCCCCAGGCAGATGGACGAGGATGGCAGCCAGATGCGCGGGTGAGGTGAGCCACATGACGTGCAGTGGGCCTTCAACCATGCCAGGTGGTGCTGCGCGCGGGGCTTCTGACAGCCCGGACGCAAGCCAGCGCAAGGCAGGCTTCACGCAGTGGTCCTCACCGTCTCCGGTCAGAATGAGCCAGGTCATGGAGCGTGCTTGCCGTGTTGTGCCGATGCGTGGACGTAAAAAAAGGCGTGCTGACACGCACGCCTGGGTGAAGGAGCCTGCGGTCAGGCCGAGGGCGGCACGTAGCCTTGGGCCACGTCGGCACCTGCGCCGAAGAAATGGTTTTCCATCTGCCGAGCCAGGTACTGCCGGGCGCGTGCATCTGCCAGGTTCAGGCGGTTTTCGTTGACCAGCATGGTCTGGTGCTTGAGCCAGGCAGCCCAGGCTTCCTTGCTCACGTTTTCCCACAGGCGTTTGCCCAGTTCACCGGGGTAGGGCGGAAAGTCCAGCCCTTCTGCTTCCTTGCCCAGCTTGATGCAGTTGACGGTACGTGCCATGGATGCGTGTCCTTGCGAAATTTCAAAACGCGGATGGTAGCGTCACTGCTCGACGAAGGCGCGTTCCACCACATAGTCCCCAGGGGTTGTGGTGCTGCCTTCCTGGAAACCACGGGCATTGAGCAGGTCGCGCATGTCGCGGTTCAGCTCGGGGCTGCCGCAAATCATGATGCGGTCGCGTGCCGGGTCGAGTTTGGGCAAGCCCAGGTCTGCTTCGAGCTGACCGCTCTTGAGGAGGTCGGTGGCACGGCCCCGGTTTTTGAAGGGCTCGCGCGTCACGCAGGGGTAGTACAGCAGCTGTTCCTTGACTGTGTCGCCCAGGTACTCGTGGGCAGGCAGGTCAACGGAGATGTACTCGCCATAAGCCAACTCTTTAACTTCGCGCACGCCGTGGAACAGGATGACTTTTTCGTACTTTTCGTACGTGGCCGGGTCGCGGATCAGGCTCATGAACGGGGCCAGCCCTGTGCCGGTGCCGATCAGGTACAGGTTTTTGCCCGGCAGGAGGTAGTCGATCAGCAGGGTGCCGGTGGGCTTTTTGCCCACGATGATCTTGTCGCCGACCTTGATATGCTGCAGGCGGGAGGTGAGCGGGCCATCCTGCACCTTGATGCTGAGGAACTCCAGGTGCTCTTCGTAGTTGGCACTGGCAATCGAATAGGCACGCAGCAAAGGTTTGCCGTCGACCTTGAGGCCGATCATGGTGAAGTGTCCGTTGGAAAATCGCAGGGCTTGGTCCCGCGTGGTGGTGAAGCTGAAGAGGCGATCCGTCCAGTGGTGGACACTCAGGACGGTTTCTTCCAGAAAAGCGCTCATGCAAAACCCGTATCAGATTGGTAACGAATGGGAACTCTGCGAGTGTAAGCTCCCTCTCATAACCAACTGTTGTGACAAAGGTCACCTCAGCGCATGAACCGGGGCCGTGTTTGATCTGCCTCAAACTTTTCGCTTGTATTCATGAACCTGATTGAACTGATTGACCGCCGTCCCCGACTGGTCCTGGCTGCGGTGGCTGCTTTGTGTGTGGGCTTGCTCTCGTTTGGCATGTTTTTGCAGCATGTTGTGGGCCTGGAGCCTTGCCCCATGTGCATCGTGCAGCGATATGCCATGGTGCTGGTGGCGCTGGCAGCGCTGTTGGGTGCCAGTTGGCCGTCCGTTCGCACCGGGGCTGGCGTGGCAGCCAGTGCGGTGGTGTTGCTGTCAGGCTTCGGGGCCTTTGTGGCAGCGCGCCAGAGTTTTCTGCAGTGGTTCCCCCCACAGGAAGCATCGTGCGGGCGGGATTTTTACGGCATGATCGAAACCTTTCCGCTGCAGCGGGTGGTGCCGATGATTTTCAAAGGGAGCGGCGACTGCGCTGCGGTGGACTGGTCGTTTCTGACCCTGACCATTGCCAACTGGTCGTTCCTGAATTTCTGCCTGATCGGCCTGGTGGCGGCCACTGTGGTGTGGCGCAGTTGGGTGAATCGCCGTCAGTGATGATAAAAAAATAGCACCTGGCGCTTTGCTTAAAAGCGCCAGGTGCCTTTTTATTCAGAAAAATTACAGGATGGCGCCGCCGGGTTGCTCGCCGCGTTCGTACACAACGTGGGCCCGGCCCACCAACAGCGAGTCGAGTGACCCGATGTTGTTCACATCCTTGTTGGTATAGGGCAGCTTTTGCAGCACGTAGCGCATGGCGTTAAGGCGTGCGCGCTTCTTGCAGTCGCTCTTGATAACGGTCCACGGTGCATCGGCCGTGTCGGTCTCGAAGAACATGGCTTCCTTGGCCTTGGTGTAGTCGTCCCACTTGTCCAGGCTGGCCAGGTCGATGGGGCTGAGCTTCCACTGCTTGAGCGGATGGGCTTCGCGCTCCTTGAAGCGGCGGCGCTGTTC
>DDUQ01000068.1 GCA_002344885.1 Comamonadaceae bacterium UBA2334
ATCAGGAATTCGAGGGGGCTTCACGGCGATCAATCCGGCAACGATGACGAACAGCAGAAGTTTGACGACGAAAGCCAGAATGCCAACTGTGGCGGACAGGAAGCCAAGTTTGATCAGCATCCATGAAAACGACAGGCCAAGAAACGCGATCCAGAACATGTGAAGCCTCCAATAATTAAATGAGGGCTTAAGTGTGGATAGGTGATTGGACAGGTTGTGTCGTTTTTGACAATTGGTTGTCGTCAGTGAAAAAAATGAGTTACCGCTTAAGGCGGTTTTCTTCACTGGCTCTTCAGGGTCGTAACCAGCCAAACTGAGGGGGCGTCGACACCTTGTGGATCAGTTTCATGATCATGAACGCCGGACGGTGTGACCAGATGCGACCAGCATCAACAATTGCAGATTCATCGCGCCGATCGACAGGCTCTACGGCGGGTTGCTGAGGGTCACGCGCCCAGCAGGCGGCGAGCAAGCACGCTATGCATGTCACGGCGTCCATCGGCAATCAGGTAAACGATGACTTGGCTGTCTGTGACCCGGTAAATCACGCGGTAGGGCTTGAAGAAGGTCTGTCGGTATTCTTTGATACCCAGGCCGACCAGCTCCTTGGGATAGCTACCGCGCTCCGGGAATCTTGACAGACTCTCCACAACGTCCAACAACCCATCCAACACACGGTTGGCGTTGGCCACGCAGTCGAATTCGGCAATGTGGTCGTGGATGGCCTCCAAATCCTGCTCTGCACCCTCGGTGAGCAGGACTTCGAACTTGGCAGGCGAGCCTGCCATCAGACGGAAGCTCGCTTGGCGCGGAGGCGGGCAATGACGTCAGCCACTGGCTTGACCTTGCCAGCGGCCACATCCTGATTGCCCAGCGCAAGGATTTTCAGCAAGGCCAGTGCTTCTTGAGTCTCCTCGAACGAGGCGACGTCCTGCAAAACAGCCTTGGCCTCGCCATTTTGGGTGATGACCAAAGGTTCACGCCGCTGTGCGAGGTTGGTCAAAACCTCGGCAGCGTTGGCTTTGAGATAGCTGATGGGCCTGACTTGTGACGAATAACGCATGGCGGTGCTTCCGAATTTGACGGGACTTAATATAGTCCTTTTATGGTCTTGTCTCAAGGTGCAGAGTTGCCCCCAGAAGAAATTGCCCACACGGTGAACTGTCGTTGGAACCCCGAAGAATCTAACGGCTGCAGTGGGGCCGACAGCAGCCACTGGTAAGCCCGCGCTGACCGCCCGCAGCCAGCCCTCAAAAGCTATCGGGTTCGAGACTCGAACAGGCAACGCCGGACGGCGGATGCCTTTCAACTCCCAGCAAAAACCCGACTGCACCGCCATCCTTCACACGGCCTGAATGCTCACATCCACTGCCATGCTTTCCTGCCCCCCGCCCTGGCGGATGCCTTTGATGGGCGGGCAGGTGCTGTAGTCCGTCCCGACCGCCACGCGCACATGGCGCTCGTCGGTCAGGCAGGCGTGGGTGATGTCCACGCTGACCCAGCGGCGGGTGGCCACATCGACGCACACATCCACCCAGGCGTGGCTGGCCAGGTCGGGTTCATGCGCGTCATAGAAATAGCCACTGACATAACGCGCTGGCCAGCCGATGCTGCGGCACACCGCCAGCTTCACATGCGCCTGGTCCTGACACACACCCAGGCCCCAGTCAAAGGCCTCTAGGGCCACCGTTTCCACACCGGTCTGGCCCTTGCGGTAACCCACTTTCTGCGACACCGCAGTGGCCAGCGCCAGCACCTGACTCACGCCGGTTGGGCCATTGGCAAGCGATGGCAACGGTTGGCCCAGCACCTCACTGGCCCAGGTGGCCATGCGCACATGCGGCTCTGTGACCAGGGTGGAACGCAGAAACAGGCTGGGGTGTGGCAGGTGGGGTTCCTCGCACCAGTCGGCGACGCCCAACGTGTTGACGTGACCACTGGCCACCACCTCGGTGGCCAGCACGGGTTGAGTGGCATGCGCCAGTGCCAGGCTGCCATGGTGGACGCGGTTGCCCAGTGCGTCGGTGCGCCCGTGCAGCGTGACCAGAGACTTCAGCGCCCACGCATCCACCTGTTGGCAAGGCCCGCTGACGGGCCACAGGTGCAACGACTGCACCGTGTGCAGCAGCGGCTGGGTGTACGTGTAGCGGGTGGTGTGACGGATGCTGAGTTTCATGGCGGGCCAATGGCAAGCCCGCGATTCTCCACAAAAAACCGCACGCCCCTCCCAGGCCCTGCCCGGTCAGGCGGCCGAGGGCATCAGGAAGTCGCGGCTGATGCGTGAACCCAGGTTGTTCACCCGGTCCAGGAACTGGGTGAGGTAGGCGTGCAGGCCGGTGGACAGGATTTCGTCGATGCGGTCAAACTGCAGGTCAGCGCGCAGCTTGCCGGCAATGCGCTCGGTTTCGGCTGAGTGGCTGTTGGACACCGCCTTGAGGTTGACCACCACTTCATTCATGCTGGCCGCCAGGCTGCGGGGCATGTCGGGGCGCAGGATGAGCAGTTCGGCCACGCACTCGGGCTTGATGACGTCGCGGTAGACCTTGCGGTACACCTCGAACGCGCTGACGCTGCGCAAAATGGCGCTCCAGTGGTAGAAGTCGTACTCTTGGTCCATCTCGCTGGCGGCACCGTAAAAATCGCTTTCAACCGCATGAAACTTCACGTCCAGCAAGCGGGCGGTGTTGTCGGACCGCTCCAGGAAGGTGCCCATGCGGTAGAAATGAAAGGCTTCGTCTTGCAGCATGGTGCCGATGGCCACACCACGCGACAGGTGCGAGCGGTGCTTGACCCACTCGAAAAACGCGCCGGGGTCGCGTTCAAAGTCCTTGGTTTTCAGGTAGCCGGCCAGCTTGAGCCAGGTGCTGTTCAGCGTTTCCCACACCTCGGTGGTGAGGGTGCCACGCACGGCACGGGCATTCTCGCGGGCGGCGTGCAGGCAGCTGACGATGCTGGACGGGTTGTTTTCGTCGCGCACCATGAAGTCCATCACGTTGTGCGGCGTGACCTCGCCGTACTTGGCCTTGTAGGCCGGCATCAGCTCGCTGATGGACAGCAAGCCTTCCCAGCCCACCTGGGCCACGGCGGCTGACTGGGGCAGCAGGCTGGTCTGGTAGTTCACGTCCAGCATGCGGGCGGTGTTCTCCGCACGCTCGGTGTAGCGGGACATCCAAAACAAATGATCTGCGGTTCTGGAGAGCATCTGGCGCTTTCTGTGTATCGATTGTTTGCTATATTTTCTGAAATCAGGCTTCCAGAATCCAGGTGTCTTTGGTGCCGCCGCCCTGTGACGAGTTGACCACCAGCGAGCCTTCTTTGAGCGCTACACGGGTCAGGCCACCGGGCACCATCTGCACGGTCTTGCCACTCAGCACAAACGGCCGCAAGTCGATGTGGCGGGGGGCAATGCCTTTTTCCACATAGGTCGGGCAGGTGGACAGGCTGAGCGTGGGCTGGGCGATGTAGCCGCTGGGGTTGGCTTCCACCGCCTTGCGGAAGTCTTCAATTTCGGCTTGGGTGGAGGCAGGCCCCACCAGCATGCCGTAGCCGCCTGCGCCATGCACTTCCTTCACCACCAGGTCTTTCAGGTTGGCCAGGATGTACTTCAGCTCATCCGGGTTACGGCCCATATAGGTGGGCACGTTGTTCAGGATGGGTTTTTCGCCCAAGTAGAACTCGATCATCTTGGGCACATAGGGGTAGATGGACTTGTCGTCCGCCACCCCGGTGCCGATGGCGTTGCACAGCGTGACGTTGCCACTGCGGTACACATCGAGCAGGCCTGCGCAGCCCAGCGTGGACGTTGGCCGGAAGGCCAGGGGGTCCAGAAAGTCGTCATCCACCCGGCGGTAGATCACGTCCACGCGCTTGGGGCCGCGTGTGGTGCGCATGTACACAAAGTTGTCTTTCACGAACAGGTCCTGGCCTTCCACCAGCTCCACGCCCATCTGCTGGGCCAGGAAGGCGTGTTCGAAGTAGGCGCTGTTGTACATGCCGGGGGTCAGCACCACCACGGTGGGCTGGGCCGCGTGAGCGGGGCTGACGGCACGCAGCGTTTCCAGCAGCAGGTCGGGGTAATGCGCCACCGGAGCCACCCGGTTCTGGGCAAACAGCTCGGGGAAGAGGCGCATCATCATCTTGCGGTCTTCCAGCATGTAGCTCACACCGCTGGGCACACGCAGGTTGTCTTCCAGCACGTAATACTCGCCATTGCCCTTGGCGTCGGGCGCACGGACGATGTCAATGCCGCTGATGATGCTGTACACGCCCCCGGGCACGTCCACACCCATCATCTCGGGGCGAAACTGCGCGTTCTGGAAAATCTGGTCAGCCGGCACCAGGCCGGCCTTGATGATTTCCTGGCCGTGGTACACGTCGTGAATGAAGCGGTTGAGGGCCGTCACGCGCTGCACCAGCCCGGCTTCCATGCTCTTCCACTCATGGGCAGGAATCACACGGGGAATCAAATCGAACGGAATCAGGCGCTCGGTGCCCGCACCGTCTTCGTCTTTGGCACCGTACACCGCGAAGGTGATGCCCACGCGGCGGAAGATCATTTCGGCCTCGGCCCGGCGGGCCTGCATGACATCTTCGGGCTGCTGGGCCAGCCACTTGGCGTACTGGGTGTAGTGAGCCCGAACCTCTTGCGGGCTGGCATTCATTTCGTCGAATTTCTGGATTTGCATGAATCGGCCTTGTGGTTTTCACTCCAAGACAAGCATAGCAATAAGCGGGCCAGCAAAGCTGACAAACCTGACACGCCAGGACACCTCGCAAATGCCGTTGCTCACGGTGGAGCAATGCGCGTTGGCCGGGCATGCCAGTAGCGCTGGCGTGCCTGCCGGGTGCAGGCTGTTTCATCAGGCCGGGCGCTGTCCCACCTGGCGGCACCGCAGTCTGGCGTGCCCACCCATTGCACGCCCATGTCGTGGTAGCGGCGCACCACCTCTGCTGCAGGGTGCCCGTAGCGGTTGCGGTAGCCCGCCTGCACCACCACCCAGCGCGGTTGCACCTGCGCCAACAGCGCCGGGCTGGACGAGGTTTTGCTGCCGTGGTGCGGTGCCAGCAGCCAGTCGGCCCGCAAATCGGGATGCGCCTGCACCAGTTCGGCCTCGTGGGCCGCATCCAGGTCACCGGTCAGCAACGCAGAAGCCTGCCTGCCCTGCACCCACAGCACACACGACAGGTTGTTGCTGTCCGTCTTGCGGCCGTAGTGATGCACACCGGGGTGCAACACCCGAAAACGCACACCGTCCATCTCCCATTGCTGTCCGGCTTCGCAGCGTGTCCAGCGCCGCCCACCCAACTGCGTGGGCCAGGGTTGCGCACCACTGCCGCCCGCCGGGTCGCCAACGGTTGGTGCAAACGGTATGTCAGTCGGTGCGGCAGCCCACTCACCCATGACCTCGGCCACCAGCTCAGGGGCCGACAGGCGCGACACCAGTTGAGAGGGCGGCAGCGATGCCCACACCTGCGCCTGCGGCAACCCCTGCAGCACACCCAACGCGCCACCCACATGGTCAGCGTCGCGGTGGCTGAGCACCACATGGCTGGGCCGCTCGCCCAAGGCCTGCAACAGCGGGCGCAGCACGCGCTGGCCGGCGTCGGCATGCAGGCTCCACTGGGGCCCGGCGTCGTACAGCACGCTCCCGCTGGCGGTGCGGATGAGCACCGCACTGCCCTGCCCCACATCTGCCGCCAGCACCTCGAACTCCCCGGCCACAGGCCGCGCAGGCACCCACAGCAGCG
>DDUQ01000124.1 GCA_002344885.1 Comamonadaceae bacterium UBA2334
GACCGCGCGATGGAACTGCCCCCTTTGAACCAGTTTCTGGCCCACCGGCTGATCGAGCGGGCACGTGTGGCCACCACCTTGGGTGAGTGGCGCGGTGCCCCGGCGGTGGACTTCACATCGCTGGAACAGATTCTGCTGCGCGTCTCGGAAATGGTGTGCGAGCTGCCACAACTGCGCGAGATGGACATCAACCCCATCATCGTGGACGAGCACGGTGCCGTCGCTGTGGATGCCCGCATCGTCATCGAGCAATCCACGCAATCGACCAGCCAGTACAACCACCTGTCCATCCTGCCGTACCCCGCGCACCATGAACAAACCTGGCCGATGCGCGGCGGCGGGCAGTACACCATCCGGCCGATCCGCCCGGACGACGCACAGATGCTGCAGGCGCTGGTCAAGAGCCTGTCGCCCGAGAGCCGCTACTTCCGCTTCGTATCGTCGTTGACGGAGCTGCCGCCCGGCATGCTGTCGCGCTTCACGCTGATTGACTACGACCGCGAAATGGCGCTGGTGGCTGTGCACAAAACGCGCGAGGCACTGCCCGATGGCAGCTTCACTGAAACCGAGCGCATCGTCGGCGTGTCGCGCTATGTCACCAACGTGGACGGCACCACCTGCGAGTTTGCGCTGCTGGTGGCAGATGACTTCGGCGGCAAGGGCTTGGGCTCACGCCTGATGCTCAGCATCATGGAAGTGGCCCGCGAAAAAGGCCTGACCGAAATCGAAGGCCTGGTGCTGACCAACAACCCCGGCATGCTGCGCCTGATGAAGAGCCTGAACTACACCATCAAGCCCTTCGCGGAAGATCCTGACTTCCGCCTGGTCACACACCCGCTGTGAAGAGGCCGTCCGGCCTCTTCAGAAAGTTTCCCAATCGCCGTCTGCGCTGGCTGACGGTTTGGGTACGGATTTGCGGGCGGCAGGGTTTGCCGGACGTACAGTGGCTGCCGGTGATGTCGCGGCCGTTGGCGCAGGCTTGACGGCTGACCGGGCGGCAGAAGACGCTGCCGTACCTGCTGGTTTGGCCGACGATATGCCGGGTGTGGCAGGCGCACTTGCTCTGGCTGCTGCCGCAGACGCCCCCGTGGCTTTGGCGGCTGCGGCCCCGGTGGCTTTCGCGGGCGCAGGCAATGGCGTGTGCGCAGGTGCGGGTACAGACTTGGCCGCAGCAGCGGCTCCCGCCTGGTGGGGCAAGCGGGGGGCATCCGCATCGGCATGTCGGCGCGGTGTGGGCAACGCTTTGGTGGCAGACGCTTTGGGTGGAGCAGGTGGCGCGCTCAGCTTGGGCGCGGCAGGCGCGGGCGCTGGTGCGCTGATGCGGCGTGCCGTCGGTACGGCCGAGCTCCCTGACGACACAGTGCGCCGCACCAGCTCCGAATCGGCCACGCCATCGTTGCCGGTCTTGTAGCGCGCCAGCGCTTCTTGCAGCCGCATGGTCTGGTGCGTGAGGTTGTCCGCAGCGGCAGCCACCTGGTCCACCAGGGCAGCGTTCTGCTGCGTCATGTGATCGAGTTCACCCACCGACACGTTCATGCGCGAAATGCCGCCGGACTGCTCAGCCGCCGCAGCCGTGATTTCGCCGATGACATCTGTCACACGCTGCACGCTGGCCACGATTTCAGACATGGTCTGTCCGGCAGCATGCACCTGGTCGCTGCCACTTTGCACACTGTTCACACTGGCGGTGATGAGATCCTTGATTTCCTTGGCAGCCTGGGCGCTGCGCCCGGCCAGGCTGCGCACTTCGCTGGCCACCACAGCAAAACCCCTGCCTGCCTCGCCGGCGCGCGCGGCTTCCACCGCTGCATTCAACGCCAGAATGTTGGTCTGGAAAGCAATGCTGTCGATCACACCGATGATGTCGGCAATCTTGCGGCTGCTCTGGTTGATGGCATCCATGGTCGTCACGACCTGGCTGACCGCCTCGCCACCGCGCGCAGCCACCTCTGCTGCCGAGGTGGCCAGCTGGTTGGCCTGCCGGGCGGCATCGGCACTCTGCTGCACGGTGTCGGTCAGCTGTTGCATACCGGTGGACGTGCGTTGCAGGCTGCCCGCTGCGGCTTCGGTGCGGCCACCCAGTTCGATATTGCCTTTCGCCACTTCCTTGGCCACAGCATCGATATCAGCCGCCGACTGCTCCATCTGGCGCATGTTGGCACTGAGCTGCCTGCGGGTGACCTCCAGCGCCGCGATGAACTGCCCCAGCTCATCTTTGCTGTTGGACACCAGCGGCTGCGAGTAATCGTTGTTGCTGAGTTGGTTGACCGCTTTCAACACGTCGCGCAACGGAAAAAGCACCATTTTGCGGATGGCCCACAACACAGCCACGGCGGCGATGACGGCACCACCCGCAATGAGGGTCCACAGCAAGACCAGGTCTTTCACCGTGTGCGCAATGGTGTCGCTTTCACGCTGCGCCTGCACCACCGCCCAGCCCCAAGGCTGGAAGTAGGTCCACCCCACATGGGCTTGCCCGCTGCCCTTGAGCACGTTGGTCAAAGGCAGGTCACGGAGGACACCCGACGTGCGGCCCGCTGCCGTTTCGGCTTTGAGAGCGGTCAACAAAGCGTCAGTCGCCTCCAGCTTGGCAGGCACGCCTGTGCCGACGGTCATGCCCAGCCGTGGGCCCTCGCGCAACTCGACGGCCAGTGTGGCCATCGTGTCGGTACCGGATGCCTGGAACGACTGCTTCAAGGCATCCATCTGGGCCGTCATGTCATGCCCGATGAAGAGGATGGCAATGGTTTTGCCGTCATCCACGACGGGCTCGTAACGCGTCATGTACAGCTTGCCGAACAACACAGCTGCACCCACATACGGTTGGCCGGCCAGCATCAGTGCATAGGCCGGGTGTTTGCGGTCGAGCAAGGTGTTCACGGCACGGGTGCCGTCTTCTTTCTTCAGACTGGTAGTGATGCGCCTGAAGTCTTCGCCCTCGCGCTGGAAAATGGTGGCCACCCCACCCGTCATCTGTGTGAAAGCGTCCACAGACTGGGTGTCGCCCTCGACAGGCATGCCGGCATACTGCAATTGCAAACCGTCGTTGATGGGCTGGAGCTTGATCAGCGTCGAAGGCAGCCGGTCACTGAGGATGCTGAACGACTGTGTGGCGGACTGCCGGGCTGCTTCGTCCACCTGCTTCAGGCTGGCGGCCAGACTACCGGTGCGGTGCACCAGCGCCTCGACACCATCCGTCCGCTCGCGCTCGTACATGGTGACGGAAAACACCACCAACCCCAGGAAAATCAGCATGCAAGCAGCGGCCACCACCACCAGCAACTTGGTGACCAGGCTCCAACCCGCCTGCCAGCTTTGCAATGGGGCGCTGCCTGCGCTCATCGTGTTCGACATGTCGCGTTCTCCTCGGGGCAGGTGGCGATCCAAACCCGCCCGCTCATGTGTTATGCGTTCAGAAAGTTTCCCAATCACCACCATCGTCTGCGGATGGCGCGGCAGCGGCACCTGCCTTGCCCGGGGTGTGCTTGAGCGCCGGGCGCTTCAGCCCGGATGCAGGTGAAACACTGACCGCAGGTGCCGACGATTTCATATCTTTTTGAGGCTTATCGCTTGATATTGAATCCTTAACAGCTATGCTTTTTGCGATACCTGAAGGAGCCACCGGTTGCCCCAGGCGCGGCGTGGCAGGCGTTGCGCGGGCCGCTGGCAACGGTGTGGCCCGCACAGCCGCAACCGGCCGTGCAGGGGCCGATGAACCCAGGCTGGCCGCCTGGCCGCCCACCCGGAACACACTGACCACCTCGATCAGCCGATGGGCCTGGTCACGCAAGCTCTCGGCCGCGGCGCTGCTTTGCTCCACCAGCGCAGCGTTCTGCTGCGTCATCTGGTCCAGTTGGCTGACGGTGACATTGACCTGCGCAATACCTTCACTTTGCTCGGCAGAGGCGGCGGTGATTTCACCGATGATGTCGGTCACGCGCTGCACGCTGGCCACGATCTCGCCCATGGTGTCACCCGCATCCTTGACCAGAACGCTCCCACTGTTGACCTTTTCGACACTGGTTGTGATGAGCGCCTTGATCTCCTTGGCCGCCTGGGCGCTGCGCTGCGCGAGGTTGCGCACCTCTCCGGCCACAACGGCAAAGCCCCGACCCGACTCGCCCGCCCTTGCAGCTTCCACGGCTGCATTCAGCGCAAGGATGTTGGTCTGGAATGCAATGCCGTCGATCACTCCCACGATGTCGGCAATCTGGTGGCTGCTGCGGTTGATGTCGTCCATCGTGGCCACCACCTGGCTGACCACCTGGCCGCCCCGTGCAGCCACGTCTGCCGATGTCGTGGCCAACTGGTTGGCCTGACGCGCGGCATCGGCGCTTTGCTTCACCGTGGCGGTAAGTTCCTCCATGCTGGAAGCGGTCATCTCCAGGTTGCTGCCCGCCGCTTCGGTCCGCTGAGCGAGGTCGTGCGTACCGGCAGCTACTTCCGAACTGGCGGTCTGGATGCTTTCGCTGGCTTGGTGAACCTGCGTCACCAACCGGGCCAGCGAGTCGTTCATGTGTGACAACGCAGCCGTCAGCTGCCCGAATTCGTCACGCCGATCGGTGTGGATGGTTTGGGTCAGGTCACCACTGGCAATGGCCTCTGCCAGCTTGACCGACTTCAGCAAAGGTGTGCGGATCGAGCGGATGAGGTACACCGCGCCCACCACGATCATCATCAGCACCACCACCAGCCCCAGACCGGAGTACAGCACGGTTTTGCGGCTGGCCCCTGCCATTTCTTCCCGCAAATCGAGCAAAGCCTGCTGCTGCAGGGTGACAAACGCATTGAGCGCCTGTATGTACTTGTCGCGCTGCGGCAGAAAATCGCTCTCGACCATGGTTGCCGCCTTGTCGGCATCACCCGCAGTGCGGATGTCGATGATGGCCTTGCGCAACGCCAGCACCTTGGTACGCTCAGCCGCGACGAGGTCCAACGCGGCCTTTTCGGCAGGCGACAGGGCTTGCGATTCGATTTGTTTCTGCAAGCCGTTGATGTTTTCGATCACCTTGCTCGAATCGGCTTTGAAGATTTTCTGCAATGCAGGATCGTCGGACAGCATGAGCGCCATGTTGCGCACCACATTGCCGTCTGTCAGCCGTCGCCAGTCGGATGCCAGCGCCAGACGCTGATCCAGCGCGCTGGTTCGCGCAGCCGTTTCGGCCCGCAAAGCGCTGGTGCGCACAGCCGCAAACGACAAGACCACCAGCATGGCGATCATCATCGCAGCGACGGCCAGCCACAACTTGGCAGAAATGCTCAGGTTACGCATAAGCCCTCCTCACGATGGGGCGTTGACTCAACAAACCAGCCACAACAGCCCTAGCCGGCCGGGCAGGCCAGCCGACATGACTACAGCCATCAACGGCAAGTGCGGCCTCGCTGTCAGAGTGCGTTGTCCATCAGGCCCATGTCGGGGCTGGACATCAACGCCTGAATGTCCATCATGATGAGCATGCGCTCACCCACGCTGGCAATACCGGTGACGTAAGCGTTGTCGGCGGCAGCGCTGTTCATCTCCGGCGAGGCTTTCAGGTCTTCTTCGGGCAACTCGAGCACGTCGGACACCGAGTCGACCACAGCACCCACGATCCGCCCCTTGACATTGAGCACGATGACGACGGTGAAGTCGTTGTACTCGGCCTTTTCGCAACCCAGCTTGATGCGCAAGTCCACCACCGGCACGATCACGCCACGCAAATTGACCACGCCCTTGATGAAATGGGGTGAATTGGCAATGCGGGTGGGCACTTCGTAGGAGCGGATTTCCTGCACGCGCAGGATGTCGATCCCGTATTCCTCACCACCCAGCCTGAAGGTCAGGAATTCCTTGGTAGGACCCGTGGCCTTGGGCTTATGCTGGTTCGTGTTGCCGGCACCCAGCATCTGCTTGACCGATGTGGCCGATGTCGCACCGTTGGCTGGTGCAGCGGCGCTTGCCTGTGCCATGTTCATGTGTGCTCCTTCTGACTTCCGGTTCCGACGGGGTGTGCAATGAACAACCC
>DDUQ01000102.1 GCA_002344885.1 Comamonadaceae bacterium UBA2334
CCGGCAGGCACAACAAGCGTGCCACCAGTACCACCGATATTTCCTGTTGCGGAGCCCCCTGAGGACCAGTTCATCCCCCCGCCCAGCGTCAGCGTCTTACCACTGGCCACGTTCATCGAGGCTGTGTTGCTCAGGTTCAGCGTACCGGTCAGATTTGAGGTACCAAAATTGGCTGTACCGCCCGTGATGTATAGCGATGCCGCTACATCAAAATTGTCTGCATAGTTTTGGGTGAAGCCACTGACGGTGATGCCCGTTCCTGTGAACGTCGTCGTGCCACTGTAGTTACTCGTGCCACTTGCCAGGCCCAGTGTCCCCGTTCCCGTGGTCTTGTACGTGCCAGCCGTGCTGTTGAGCGTGCCGATGTTGACCGTCGCCGCCCCGCTGCCCGCGTTCTCGATCGTCCCGCTGTTGTTCAGCGTCGCAGCGCTGTTGTTGTACAAACTTCCGCTTGTTGCGCTGCTGAAGCGGATCGTGCCCGTGTTGTTGATCACCTGCCCTGTGCTGTACAGCGATAGGCCGCTTGACCCCGCTCCCAACTCCACCGTGCCCGCGTTGCTCAACGTGGCTACGTTCAAATACCCACTTCCTGTCTTTACGACCGTTTGACCGGCAGGCACAACAAGCGTGCCAGTACCACCGATATTTCCTGTTGCGAAGCCCCCTGACGACCAGTTCATCCCCCCGCCCAACGCCAGCGTCTTGCCGCTATCAACGATAAGGCTCGCTGTCCCGCTGAGGTTAACTGTGCCATTGATGCTGACATCTCCAAACGTACTGGTCCCACTTGTCGCGTTCAGCACCCCAATCACCGTGGCATTGCTGATAGTGGCACTGTTTGAGGTTGCAGCGGCATTGCTGGTCAGCGTGCCGCCATTCAAATCAACTGTCGAAGCCAATGTGCTTTTGCCGCTGCCCGCACCCAAGTTGGCATTCAAGTTCAAGTCCAGTTTGCCCCCGCCCGCATTGGCTGTGATGGCCTGGTTGATGTTGATGTTGTTGTGCGCATTCAGCGTCAGGCTGGGTGTGGGGCCTGTGGTGGGCGTGGTCACACTGATGGGGCTGGCCACCGTGATGTCCCCAGCCTGCGTACCCCCTGCACTGGTGGCAATGGTCACGCTGGTGCCCGCATTCAGCGCGGTGGTGATGGTGCCGGCGGTGATGATGGCGCTGTCGGCCGTGGTGCCTATGCTGGCGGGGGGCGGGCCGCCGTTTGTGTTGGTGTCACTGCCCGTAGCCTGAATGGTGATGTTGTGCGGGTCAATCAGCCAGGTGCCGGGCTTGCCGCTGGTGCTGCCTGCATCGGGTGCGCGGGTGATGTCAAGCTGGCCGTGTGTAGAGGTTTCAATGAAGCCGCCCTGGCCACTGCCACCACGGGCTGACAGTGGGCCGTGCACGTTGGTTTGTGCATCGCCCCACAGCACGATGCGCCCGCCTTGTGTACTGCCGTTGGCGCTCAATTGGGCTTCTGGCCGCACGTTGATGCGTTGGGCGGTGATGTCTATGCTGCCGCCGGCCCCTGCGGTGTTGTCGGCACTGATGGTGCCTTGAATGTGGGCGGTGTCTGTGGCTTTGAGCACCACCTGGCCTTGGGCGTTGGTGCCCAGGCTACTTGCTTGCACCAGGCCTTGCTGGTTGATGACGCTGGCGTGTATGTCTACCTGGTTTGCGCTGATGTGCCCGGTTTGGGTGGCGGTGCCGCTGGGGGCGTTGACCTTGAAGGCCATGTGGGGCAAGGCGGTGTCGCCCAACTCGACGCTGTGTGTGGCCAGCAAGGCTGCCTGGCCACCGGGGGCTTGCAGTTCTCCGCTGTTGGCCACCACGGGGGCAGCCAGAAAGATGTGCCCACCGAATGCGGTGCGTATGCTGCCGTGGTTGATGACGCTGCCTGGGTGGGTGCTGCCGTTGTCAGCTTGCAGGGTGGGTTTGCCTGCCAGCCAGTCGGGCAGCTTCAAGCTCAGGCTGCTGGCCACCAGGCCAGCCACGTCTACCCGGGCACTTTGCCCGAACAACACGCCGTTGGGGTTGATGAGCCAGACTTTGCCGTTGCTGCTCAGGCTGCCCAGGATGTGGCTGGGGTCTTGGCCGGTGACGCGGTTGAGCACCTGGCTTTGCGGGCCAGCTTGCTGAAAGTGCACGCCTGCACCGGCACCGATGTTGAAGCGCTGCCAGTCCAGCACGGCTTGGGGGCTGGTGGCTATGTTGAGTTGGCTGCCGCTTTGGCTCAGGCTGGCTGTGCCGTGTGTGACCTTCAGGCCCGTGGGCAGCGCGGGCAAGGCCATGGGCGGTGGGGGTGGGGCGGCAGCTATTTGCGCCGCCACCGGGCGCAAGGTAGTAGCCAGCCCCGCTACTGCAGCAGCCAGGCAGTGCAGACGAAACATGCGTGTGTGAGCTGACATGACTAGGAAACCTCAAAACTGGTACGAAGCGCTGACGTGCATGCGGTGCTTGCCGCTGGGTGTGGTGGGGCCGGTGCTGAGTGCACGGGCCAGGTCGGCCTTGAGCGTCCAGCGTTTGTTGTGTGCCCATTGCAGCCCCAGGCCGACGCTATAGATACTGCAGCTAGACACGCCTGCCGAGCATGCGGTGCCCAGCAAATTGCTGACTTTTCCTGCATCGACAAACAGGTTGCCGTTCAGGCTCTGGCTTGTGGGCCATTCCCAGGCGGGCAGCCAGGGCAGCAGGTTGTGTGTCCAGTCGAGCGAGGCGGTCAGTCCCCGGTCGCCCACCATTTCGCGGTCCAGGTAGCCACGTACGGTGTTGGCACCGCCTATGCCAAACTGCTCGGCCGATATGAGGGCTTTGGGGGCCCATTGGCCCGAGGTTTTGAGGGTGAGCCAGCTGTTGTCGCCCGTGGCGTGCACGCTGTGCCACTGACCGCGCAGCACGGTGTAGCGGGCCTGGGCGCCCGGCCTGGCGGCCTGGAAGCTGGCATCGCGCCCGCTGCTGCCACCGGGCAACAGGTTGGCCGAGTACGACACGCTGGCCATGTGCCGACCGATGGCCTGGTTTTGGTAGGTCAGCACCAGTGGACGCACACCCACCTGGTTGTTGCCGCTGGTGCCGCAGGCCTCTTGCCCCAGGCCTGCCACATTGCAGGCGTTGCGGTAGTTGCGCACATCGATGCCGGCTGACATCTGTTGCTTGGACTCGCTGGCTTGCGGCAAAAACCAGATGAACCGCGCCCCGGCTGACTGCCCCTGGCCTGAGAAGCTGAGGTCGCCCGCAGCGGTGCTGGTGGACTGTGTTTTTGAGTTGGAGTGGGTGAAGTTGAGGTCCAGCGCGGCGTTGCGCCCGTACAGGGGCACACGGTAGGCCAGAGCCAGCATGGGGTTGTCAGCCGACTTTTGCAGCGAGGTTTCTGCCCGCAGGCGCAGCACGTGGTCAGCGTCGGCCACGTTGGCATGGGTGTAAGCCAACGATGCGCGGTACTCGCCCGCGCCCGGGCGGCCGGTGTTGTCAAAGCCTGCTGTCCATTGCGACAGGGGTTCTTCCTGCGCGGCCACCACCACGTCAACTTCGCCACTGCGCAGCCCGGGCTGGAAGACCAGGCGGATGTTTTTGGCCGGGTTGTCGTTGGCCAGCAGGGTTTGGGCGTCGAGTCTGAGCAAATCGGGCGTGGTGCCTTCTTTGAGGGCGGGCAGGCTGCGGCGGATGTTGTCAACCGAGAACTGGTCAATCCCCGTGACCTGAACCTGACCGAGCTTGCCTTCGGTGACCTGGAGTTTGACGGTGCCATCGGCCAACGTCTGTTCAGGCAGGGTGACCACCACGGCACCGTACCCGGCCACTCTGTAGCGGTTTTGCAACGCTGCGGCCGCATTGCGCAGACCGTCCAAGTCTTTGGCACCGGTGTGCAAGGCCAGTGCGGCATCAACGTCTGCGGCCAGTAGCAAGGTATTGCCTGCGACGTCGTAACGGTTGACCGCGACCGTTTGCCCTATGGCAGAGAAGGCCGTTGTGGCCAAAAAAAGGCCCGCATACAGCGGGCGAAATTCAACGCACGAAAACATGAAAACTCCCTGAATACTGCCCATGGTAGCTGAAGCGCCTGACCGGAAAGTGGCCAAAATATCCGTTTCATGCGGTTAACACGGAGGCTTTTGAAGGCATGTACAACGAAAAATTCAACGAACGGTTTGTGAGGCAGCACGCCCCTGGCGACGTGGTGTTCCGCGAGGGTGACCGTGGACACGCCATGTATGTGGTGCTGGCGGGCAGCATCGACATCGTGAAACGCAACGATGCAGAAGACCTTTGCATTGCCAACCTGGGCACCGGCGAGATGTTTGGTGAGATGGCGCTGATCGACTCGGGCACACGCATGGCCACTGCCAAAGCGGGCGCAGATGGCGCAAAACTGATGAGCATTGACCAGGCGCGGTTTGTCTACATGGTGGGGCAGCAACCGGCTTTTGCACTGGCCGTGATGCAAACCATGGCCAAGCGACTGGCCAAACCTGCGCCCACACCGGCACAGACCCCGAATTGAAAGGATGTACCGATGCTGGTTGCCAAAAAGCTGTCTAAAACCGTTACCGAGTTGCACCCCAACATCTATTTGATTTACGGACGCAACCGGTCGGCTCATGCCTACCTGATCAAAGGAACGCACCGCAATGTGCTGATCGATTGCTGCCTGCCCGATGCCCGGGACCATGTGGTGGCATGCCTGGCTGAACTGGACCTGAGGCCAGACGACATTGACCTGTTGCTGCTGACGCACGAGCACATTGACCATGCAGGCTGCGCCCCCTACTTTGCTCACCACGCCCTGGTGGGTGCGCACCGCCTGGCGGCCAACAAGCTGACCGTCCGCGACGAGTTTGTGCTGAACAACAAGGCGTTCAATGGCATTGAACGGGAAGAGTTCCGGCTCGACCTGTCTCTGGTCGAGGGCACAGTCATCAACCTGGGTAACTACGATTTGCAGGTGATCCACACGCCCGGGCATTGCTCGGGCGCGGTGTGTTTTTTCGAGCCGCGCCACAAGCTGCTGTTTTCAGGCGACGTGGTGATGGCCGACGGCATTGTGGGCGGCGTGCTGCAGTCGGGCAACGTGAGTGACTACATCGACTCGCTGCGCAAACTGTCGGCCCTGCGTGTGGAGCAGATTTTTCCAGGCCACGGGAAGATGTCCATCTCTGGCGAGGCTGACATTGAAAAAGCAATTGCGCGGCTGGAAGAGTTGCTGGACGAGTCAAAAATGCTGTTCGAGGCCATACAGAATTCGCAACTGGGCTTTGAGCACATCGTGCGCTCGCTGCGCGACCTGAACCGCTGACACCCGCGCCGCCAAAGCGCGTCACGCACCCAGCGCCAGCAACTCTGCCAACCGCCGGCCCACCCACACCGCTTCATCAGCCAGCAACCCGCTCTCGGGGTTCAGCAGGCCCTGCACACAGGTGTGCGCCACGTCATCTGGGGTGATGCCCAGCTTGTGCATCTGTTCGCTGGCGGGGTTGACCAGCATCTGCGCCATGTCCTCGCACAGTTCGTAGCGCTGCGCCACATGGGCCCAGGGTTCGCGGGGCTTGTGCCTGCCGGGGTCGGTGTACACCGCCACGAACGACGGGGGAATGACGATCTGGTTATCGGGTGACATGGTGGCTGCCATCATGGCACAGCCCCGCCTGCCGGCGTGCGCGGCAGCCGGGCAGGCCCGGGATGCTTGCGGCACGGGATCTCATGCCCGCAACCGGTCGCCCGACAGGCGGCGACGCAGGTAGGCGGGCACCTGCCAGTCGGGCACGGCACGGGTGTAGCTGGTGACGCGGCTGGCGGGCATGGGCGCTTCGTTGCCGCGAGTCATGCTGGCCCAACCGGCGACCAGCCATTTCTGCATCCAGTGTGTGAACATGATGTGCTCCTGTGTGGTGTGGATGCAAGGCTAATGTGCCTGCGTATCAAAATTCGATACGCAATTCACGCACACTGCACAGCCATGACCGACATCGACCGCCTCTACCGCTACAAAAGCCTGCTGGCCAGCCGCCATGCCATCAGCAGCCAGGAACTGATGGACGTGATGGGCATCTCCATCGCGACCCTCAAGCGCGACATGGCCAACCTGCGCGAACGGCTGAACATTCCGGTGGAATACGACCGCGCGCAGGGCGGCTACCGGCTGGCACCCGGCCACGGGCGCAAGGAGCTGCCCGGCCTGTGGCTGACGCCCGACGAACTGGTGGCACTGGCCACGCTGCAGCACCTGCTGAGCGGCTTTGCGCCCGGTGTGCTGGCCGACAAGCTGGGGCCACTGAAAGAACGCATGGCCCATTTGCTGCACGACGTGGACCTGGACAGCACGCGCCTGGTCGAGCGCATCCGCCTGGTGCATGCGGGGCAGCGCCGCCTGCCCCCTGCGGCCTTTGAAGCCGTGGCCACGGCCACACTGGGCAGGCTGCGGTTGACGGTGACCCACCACAATCGGGAAACCGACCAGACCACCGAGCGCACCGTGTCACCCCAGCAACTGGTGCATTACCGCGACAACTGGTACCTGGACGCCTGGTGCCACCTGCGCAAAGCCTTCCGCAGCTTTGCCGTCGACGCCATGACCTCGGCCCGCGTGCGGCCCGATAAACCCGCGCACGAGATGGATGCCGATGCCCTGCGCCGCGCCACGCAGGCGGGCTACGGCATCTTCAGCGGTGAACCCACCGCTGTGGCCGTGCTGCGCTTCGGTGCCGAGCGGGCCCGCTGGGTCAGCCGCGAAGTGTGGCACCCGTCGCAAGTCAGCCAGTGGCTGCCCGATGGCAGCTACCGCCTGAGCGTGCCCTACAGCGACGACCGCGAACTGCTGGGCGACATCCTGCGCCACGGGCCGCATTGCGTGGTGGAGTCGCCACCGGATTTGCGCGCCAGAACACGGGAGGCCCTGACGGCAGCCGCCCGGGCCTACTCCACCTGATACCACCTGACACGACCTGACACGCCGTCGCCGCACGTTCCCTGCCTGACCCGCCCTTCCCACCCCAGCACGCGCGCCAACAATGTCCACGGCAACGCCCCCAACCGCTCCTGAATCGGCCCCACCGCTGCGCCGCGTGCACCTCACCCGGCTGCGCAACATCTACCGTTCGGCAGGCTGGCCGTGCCATGACCCCATCGAGATCGACCTGCTGGCCGCAGGCTGTCTGGCGTTGTTGCGCGACGACCAGGGCCGCGAGACCCTGCGCCCCACAGAAACAGGGCTTCAAGCGCTGGCTCAGGCCCGTCAGCACAACCAGGCTGCCATGAATGCGCACGATGCACTGGTGCACAAAGTGGCCATGCAGCAGCACCGCGAGGGCCGGTTCGCCTGGACCGACCTGAGCCTGCGCGTGCGCATCGGCACCGCCGACGCCGCACAGGTGGCGACCACCCACGCCAGCACGCCCGATGCCGCCGGCTGCATGGCAGTCGAACCCCAGCCAACGCTGATCGACACCGCCCCGCCCGAACCGCCCGCCACCGGCCAGTGGGTGATGGCCCGACCCGACGTGTTCAGCGTGCGCCACACCACGGTCGAGGCCTACCTGGCCCCGGTGGTGCACGAAATCAAGGTCAGCCGTGCGGACCTGATGGGCGACCTGCGCAAACCGGCCAAGCGCGAGGCCTATCTGGGCCTGGCCCAACAGGTGTACTACGTGCTGGCGCATGGCATCGCCACGCCCGACGAGGTGCCCGACACGTGCGGCGTGATGGTTGAACAACCCGAAGCGGAAGGCGGGGGGCTGCTTCGTCTGCGTGCTGCACCGGCCCGACCGTTCGACCGCCTGCCCTTTGCCGTGTGGATGGCCCTGGCACGGGCCACGCCGTTCACGCGCCCGGCAGTGGACGACGAAGAGCCCTCACAGCCCGGGCTGTGACCCGCGCCACAGCGGGGCAGCCCCCCCCAACGACAGCGTGCACCGCTCACTCAAATCTGCGCCATGAACGCCTGTGCATGCCGGCGGACACCGTCAAACACAGTGTCAGCCAGCACAGGCGGAAAGTCGTGTGGCAGTTCGTTGGCCACCCTGCCCAAGGCAGCCGGCACCTCCTCCACCATCGTGCACATGGCCTCCCACATCGAAGCGATGCCACTGCGCGCAGCCACTGCTTTCCAATGTCGGGGCAAAATTTCAGACAACTTGTAGTGTGCAGATTGGCTGCGCACGGCCATGGCCAGTCGGGCTTTTTTGTACTGAATGGCGTTGGGACCCGCGCCGATGATGGGCCAGGCCGACATCACGTCGTAAAGCGGTGTGAGGTGGTAGCGTCCGCCGGGCAACAGAAAGACCGAAAAATTCTTGGCGTGACCGTCAATGGCCGCCAGCAGCCAGAAAGCCAACTGAGCCAACAGAAAAATGCGGCCATCTGCTTCGTAGCGGGTGCCACCTGCCAGCACACGCAGGCAAGCATCCATGCCCGGGCCACCTGCGTCCTCGTACTTGTTCACACTGGCCTGCCCAAGCACCTGGCACAAATCTTCCTGCGGCATGCGCACGAGCCAGTCAGGGTCGCGTTGCCACTGGCGATCAAACCGTTTGACCACCAGGGCCTTGGATGAACCAAAGCGCTCTACATGGCAATCCGCCACAGGCAGCCCCAACGAGGTCAGTATGCGGGCACACAGCCACTCGTTTTCCGCAGACAGCGTCAGGTCCAGATTGCGCCCAGGTGTCACACCGATGGGAGGCTTCAGGATATGGGTGGTGGGTGTCGCGTCGCGTGGGCGGTACCACTGGTCGCCCACCTTCAGAAGGGCCGTTTTCTCCTGAGCGCCGGCAATCGAGATGCGGAAGTCGTCATCCCCATCCATGGCACCCAGCCCCACGCTGGAACCCAGCCCGGCCAACATGGCCTCTATCTGCTCGGTTCTCAGCAGGTCGCCGTCCACCCTGCGCACATCTGGGGCAGGCGCAGTCACCGGCAGCAGTTGAACCGCGCCCACACAGTCGCGACCAATGGCCTGAAGCAGCGAAAACGGATCGACTCCTCTGGTTTTGAAGCGCCCGCTCAGCCGCCTTCTGATCAACTCGTTGTCCGGCAGCAGGTTGTCAAAGTAGTTCTCAACTGCCGGACCAGAGAGTTGACCGTCTGCCGTCAGCGGCAGGGACAGCGACAGAGGGCGGCTTTTGGGGTGCTCTCGCCAACCATCTGCGTAGCTGAACGTGTGTTGCCCCGTGCGACCAACCGACCACAGGCCGACCCGTTCGCCGTTCATCCAGACGTTCAGCTGCCTCATTACCACTGGCCTTCGGGATGCCCGCCTCCAGGGGCCGACTCGGCGCAGGTATGTGTGTCGCGGGGCTCGATCTCAGAAGTCCGCAGCACGATTCCGGCGTTCAATGTGGCAAGCACCCGAAAGAGTTGCTCGACCGTGAGCTTGCTTGCATCCTTTTCGATAGCGGAGATGCGCGATTGCATGACCCCCATGCGCTCGGCCAGTTGAGCCTGCGTCAGCCCCTGCGACTTGCGCAAGGAGCGCAGGTGCTGTGACAACTGCGCAGGAAAGGCCAGTTTGAAGTTCATGACAAATATCTCTCTCAAAGTATATGTGCACTATATCTGCTTTGAGATATATTGTCAAATTATCTAGTTCAATAGATAAATTTGCCCCTGCCTGGTGGCGGCCTCCGAAGCCTCAAAGGTCTCGCAGCGCCGCGTCGATGTGGGCAGCAAACACCGCCGGGTCGGCCAGCGCATTGGCATTCAGCAGCGCCAGCTTCACCAGAAACAGCGTGGCCTTGTCGGAACCGGCCTGGTCGATGGCAGTGGCCAGTGCGTCGTAGACCTGCTCCAGCGCAGGTACTGTCAATTGGGCCGTTGATGCAGGGTTTTGGGTGTTCATGCGGCTTCTCCTTCCAGGCAGGTCACGGTGTTCAGCGCGGCGCGCAGGCGGGTGGCGTCCAGGCTCATCCAGCGGGCGCACACATGCTGGTCAGGGCGCAGCAGGTAGGCGGCACCGCCTGCCAGCACGCCGTAACGGGCACGCACGCGGCCCTGCGTGTCGGGCAAAGTCAGCTCGGCCCCGACGACGGGCTGGCTGGCACCCACCGCCACCACACGGACGGGCACGCCGCGTTCACGACACGCAGCCACTTCGGCCAGCAACGCGGGGGGCAACTCAGCGCCGGACGTGAAATACAGCAGCGTGACGCTGTGGTCCAGGTGGTCCAACAGGTAATCGTCCGCGCCCAGTTGCACGTTCTGCGGCGGGGCACCGTTGGCCGGACCGGCCTTGAACAGCAGGTTGTCATCGCCCGTGGCATTCAGACTGGATTGCCTGTATTCGTGCGGCCGAGACGTGCGCCAGTGGTACAGCGGCCCCACGAAGGGCTGGGTGAGTGACAGTGACAGCACCGCGTCGCGCAGCAGCCTGAAGCCCGGCGTGGGCGGCGTCATGAAGCGGGTGCTTTTGCCGGCCTCTTCAATGATCTCGCGCGCCGCACCCACCCGCTCCTGGCTGTAGCTGTCCAGCAGCTTGGCCGGGGCCGCGCCCTTGGACACCAGCGCCAAGCGCCAGGCCAGAGCCTGCGCGTCCTGAAACCCGGTGTTGGCACCGCGCACGCCAAAGATGGGCAACAAATGCGCCGCGTCGCCTGTGAACAGCACACGGCCGTGCACATAGTCGGGCAGCGTCAGGGCGCGTGCGGAATACACCGAGCACCAGTCCATCTCCCACGGCACGCCGGCATGGCCCACCATGGCCAGTTGCGCGTCGATTCGGCTTTTGAGCGATTCAGGTGCAAGTGCCTGTTCGGGCGTTTCGTCGGCGGGTAACTGGTAGTCGATGCGCCAGATGCCGTGTGGCTCGCGGTGCATGAGCACGTTGTTGCCGGGGTTCCAGTCGGGGTCGAAAAACGCCAGGCGCTCAGTGGGCAGCGGCAGATCGACGCGGATGTCGGCAATCACAAACCGGCCTTCGTAGGAATTGCCTTCCAGCTTCAGATCCATGTGGCTGCGTATGCCCGAACGCGCACCGTCGGCGGCCACCAGCCAGCCTGCGTTCAGCGTATACGGCCCCTCGGGGGTGTCCACCGTCAGCGTCACGCCTTCTGCGTGTTGGCTGAGTTCCGTCACGCGATTGCCCCAGCGCAGGTCGATCAATGGCTGTGCCCGCACCGCGTCCAACAGGTATTCCTCCAGGTACTGCTGTTGCAGGTTGATCATGGGGAAGAAGCGGTCATCTGCATCGTGCGGCGCTTCCATCCGAAACACGCGCTGACCTTTGTAGAACGAGTTGCCAAACCGCCAGGGCAAGCCGTTTTGCGATATGCGGTCGGCCACACCCACCTGCTGCAGAATTTCCATCGAGCGGCGCGTGAACACAATGGCCCGACTGCCTTCCGACACCTGACGCTCGCTCTCCAACAACACACACTGCACGCCGTGACGGGCCAACTCCAGCGCAGCCACCAGACCGATGGGCCCGGCACCGGCAATCACCACCGGCGCGGTGCAGGCCTCGAGGGCCGGGTGGGCAGAGGGCAGCCAGGCATCGAACACCTGGTAGTCGTAATAAATGGAACGCCGGGGTTCGGCATGGGGCTGGTGCATCTGTGGTCTCCTGGGATGAAGCCATCCTGTCTGGCAGGCTCGCAGCGGCCATCGGCTTGTCGACAGGCTTGGGGCGGGTGAGCTGTCAGTGTAGGCAAGACGCGCCCAAATAATGTCCCCGATTGGGAACACCGTCTGCCCATCGAACAAGGGGCACTCAGCTGCCGCTGCCCGGCTCCATCAACCATGCCAGCAGCTCACGTTGGCCTGAGAGGCCCAGCTTGCGGTGCAGTCGTTTCACATAGGTTTGCGCGCTGGCAGCGGTCAACCCCAGGCTTTCGGCCATGTCTGCGGTGGACTGACCTTTGAGCAAACTGGCCAGCACGTCGAGGTCGCGCTGGGTCAGTGCCGGGCAACGGCGGGTGGCACGGGCCAGCATCAGATCAGACAGGTCTTGTTGCAGCGCATGCCCCGTATGGTGCAGGCGCACGGCATGCACGATGGTAGGCGCAAGCGCCCTGACCAGCGCCACGCCGCCTTCGTCAAACGGGCCATGTTCCACACCCCGGTAGAAGTTGACCGACATCCAGAACCGCCCGTCGAACGGGGCCAGCAACGCCAGACGCTCGGCCACCCGGGGCAGCTCGTAACACACCTCGCGGTAGTCGGGGTGGGCGATGTCCTGTGGTCGCTGCCTGTGCAGGACGATGTGCGGGTCTGCCGAGGCCTGCACCGCCGCATGTGAAGCCAGGCTTGAACCGGCCGCTGTCCGCGAAGGGTTGCCCGTATTCGCCGGCAGGTGGACTTTCGCCAGCTCGCCAGCCCCCACGCCGGCACCTGCCACACACGGCTTGCCGTCTGCCGAAGGGTGCACACCCGGCACGACGGTCAGCGCCGGGTCGAGCCGAAAGAACCGGGTCACATACGCTTGCGCGATGCGCGGCAACGCACGGGTGCGTGAGCGGTCGCCCATGCCGACGATGCGAGGGCGGTTGGGCCGCTCGAAACTGAAAATGGTGCATTGCGCCAAGGGCACGTAAGCGCCCACCAACCGCAACAGTTGTTCGGCCACGGCATGCCGGTGGGTAGAACCCAACACCGCCATCAGGGCGTTGACCTGCGCCAGCGGCACCTGCAGACCCGCAGCGGGCAACTCGACTGCAGGTGCGAGGCCTTTTGCCTGCCCATGAACGTCCGTCATGCGTCGCCCAGTGGGAGCGAGAAGACACCAGCCTGGCAAACGCCATCGGCAACCGGCTGCTTGCGCATCACACCCCAAAAAAGATCGCTGGCCAGCCAGCTTTGCAGCCATACCTGCGTGGCAGTGAACTGGCTGCTGGCCCACCAGGCAGGCTCCACCGCCGCAAACTGCCGAACAAACGGGAAGATGGCCGCATCGGCCATCACCGGCCGGGTTGCACCAAGCCATGGGCCTGCATGGCTCAGGGCCTCTTCAAGCGGGGCAATCAGAACATCCACCGCCTGCTGGCGGTAATGCTCGCGGCTCTGATCCGGATGACGATCTGCATATTTGTAGCGGTCAAGCCAATGTTTGAAAGCGGTGTCGGTCGTTTTGATTAAAAATTCGTCGCGTTCAGCTTGCGGCGACTGCAGCCACCCCGTCGGGTCATGCTGCGCCAGCGCCCAGCGCATGATGTCCAGGCTCTCGGTCAGCACTTGCCCGGCGGGCAACACCAGCACGGGCACGGTGGCACGGGGCGACACGGCCAGCAAATCGGGTGGCTTGTGTTTCAAATCCACCTCGACTGTCCGCACCGCCACCCCGGCCTGCGCCAGCGCCAACCGCGCACGGATGGCATAGGGGCAACGGCGGAAGGAATACAGCAGCGGGGGGGTCATGGATGGACTTCGATCCCACGAAGCATGCTGTGAATATGCTGTACAGACACCATCATTTCACCGCCCCTAGGGTGCTGCGGATCAGCGCCAGCGTGGTCTGTTGGGTCAACGTGGTGGGGCGCATGGAGCTGACGGCCAAAAACAGCCGGGTGCGCAGCGGCGGGTCGCACACAGCGCGCACCTGATAAGCCGAGGGCCGGTTGCAACTGGCCACGGCGTTGCGTGACAACAGGGCTGCGCCGGCACCGTCGGCCACCAGGTCGAGGATGGCCGATACACCGTCAATTTCCAGCGCCACCCGCATGCGGCAACCAATCTGCGCCATTTCGGTTTCCACATGCGTGCGGATGGCGTTGGGCCTGCTGGGTATGACCAGCGGCATGGTGGCCACTTCGGCCAGCGGTATGTCTGGCCCCCACATCGGTTGCCGAGGTACCGAGCTGCCGCCCGATGCGGTTGTGGCTGGGGCTGGTGCTGGGGTTGTGGCTGATGCAGCCTTGGCACAGCCCAGAGAGGGCGCCGTTGCCATCTGCTCGGGTGCCTGCGCCAGACCCGGCGGGCGGGCCTGCACCAGCAACAGGTCTTCGTCCAGCAGTGGGCTGATGTCGATGTCGGCACTGGCGCGGGCGTTGTACAGCAGGGCAATGTCCAGGCGCCCGTCTACCAGCCATTCCTGCATCTGCGTGCTCAGCCCTTCGGTGATCGACAGGCTGGCCTCTGGCAATTGCGCCCGGAACGCTCGCGTCAGCGGCACCGTGAGCACACGCGCCAGACTGGGTGGCAGGCCAATGGCCACGCGGCCTGCCAGCGCACCGCGCACGCGGCCCAGTTCTTCGCGTGCGCGTGCCACCTGGTGCAGGATGCCCCGCCCGTGGCTCAGCAAGAGTTTGCCCGCCTCGGTGGGCACAGCCCCCCGGCCATTGCGCACCAGCAGGCTCTGGCGCAAGTCCACTTCCAACAGCCTGATCTGGCGTGACAGGGCGGGCTGCGTCATGTCCAACATCTGCGCCGCACGGGTAAAGCTGCCCAGCTCGGCCACTCGCACAAAACTCTCGATCTGTTTCAGGTCCATGGTTGTCCCGTTGGCGAAGCGAGGTATGCAGATAGTGCCTACCTGCTATAGGCATTATCCGCTTTACGCATGACGGAGCACCCCACACAATCGACCTGTTGCACCCATCGAACCTGTTCCGCCCACTCCCATGCCCACCGTTCTGACCGGTATTTCCTCCATGGCCACACGGGCCTTGCTGGTCGATCTGGCCGCTGCGTACACCGCCCAAACGGGCGTGGTCCTCGCCATCGAATCGGTGGGTGGCGTGGATGCCGCCCAACGCGTCGCCGCTGGCGAAGCTTTCGACCTGGTGCTGCTGGCCAGCGATGCGCTGGACAAACTGGCTGCCGCAGGCCGTGTGCGTCCCGACCGCACCGACTATGTGCACTCCCCCGTGGCCGTGGCCGTACCTGCCGGTGCGCAACTGCCCGACCTGAGCAGCGAAGACACACTGAAGGCCGCCGTGCTGGCCGCATCCACCATCGGCTACAGCACTGGCCCCAGCGGAGCCCACCTGCAGCGCCTGTTTGCGCGATGGGGACTGACCGAAACCCTGGCCAGCCGCACCGTGCAAGCGCGCCCGGGCGTGCCCGTGGGCAGCCAGGTGGCCAGCGGCGAGGTGGCGCTGGGGTTCCAGCAACTCAGCGAGCTGCAGGGCATGCCCGGCATCACCGTGGCGGGCCTGCTGCCTGCGGACTGCGCGTTCATCACCACCTTCAGCGCCAGCGTGGCCACAGCCAGCAGCCAGGCCGATGCGGCACAGGCCTTCCTCGCTTTTTTGAACACCCCCGCCACAACCGGCATCAAACTGCGTCACGGCATGACACCCGCTCGGGCCTGACACACCCCCAACGCAACCGCCCCATCTGTACACCCACTGAACGAGCACCCCATGCCCAAAACCAATGGTTCCCCCATCGTCATCGACTGCCACGGCCACTACACCACCGCCCCCAAAGCCCTGGAGGCCTGGCGCAACCAGCAGATAGCCGGCATCAAAGACCCCTCGGTCAAGCCCCGTGTGGCTGACCTGAAAATCAGCGACGACGACATCCGCGAAACCATCCTGGGCAATCAGCTCAAGCTGATGAACGAGCGCGGCAACGACCTGACGCTGTTCAGCCCCCGCGCCAGCTTCATGGCCCACCACATTGGCGACTTCGAAGTCAGCAGCACCTGGGCCGCCATCTGCAACGAGCTGTGCTTTCGCGTGAGCGAGCTGTTCCCCGAGCACTTTGTGCCCGTGGCCATGCTCCCGCAAAGTCCCGGCGTGGACCCCGCCACCTGCATCCCCGAGCTGGAAAAGTGCGTCAAGGCATACGGTGCTGTGGGCATCAACCTCAACCCCGACCCCAGCGGCGGCCACTGGACATCTCCCCCGCTGACCGACAAGCACTGGTACCCCATTTACGAAAAAATGGTGGAGTACGACCTGCCCGCCATGATCCACGTCAGCACCAGCTGCAACGCCTGCTTTCACACCACCGGCGCGCACTACCTGAATGCCGACACCACCGCCTTCATGCAACTCATCCAGGGCGATTTGTTCAAGGACTTCCCCACGCTGAAATTCCTCATCCCCCACGGCGGCGGCGCCGTGCCCTACCACTGGGGGCGCTTCCGGGGCCTGGCGCAGGAAATGAAAAAGCCCCTGCTGGAAGAACACCTGATGAACAACGTGTTCTTCGACACCTGCGTCTACCACCAGCCGGGCATCAACCTGCTGAACACCGTCATCCCCGTCAAGAACGTGCTGTTTGCCAGCGAAATGATCGGCGCGGTGCGTGGCATCGATCCGCAAACGGGCTTCTACTACGACGACACCAAGCGCTACATCGAAGCCTGCCCGCAACTGTCCACTGCCGACCGCGCGCAGATCTTCGAAGGCAACACCCGCCGCGTGTTCAGCCGCCTGGATGCGCGGCTGAAGGCACGGGGCGTGTAACACGACTGCGACCCGAATGAGGGCGGGGCAAGGCATGGGCCGGGTGTCGGCGGCGCTGAGAAGCGCAGGGCGGCGGGGTGTCCGCGAGCAGCGCGGACAGGTCTGCTTGTTTGAGCGAAGCGAGTTTGCAGACCGTGCCCTGCCGACCGAGCATCGCAAGGAAACCGCCGCAGGCGGCCTCCGCCGTCGCCCGGCCCATGCCTTGCCCCACCCTCATGCGGCCCTCGAAAATCAACAAAAAATCACCTTTCATCGCTTTATAGAAAAGCACAACCAGCTATTATTTAAGGATCATTACCATGTTTGAACTGGGCGTCTGTTACCGCAACATCACACGCGCCGACCGCGCCGCAGCCGATGGCCTGGCTGCGCTGGGCAGCGCTACCGTGCACGAAGCCATGGGCCGCGTGGGCCTGCTCAAACCCTACATGCGCCCCATCTACCCCGGCAAACAGGTGTCGGGCACGGCCATCACCGTGCTGCTGCAACCGGGGGATAACTGGATGCTGCACGTGGCGGCAGAGCAAATCAGGGAGGGCGACATCGTGGTGGCCGCCGTGACCGCCGAATGCACCGATGGCTATTTTGGCGACCTGCTGGCCACCAGCTTCAAGGCACGGGGCGCGCGTGCCCTCATCATCGACGCAGGTGTGCGCGATGTGAAAACCCTGCAAGAGATGGACTTCCCCGTGTGGAGCAAAGCCATCAGCGCCAAGGGCTGCATCAAGGCCACGCTGGGCTCGGTCAACATCCCCATCGTTTGCGCAGGCATGCTGGTCCACCCCGGCGACGTGGTGGTGGCCGACGACGACGGCGTGGCGGTGGTGCCTGCTGCACGCGCCATGGAAACCTGGAAAGCCGCCCAAAAGCGCGAAAGCTTTGAAGGCGAAAAGCGCGCCAAATTTGCCGCTGGCGTGCTGGGTCTGGACATGTACAACATGCGTCCAGGGCTGGAAAAAGCGGGCTTCCGCTACATCGACTGACCACCGTCCACCCGGTTCACGGTCGGCCGAGGCGGAACAGAGGCTCAAATGCGCGCGAGCACGTCGGACAGTTCGATCTGGCGGATGGGTTTGGAGACGTAGTGGTCCATGCCGGCAGCCAGGCAACGCTCACGGTCGCCCTGCATGGCATTGGCTGTCATGGCCACAATGGGGTGGCGCAACCAGCCATTGGCCACCTCGATGGCCCGGATGCGCTGCGTGGCCTCCAGCCCGCCCATGACCGGCATCTGCATGTCCATCAGGATCACGTCGAACCGCTCCCCGGCCAGCACGCGGTCCACGGCCACCTGGCCGTTGACAGCCAGCTCCACCGTGTGACCCCACTTGACCAGGATGCGAGAGGCCAGTTGCTGGTTGACCGGGTGGTCCTCTACCAGCAACACATGCAATGACCGCCCGGGTTGTGCGCCCGGCGCGGCACCCGCCCGACCCGAGGCCGTGGCACCGGCAGCAGCCGCACCCACCGCCACCCGCCCGAAGGGAAGCTCGAAGCTGAAGCGGGTACCCTTCCCGAGCTCGCTCTCGACACTGACCTCGCCGCCCATGAGCGTGACCAGCCGTTGGGTGATGGTCAACCCCAGCCCGGTGCCGCCGAACTGGCGCGTGGTGCTGGCATCGGCCTGCGAGAAGGCCTCGAAAATAGTGCCCAGCTTATCGGCAGCGATGCCGATACCCGTGTCAGCCACCACACAACGCAGGCGCACGGCCAAGCTGTCCTGTGCCACGCAAGTCAGGCTGACCACCACCTCACCTTGCGGCGAGAACTTGATGGCATTGCCCACCAGATTGAGCAAGATCTGCCGCAAACGCGTGGGGTCACCGCGCACCTGCACGGGCACCTCGGCGGCAATGTCCAGGCACACCTCCAGCCCTTTGTCCTGCGCCTTGACGGCAAGCAGGCGCAACACCTCGGCCACCGTTTGGTGGATATCAAAGGGCACGGCTTCGATCGTCAGTTTGCCTGCCTCGATTTTCGAGAAATCCAGGATGTCGTTGATGATGCCCAGCAGGGCATCGGCCGAACTCTTGACAGTTTCAAGGTAATGGCGGCGCTCGGCTTCGTTGTCGGTCTCCAGCGCCAGGTCGGTCATGCCCAGGATGCCGTTCATGGGTGTGCGGATTTCGTGGCTCATGTTGGCCAGGAAGTCGCTTTTGGCCTGGTTGGCCGCCTGCGCCGTGTCGCGCGCAGCCTGCAACACCCGCTGCGCCTCCTGAAGCCGGGCGTTGGCCAGCTCCGCCTGCTGCAAAGCCTCGGTCAACTCACGGGTGCGCTCGTGCACCTGCTGCTCCAGGCTGACGGTCGAGAGCTGCAAAGCCTGGTTGGCGTTGTACAGCGCCAGCGACTTCTCCTCAAGCAGCTGCTCGGCCTGTTTGCGACTGGCCCGTTCACGCTCCAAGCGCCTGTTCAGGCGCTCGACGTCATCGGTCATACACGTGTCAGCGCAAACCGCTCGGAGCGGGCATCGCCCTCGCCCACCACGGTGCGCGCGATGGTGATGCCACCGCCAAAGTGCGCAATGCACCCGCGCATCAGCCCCTCGGCCAGGTCTTCGAAGTGCCGTCCGGACTGGTAGAGCAACACCAGTTCACGGTCGGTGTGCCGCTCGATATCAAAGCGTGGCAATTCGGCATCGGGGTAGAGCTTGCGCACTTCGCGGTGAATGATGTCTTCGATGCCCGCCAGGAAGGTGAATGCATCGGTCACGCCGACAAAAAAAGCCGGGTACCCCGCCACAAACCGCCCGAACAGGTGCTCGCCAAAAGCCAGCAGCAAGTCCCTGACCGCAGCACCGCTGCGCTTTGACAGCGCCACCACCAATGCCACCATTTCATCGTGCGGGTAAGTGCCCACGGCGGTGTACGCGCCACCGGAGGGCAGGTTGGCATCGTCGATGATGTCATCCACCATGTCGGCCGAAAAACGGCTTTCGACCATTTCCAGAAACTCTGTGAAAACAACGCCTTTCATGGCTGCTCCTCCAATGCGTGTGCTGACGGTGGATTGTGCGCGAAACTCGATGCAACCCGACGAGGCGGCGGCAACGTCAATCCGCCGCCACCACCCGGTTGCGCCCGTCGGCTTTGGCGGCGTACAGCGCACGGTCCGCGCGGCGGAACCATTCTGCGGCGCTTTCGGCCGCCTGCAACCCGGCCACCCCGAATGAAGCGGGCAGGCAAATGGTTGTCGACCCGTCCTGGATGCTGGCAGCCGCCAGCACCTGGCGCAACCGCTCGGCCAACGGCAGGGCAGATGCCACATCTGTCAGCGGCAGCACCACCAGAAATTCCTCGCCGCCCACGCGCCCCAGCATGTCACCGGTGCGCAACTCGGCATGCACCACTCGGACAACCTCCTTCAGCGCGCGATCACCGGTGGGGTGACCGTAGGTGTCATTGATGTGTTTGAAACGGTCCAGGTCAAACATGATCAGCGTGGCCGGTGTCCCATGGCGGGCCCGGTTGGCCACCAGGCTGTCCAGAAAACCGAACACATGTCTGCGGCTGCACGCGCCTGTCAGTTGGTCGTGCGTCAACAGATCGGTGAGTTTTTCAACCAGCACCAGGTTTCGGGCGCTTTGCTCCACATCGCGCAACAACACCAGCCGGATTTCGCGGCAGTAGCCCAGTTCGACCACCATCGCCGTCAGAAGCCCGATTGCAATCAAGTGCCCGATCTGGACCTGGTGGGTCAGCACATGCACCAGGGGCACCAGGTTGATGGCAGCGTAGTAAAGCGCTGACGCGCTGGCATAGGCAGCCATGGTGACCATGCTGATGCCGGCCACCCCCACCACAACCGTCACCACCAGAAAATAATGCACGGTTTCGCTACCTGCCCAGCCCACCCAGACCGCACTGCCCCAGCAAACGCCCGCCATGCCTGCAAGGCCCGCCTGTACCCGCCCCCATGCGTCAGCCGCCCCGCCTTCGGCCAGCGCCTGTTTGCACCGTGTGCCCGCCCAGAAGATCAGACCTTCCACCGCCAGCATCACAGCACCCCAGCCGACGGCACGCTCCCATCCCACGGTGGTCCAGAACACCCATACAAGCAGCAGAATGCCCGCAAACGCACTCACCGCGCCCGCCATGCAGCGCTCGTTGAACGCACGCAGGCGTTCGGTCCGCGCCAGGTCGCGGATGCGAGATTCGTCCAGCAGTTGGGGCGGCACCGAGTCCGCTGCGCGTGTCATGGGTGCATTGTCGTGCAAGCCACTCGACACCAGGCTGACGAACAGACCTCAACCGCGCAAAGTCTGACGCTCCCTGTTCAGGCCGGATCAGGACTTTCCCGTACAAAGTCGCCCGTGTGTCAGCCGGTTGAGCACTGCTGGCGCACCGTGTGTGTTTTGTCTTTGCCGAAAGCCAACCATGACACAGCGCCTGCCCGCCGCCCTCCTGCCCATCGCCCTCGCCAGCCTGCTGGCCAGCTGTGCCCACCTGCCCGGTGGCACGGCTGGCACGGCTGGCACTGCCACCATCGTGCGCACCACACACGGCATTCCGCACATCACCGCCCCCGACATCGAAACGCTGGCCTACGGTGTGGCGTATGCCCATGCGCAAGACAACGTGTGCCAGACGGCGGACCATTTGGTGACAGTGCGCGGCGAGCGCGCGCAGTTCTTTGGCGAAAAGGGCACTGGCATCCTGGGCGTGCGCACGCTGCCCAACCCGGTCATTGACGTGTTCGTGTCTGCCCATATGGACGATGCCCGTCTGGCCAAACTCTGGGCAGCATCCAGCGCAGCCAACCAGGCACAGGCACGCGGCTATGTGGCGGGCTACAACCGGTTCCTGCAAGACCAAGCGGGCAAACTGCCTGCCGAATGCAACGGCCAGGCCTGGGTGCGCCCCATGACGCTGGTCGACCTGTACCGCGCCACCGAGGTGGTGCAGGTGCAAGCCGGGGCCGGTGCGCTGGCCGATGCCATCTACGGTGCCAGGCCCCCGCAGGCGGCTGCCACCAAAACCGGGCAGACACCCGGCCACGGCACCCTTGCCCAGCCGGCCGCCGACCCCACACCCGAGCGCCTGGCAGACGCACAGGCGCTGATGCGCGAAGCCGGGCTGCTGGACTCCCCCCTGGGCTCCAACGCCTGGGCCTTCGGCAAGGAGACCACGGCCAACGGCAAAGGCATGCTGCTGGGCAACCCGCACTTTCCGTGGGTGGGCACCAGCCGCTTCTACCAGATGCACCTGACCATTCCCGGCCAGTTCGACGTGATGGGGGCCAGCATTGGCCTGTCGAGCGTGGTGCAGATCGGTTTCAACAAAGACGTCGCGTGGTCGCACACCGTTTCCACCGGCAAGCGCTTCACGCTGCACGAACTGGCGCTGGTGCCCGGCAAGCCCACCCAATACCTGATGGACGGACAGCCCCGGGACATGCAAGCCAGGACCGTCACCTACAAAGTCAAAGGCGACAACGGCCAGCTCACCGACAAAACCCACACGGTCTGGACCACACACTTCGGCCCGGTGCTTGTTTTGCCACGCGCAGGCCTGGCCTGGAACGCCCAGGTGGCCTACACGCTGCAAGACGCCAACGCCGGTGGCCTGCGCACCACCGAAACCTACCTGGGCTTTGCCAAAGCCCAACGCGTGGAAGACATGCGCCAGGCACTGAACAACCTGGGCACATCCTGGGTGAACACCCTTGCGGCCGACCGCCACGGCAACACCCTGTACGCAGACATGAGCGTGGTGCCCGACGTGGACGCGGCTCACCTGCAACGCTGTGCGCCCAGCAAAGGCGCTGCGGCTCTGCTGCCAGCAGCGGGCCTGGTGGTGCTGAACGGCAGCCGCGCCGACTGCGACTGGAAGAAAGACCCCACCTCACCCGTACCCGGCCTGACACCGCCCAGCCGGATGCCGTCGGTGATGCGCACCGACTGGGTTCACAACAGCAACGACAGCTTCTTCTACACCCACCCCGCCGTGAAGTGGCCCGCGATTTCCCCGCTGGTGGGTGACGACGTGGTGCGCCGCGCCCGCACGCGGTCGGAGCTGATTGAAATCCCGGAGCTGCTGGGCAAAGGCAAGGTCACCCTGGCCGGTATGCAGGCGCAGCTGTTCGAGAACCGGAACCTCATGGCCCGCCACATCCTGCCCGACCTGCTGGCCGGCTGCAAAGCCCTGGCCACGCCCAGCGCAGATGTGCGCGACGGCTGCGCCGCCCTGCAAACCTTCGCCAGCGGCGGCATGCGCAACGACACGAGCGCCCGCGGGGCTCACCTGTTCCGCGAGTTCTGGCGCACGGCCAGCCAGATCCCTGGCGTGTACCGCGAGCCCTTCGACAAAACCCGTCCGGTAGACACACCGACTGGCCTGAAACTGGCCGACGCCGCCACCGCCACCAAGGTGTGGGACGCCTTGACCGGTGCCGTGAAAAAAGTGCGCGACGCGGGCTTTGCGCTGGATGCGGAACTGGGCAGCGTGCAACGTGCGGTGTTCACCGATGCAGCCATACCGGTGCACGGCGGAGACGAGATCGAGGGCACCCTCAACAATATCGGCGACCGCGCCCGCCCCGGCATCAGCGCCAAAGGCATCCGCATCGATTACGGCACCAGCTATGTGCAGACTGTGACGTTCGACGACCGTGGGCCCGTGGCACAAGCACTGCTGACGTTTGGCCAGAGCACCAACCCTGCATCGCCACACCAGACCGACCAGCTCAAGCTCTACGCGGCCAAGCAGTGGCCCACGCTGCCCTTCCACGCTGAAGACATCCAGCGCCAGCGCATCGGGGAACCGTTGGTATTGAAGCGTTGATTTCAGACAAAAAAAGGCCACAGCGCTCGTTTTTATTGAATAGTTTGCTACGCTCTTAGTTCTTCTGCCGCCACAAGAGTCGGTGGCAGGCCGCTGGCGGCTCAGGGGTTGCCAGACTGTCCCAGCCGTCGGCCAGGGTGCGCCACACACAATGGGCACACCGTTGCGGGCATCAACTTTTCTGATAACAGAAAGTGCGTCATGCGGCTTGGTGAATACGGGGATCGATCTCACAATCGCCTTCTCCCTGTGTCTACCTTTGCCCTGCCTGCCGCGCATGTCCCACCCCACCACTGGCAACTTCACCAAAACCCCCGGCTGGCTTGACTGGTTCACCGGCCCCGCCAAACCCCGCTTCCAGCTGCCCGCTGGTGCTGTGGATGCGCACTGCCACGTGTTCGGGCCGGGCGCGGAGTTTCCGTACGCCCCCGAACGCAAGTACACCCCGTGCGACGCCTCCAAGCACCAGCTGTACGCCCTGCGCGACCACCTGGGGTTTGCCCGCAACGTGGTGGTACAGGCCACCTGCCACGGGGCCGACAACCGCGCCATGATTGACGCCTGCACCAGCAGCGGCGGCAAGGCACGCGGCGTGGCCACGGTGCGCCGCTCGGTGACGGACGACGAACTGCAGGCCATGCACACCGCCGGGGTGCGCGGCGTGCGCTTCAACTTCGTCAAACGCCTGGTGGACTTCACGCCCAAAGACGAACTGATGGAGATTGCAGGTCGCATCGCCAAACTCGGTTGGCATGTGGTGATTTACTTCGAGGCGGTAGATCTGCCCGAACTGTGGGACTTTTTCACCGCGCTGCCCACCACTGTGGTGGTCGACCACATGGGGCGGCCCGATGTGTCCAAGCCCATGAACGGTGATGATTTCGGCCCGGAGTTCGAACTGTTCCTGAAGTTCATGCGCCAGCACCCCAATGTGTGGAGCAAGGTGAGCTGCCCCGAACGCCTGAGCGTGACCGGCCCCAGAGCGCTCAACGGCGAACAGGCTGCCTACCAGGACGTGGTGCCGTTTGCCAGACGCGTGGTCGAGGAGTTCCCCGACCGGGTGCTGTGGGGCACCGACTGGCCTCACCCCAACCTGAAAGACCACATGCCTGACGACGGCCTGCTGGTGGACTTCATTCCCCACATCGCCACCACGCCTGAACTGCAGCAAAAACTGCTGGTCACCAACCCCATGCGCCTGTACTGGCCAGAGGAAGTCTCGAAATGAGCCCCCACGTCCATATTCATTCACTACCCCAAACTTGTCCAAGTCTTGGGGCCTCAGCCTCCTTGAGACGGCTCCGCGGAGGCTGACATGGCCCTCGAAAAACCCTACCTCGACGTGCCCGGCACCATCATTTTTGATGCCGAGCAGAGCCGCAAAGGCTACTGGCTCAACCAGTTCTGCATGAGCCTCATGAAGGCCGCCAACCGGGAGCGCTTCAAGGCCAACGAACGCGCCTACCTGGACGAGTGGGCCATGACCGAAGAGCAAAAGCAGGCCGTGCTGGCCCGCGACCTGAACTGGTGCATGCGCACCGGCGGCAACATCTACTTCCTGGCCAAAATCGGGGCGACCGATGGCAAAAGCTTCCAGCAGATGGCGGGCAGCATGACCGGCATGACCGAAGACGAGTACCGCGCCATGATGCTGGCCGGGGGCCGCCAAATCGACGGCAACCGCTACGTGGGCGAAGACGGCGATGCCCAGGCACACCGCCAACCGCAGGGCGCCAACCACCCGAAAGCAGACTGACCATGGCCCGCATCACCGCATCCGTCTACACCAGCCACGTGCCCGCCATTGGCGCAGCCATTGACCTGGGCAAAACCCACGAGCCCTACTGGCAGCCTGTGTTCAAAGGCTATGAGTACTCCAGGCAGTGGATGACCGACAACCCGCCCGACGTCATCTTTCTGGTCTACAACGACCATGCCACCGCGTTCAGCCTGGACCTGATTCCCACCTTTGCCATCGGCACCGCTGCCGAATACCAACCCGCCGATGAAGGCTGGGGCCCACGCCCCGTGCCCGTGGTGAAGGGCCACCCCGAGCTGGCCAGCCACATTGCGCAATCGGTCATCCAGCAGGACTTTGACCTGACCATCGTGAACAAGATGGCGGTGGACCACGGCCTGACCGTGCCGCTGAGCCTGATGTGCGGCGAGCTGGACCCCAAAAAGGACGCCTGGCCTTGCCCGGTCATTCCCTTTGCCGTGAACGTGGTGCAGTACCCCGTGCCCAGCGGCCAGCGCTGTTTTGCACTGGGCCAGGCCATTCGCAAGGCAGTGGAAAGTTATGACGACGACCTGAACGTGCACATCTGGGGCACGGGCGGCATGAGCCACCAGTTGCAGGGGGCACGCGCCGGGCTCATCAACCGCGAATGGGACAACGCGTGGCTGGACCAGATGATTGCTGACCCCGCCGCCTGCGCCGCCACCCCGCACATCGACTACGTGCGCGAGGCGGGCAGCGAAGGCATTGAACTGGTGATGTGGCTCATCGCGCGAGGCGCTATGGCTGACGTAGCTGACAAAAACCACCCAATAAGCGTCAGGCGCCGTTTTTATCATGTACCCGCCTCCAACACGGCAGTGGGGCATCTCATTCTGGAAAACTGAACAACCATGAGCAACACCATCAAAGTCGCCCTGGCTGGGGCCGGTGCCTTCGGCATCAAGCACCTGGACGGCATCCAAAACATCGAGGGCGTGGAAGTCGTCAGCCTCATCAGCCGCGACCTGGACAAAACCCGCGAAGTGGCCGCCAAGTACGGCATCGGCCACGTCACCACCGAGCTGGCCGACAGCTTGGCGCTGCCCGAGGTGGACGCCGTCATTTTGTGCACGCCCACACAGATGCACGCCAGCCAGACCCTGGCTTGCCTGAAGGCGGGCAAGCATGTGCAGGTGGAAATTCCGCTGTGCGACGTGTTGGCCGAAGGCGAAGACGTGGTGCGCGTGGCCAAGGCCAGCGGTCTGGTGGCCATGTGCGGCCACACCCGCCGCTTCAACCCCAGCCACCAGTATGTGAACAACAAGATCAAGGCGGGCGAGTTCAATATCCAGCAAATGGATGTGCAAACCTACTTCTTCCGCCGCACCAACATGAACGCGCTGGGCCAGCCCCGCAGCTGGACCGACCACCTGCTGTGGCACCACGCTGCCCACACGGTCGATTTGTTTGCCTACCAGTGCGGCAGCCCGATCGTGAAGGCAAATGCCATCCAAGGCCCCATTCACCCCACGCTGGGCATTGCGATGGACATGAGCATTCAGCTCAAAGCCGCCAACGGGGCCATCTGCACGCTGAGTTTGAGCTTCAACAACGACGGCCCGCTGGGTACGTTCTTCCGTTACATCGGCGACACGGCCACCTACATCGCCCGCTACGACGACCTGTTCACCGGCAAGGAAGAAAAGATCGACGTGAGCCAGGTGGCGGTCAGCATGAACGGCATTGAATTGCAGGACCGCGAGTTCTTTGCGGCCATCCGCGAAGGCCGCCAGCCCAACTCAAGTGTGGAAAGCGTGCTGGGCTGCTACCAGGTGCTGCATGACTTGGAGCAACAACTCAAGGCAGACTGAACATCAGCGCTTGGCAACGGCCAGCGCCGCGCCAAAGCACATGAAGGTGGTGCCCGCCACGCGGTTGACCAGGCGTCCCCCGCGCTCGGACGACAGCCACCCCCTGGCCCGCTGGGCGAACAGGGCATACCCGCAGTGGATGACCACCACCAGCGCGCTGTAGGTGCCCACCAGCACAGCAAACTGCACCGTGTAGGGCTGGCGCGCATCGATGAACTGCGGCAACACCGACAGGAAAAAGAAAATCGCCTTGGGGTTGGTGAACTGCAGGGTCAACCCCTCGGCAAACCGGCGGCCAAAGCTGGCTTCGTGTGCCGCCCCGGCAGCAAAATGAAACGGCGGTGCCCGCCACAGCCGAACACCCAGGTACACCAGGTAGGTTGCCCCCAACAGCTTGATGAACGTGAAGGCCGTGGCAGACGTCGCCAGCAGCACCCCCAGGCTGGTGGCCGACAGGGCGGCCACCAGCAGCGCGCCGGTGGCCACGCCCAGAATGCCGCCGAACGTGTCTCGGAATCCATACCGCAGGGCATTGGTCAGCGTCATGACGACACCCGGCCCAGGGCTCAACACCGTGGCCGTGGCCATCAACACAAACAGGGCATACAGTTCCATGTGAAGGACTGTACCGCAGCGGTGGCTACCGTCACGGGCCGCCCACCGGTCAACCGGCGGCAGGCTTCAAGGGCTCCGCGCGGACTCAGGCAAACCGAACACCCTGTCGAACAACCAAGTGTAGGCAATCGCGTACACGAAGAAAAACGCAAGCAGACCGAGGTTGGCCACGAATGCGGTCAGCAACGACGTCTCGAGCCACCAAGCCATGACGGGCACCAGGAGGATGGTCAGGCCGCCTTCAAAACCTGTTCCGTGCGCCACGCGCCTGGCGAGACTTCGCCCCTTGGCCACCTGGCGAGACTCCCAGCGCTCGAACAACGCGTTGAAAACATAGTTCCAGCAAAGTGCGATGGTGGACAGCACAACGGCCAGGAGAAACGTTGAGCTGGCAGGCTTGCCGAACGCAAACCCGAGCACCGGCCCCACAAACGCAATGGCCCCGGCCTCGTACAGCACAGCTTGAAGAACACGGCGGGTGGTGGGTGTCATGCTCAACCAAGGACTATAGCCGCCACGGCACCGCACAGCCTGCCCCCAGCCTGCATGGCAGGCATCGGTGCGATGCCGACGAATCAAGCATCACCACCTTGAGCACACACGCAGACACAGCGACAATCCACACTTTCCGCTTGTATATAACTATATTTATGCTAGTTTTTTCATATCTTAAAAGTGATTATATAAAAGCGCAAAAGTCATTTTTTATATTCATTTTTGGCAGTCTGACCGCCTTCTGGATGTTGCCATCGGTGGCCGCGCCCGCCGTAGCCGACACCATGGCCCAACGCGTGCAGGCCTGCACCGCCTGCCACGGCGCACAGGGTCAGGCGGGACCAGATGGCTACTACCCCCGCATCGCGGGCAAACCGGCTGGCTACCTGTACAACCAGTTGATGCACTTCCGCCACGGCAACCGCAACTACCGGCTGATGACCCACATGGTGGAGCCGCTGTCGCCCGCATACCTGCACGACATGGCCACGCACTTTGCCAACCTGTCGCTGCCCTACCCGCCACCGGCACCGGTCTCGGCTAGCCCGCAGGCGCTGGCGCGCGGCGAGCAACTGGCACTGCACGGTGACAAGGCACTGCGCCTGCCGGCCTGCGCGGCCTGCCACGGCAAGGCCTTCACCGGTGTGCTGCCGTTTACACCGGGTCTGGCCGGTTTGCCGCGCGACTACCTGAACAGCCAGTTGGGTGCCTGGCAATCCGGGGCACGCCGTGCCGCCGCGCCTGACTGCATGGCCGACATTGCCCGCCGCCTGGGCCCTGCCGACGTGGCTGCCGTCAGTGCATGGCTGGCCAGCCAGCCCTTGCCCGCCGACGCCCGCCCAATGGCTGCACTGCCCGAACCCACACCACTGGAGTGCGGTGCGCTGAAGCAACCCACTGCACACGCCGGGGGCACACCATGAAGCGGCTGTGGATGGCCTGCCTGGCCGTGCTGGTGGCATCAGGTGTGTGGGCGCTGTGGCCCAGCCAGCCCGTGGCCGTACCGCCCACTCAGGGCACGGCCAGCTCACCCGAACAGATCGAACTCGGGCGCTACCTGGCCGTGCTGGGCAACTGCCAGCACTGCCACACCGCGCGGGGCCAGTTGCCGTTCTCGGGCGGGCGGGCCGTGCCCACGCCGTTTGGTACGGTGTTCAGCAGCAACCTCACCCCTTCAGCACAGGGCTTGGGTGGCTGGTCGGCAGACGACTTCTACCGCGCGCTGCACCACGGCCAGTCGCGCGATGGCCGCTGGCTGTACCCCGCGTTTCCGTTCAACAACACCACGCACATCACCCGCGACGACAGCGACGCGCTGTTTGCCTACCTGCAATCGCTGCCACCGTCCGACCAGGCAAGGCCTGCCCACCAGGTGCAATGGCCCTACAACACACAGGCTGCCCTCAAGGTCTGGCGCGCGCTGTACTTCACGCCCGGCACTCCGCAGGTGGTCAACCGTTCCGGCGACCCCGCCACCCGTGCCGATGCCGAGGCGCAACGCGGTGCGTATCTGGTCAATGGCCTGGGCCACTGTAGCGCCTGCCATGCCCCGCGCAATGCGCTGGGTGGCCACGCCGACATGTTGAGCCTGCAAGGCGGCCTGATGCCGGTGCTGAACTGGTACGCCCCATCGCTGCACGACCCTTCAGAAGGCGGCGTGCAGCACTGGCCCCTTGCCGACACGGTGGCGCTGCTGCAAACCGGGCGCAACAGCCAGGCCGTGGTGACCGGGCCGATGGCCGAAGTGGTGCAGCACAGCACGCAGCACTGGCGCAGCGCCGACCTGCACGCCGTGGCCAGCTACCTGAAAGCATTGCCCGAAACAGCCGGTGCGGCGCGCAACCGGCAGGTGCCAACCGCCACGGAACCAGCGTCGGTCACGTCGGCATCGTCAGCAGGTGCCCGCCTGTACACCCGCCACTGCGCAGACTGCCACGGCCCGCAGTGCGAAGGCCAGCGCACGGCAGACGGGCAGTTGGCCTACCCCGCGCTGGCGGGTAACCGCGCCGTCACGCTGGGCAGGTCGGCCAACCTGATTCACCTGACCATGAATGGTGGGTACGGCCCCTCCACCGCAGGCAACCCGCGCCCCTTTGGCATGCCGCCCTACCTGCTGACGCTGTCCGATGCCGACATGGCAGCCGTGCTCACCCATGTGCGCACCGCGTGGGGCAACCGGGCCGAACCGGTCAGCGAACTGGACGTGCAGCGCCTGCGTGGGGCCGGCACGCGCTGACACCGGTTGTTCAGCCCAACGCGGGGTAATCGGTGTAGCCCGCTTCGCCACCGCCATAGTAGGTGGCCCGGTTGCCCTCGTTGTACGGGCCATTGCGGCGCAGACGCTCCACCAGGTCCGGATTGGCAATGAATGGGCGGCCAAAGGACACCAGGTCAGCCCCGGCAGACACGGCGGCATCTGCCATCTCGCGGGTGTAGCCGTTGTTCACCATCCACGCGCCCTGGCCCCCGGCATCGCGGTAGGCCGCCTTGGCCGCTGCATAGTCAAACGGACGGTCAGCCAGTTCACGCGGCCCGCCGGTAGAACCCTCAATCACATGCACAAACGCCAGACGGCGGCTGGCCAGTTGGCGCAGCACATGTTCAAACAAGGGTTGCGGATCGGCATCCACGATGCCGTTGGCCGGCGTGACGGGCGACAGGCGGATACCCGTGCGGTCCCCACCAATTTCGCTGCACACCGCATCCACCACTTCCAGCAGCAGACGGGCGCGGTTTTCGATCGAGCCGCCATAGGCATCGGTGCGGTGGTTGGCACCGGTTTTCAGGAACTGGTCCAGCAGGTAGCCATTGGCCGCATGGATTTCCACACCGTCAAACCCCGCGTCCATTGCCGCACGCGCTGCGCGGCGGTAGTCGGCCACGATGCCGGGCAACTCGTCCAACGCCAGTGCGCGCGGCTCGGAGGTGGGCACAAAGCTGGGGGTACCGTTGGCATCGATCAGCACCGTTTTGGTCTGCGCCGTGATGGCCGACGGCCCCACCGGAGCCCCCTGCCCCGGCTGCAGCGAGGTGTGCGACACCCGGCCAACGTGCCAGAGCTGCGTCACGATCTTGCCGCCTGCGGCGTGCACCGCAGCGGTGACGGCGCGCCAGCCTTCAACCTGTTCAGGTGCATACAGACCGGGCACATCGGCATAGCCTTGCGCCTGATGGCTGATGGCCGTGCCTTCCGAAATGAGCAAACCGGCTGTGGCGCGCTGCGCGTAGTACGTGGCGGTGATGGCCTGCGGCACCGCGTTGGGCGAGCGGTTGCGCGTGAGCGGCGCCATGACGATGCGGTTGGCAAGTGACAGGGCACCTGCCTGGGTGGGGTCAAACAATGTGGACATGGACAGTGGTGAACAGAACAAACCGGCATTGTGTGCCCGCCCGGCTCGCCACACCTGTCTCCTCGGCGAATGTGCCCGCCACGGGCTGCCCCGCGGCAACACGTGTCAGCGCAGCCGCCCCACGTAGCGCTGTGCCAGCTGTTGGGCCGCAGCGGACAGTCCGCCTTCCGCTGATGGATCCTGTGCCGGTGCCGGTACTGATCCATTCGGCGCGGCCCGCGTGCTGGCGGGCGGTGCCAGGGGGCGCAACTGCAACTCCAGCCGCTGCGCCGTCTGCAACAGGGTGGGCAGGTTGTCCTCGACCGCCTTGTCCTTGGCCAGCTTGATCATGGCGCGTGCGTAGTCGGGGCTGGCCACGATCCACTCCGTGTCGGTCACGCGGCCCATCAACCGGCGCATTTGCACATGCAGGTGTGCCGCCGTGGCCAGCAGTTCGCTGTGTGAAACCGGGGTACCCAAGGATTCAGACATGTTCATCGACTTCTTCCAAACATCCCGCTGCGTGCAGCATTTCTCATGCCAGCCCATCAACCCACGCCAGGTGCCCTGTTTCAGTGCCCCTGCGTGAAACAAAACGAAAAAAACCGCTACAGCGCCGACACCTGTTCCAGGCCCCGCCCCGGCACCATCACGGTCATGTTCAACAGCTACCCGAAAGGAGCAACCATCATGAAAACCTGGATCAAACGCAGCCTCATTGCCCTGGCCTCTGTCACCGTTTTGCTGGGTGCCACCGCCTGCGGCCACCGGGGCGACCACGCACGGGGTTGGAGCGACGAACGCATCACGGAAGTGCGCGGCAAAGTCATCGACAAGGTCAGCAGCAAGCTGGAGCTGAACGACGCGCAGAAACAGAAGCTGGGCGTGCTGGCCGATGAAATGATCGCCGCCCGCAAGGCCGTCAAGGGCAACAGCGCCGACCCCCGTGCCGAACTGGCCGCCCTGATTGCCACCGACACGTTCAACCGCACCCAGGCACAAGCGCTGCTGGACCAGAAGACACAGGCCATGCAAGGCAGCGCCCCCAAAGTGCTGGCCGCGTTTGGCGACTTCTATGACAGCCTGACCCCTGCCCAGCAACAGCAGGTGCGCGAGAAAATGGCCAAGCGCGGTCACGGCTGGTGGGGCCGGGGTTGATGCGCCGATAAGTCTGAGCGACCATGCGACCCGCCCCTCACAACACTGTGCCCACCACCGCGCACATGGTCCGCCATCTGGCCCACACCGGGCGCGCACACGCCCACAGCCTGCTGCGCGATGCCGATGAACCGCATGCCGAACTGCTCAGCCTGGTGTGGGGCCCCCGGTTCGACCGCGAGCATGCCCTGAGCCTGTGGGCGCGCTGGTCGGCACGCCAACCGGCGATGGCCGCGCCGGTCCTGCCCTCGCTGATGCGGGCCGCTGACAGCTTCGATGCCCTGGGCGAGGCCGCCCAGCAGCAGCTGCGCCGCCTCATCCTGCGCCACCAGCGCCTGGTCACGCAGGGGTCGCTGGCAGAATGAAACCATGAACCGCATCCTGCTGATTGACGATGACGACAACCTGGGGCCGCCGCTGGCGGCCTATTTCCAGCGCTTCGAGCTGCAGCTGGTGCACGCCAACCGCCCCAGCCTTGGCCTGGCGCAGTTGCAGGCCAACGCGTTCGACGCCGCCATCCTCGACGTGATGCTGCCGGAAATGGACGGCTTCGAGCTGTGCCGCACCATCCGCAAGACCAGCGACATTCCCATCGTCATGCTCACCGCCCGTGGTGACGTGATGGACCGCGTGGTGGGACTGGAGCTGGGCGCGGACGACTACCTGCCCAAACCCTTTGAACCCCGCGAGCTGGTGGCCCGGCTCCAAACCGTGCTGCGCAGACGCAAACCGGTGGCGGTGCCAACGCCATCTGCGCCCACGCCTGCCGAGCCCGAGTTGCGCTTCGAGGGCCTGCGCATCGACCCCGTCCGCCGCAGCGTGCAGCGTCTGGGCGACGAGGTGGAGTTGACCGGCACCGAATACGAACTGCTGTTGCTGCTGGCGCGCGAGCCCGGCAAGGTGTTCAACCGCGACGACATCCTCAACCAGCTGCGCGGGCACGAAGCCGACCTGTACACCCGAGCGGTGGACATTGTGGTCAGCCGCCTGCGCAAGAAGCTGGAGCCGCTGGATGCCATCAAGACACTGCGCAACGCCGGTTATGCCCTGGCGCTGCGGCCCGTGACCCCATGAACACCGCCGCTCCCGCTGACGGCCCGCCACGCCAACGCACATCGTGGCGACAGGCCAAGCGCCGACTGGCGCACTCCATCAAGCTGCGGCTGGTGCTGGTGTTTCTGCTGCTGGCGGCAGCGATGACGTTTGTTTTCATCACCGGGGCGCAAAAAGCATTTTCGATGGGCTGGCGCGAGGCCGCGCGCCCGCTGCTGATGGACTATGTGGACCGCCTGGCGGCCGAGGTCAATCCGGATGCAAGCCAACCGCCCAGCATCGACCGGGCGCAAGCCATCATCCAGCGGCTGCCGCTGACGATCAGCATCGCCGGTCCGCAAGTCAACTGGCAGTCCCACCCCGGCCACCCACGCAACGGGTGGAAGCGCAAGGATGATGCTTCAGGCAACGATGCCACCCGGCACGAGGAATGGGGCAATGAAAAAGACTGGCGGGCACTGGTCACGCGCACCACCGCCACGGGGCACACCATCGAATTTGGCATCAACGAGGCGGTGCTGGAGCGGCGTCCGCGACTGGTCGGCGTGGCCCTGGCGGCGTTGCTCATCCTGACACTGCTGGCCTGGTGGTATGTGCGCCGCCTGCTCAAGCCGCTCGATGCCATCGGTGATGGTGCACGCCGCTTTGGTGCGGGCGATTTCAGCCAGCCCATTCCCCAGCGCTGCCTGCGCGGGCCCGACGAACTGGGCGAACTGGCCGCCACCATCAACACCATGGGCGACGACATCCGGCAGATGCTGGACGCCAAACGTGCCTTGCTGCTGGCCATCAGCCATGAACTGCGCAGCCCCCTGACGCGCGCCCGCCTGAACACCGAACTGCTGCCCGAAACACCCGATGTCTCGCCCCAGCGCGATGCCTTGCTGCGCGACCTGCAGGAAATGGCCGGGCTGATTGCCGACCTGCTGGAAAGCGAGCGCCTGGCCGGCCGACACGCAGCGCTGCAATGCGAACCCGTCAACCTGGCCAATCTGGCGCACGACGTGCTGACCGATTTGCAGACACGCCATGCCGGCGCAGCCCTGGTGGCGGTATCGGCAGACTCCCAGTTGCCCACCCTCACGCTCGACCCCAAGCGCATGCGACTGTTGCTGCGCAACCTGCTGGACAACGCGCTGCGCCACAGCGCGCAGGCCAGCCACCCGCCCGAGCTGCACCTGCGTGTCACCGGTGTGCCGCATGGCACAGGCATCGAACTGACGGTACGCGACCACGGCCCTGGCGTGCCGGAAGACCAACTGGCACGCCTGACCGAACCGTTCTACCGCCCGGATGCCGCCCGCACACGTGCCCAAGGCGGCGTGGGCCTGGGCCTGCACCTGTGCAAGCTGGTGGTGCAGGCGCACGGCGGCCAGTTGACGTTTGCACAAGGCAACCCTGGTCTGGTCGTGACCGTCACCCTGCCTGCGCGGGCGACTTGAACAGTCAATTGTTCGGCTCCAGCGCCAGCACGGCGGTGGCCGTGTTGCTGATGGGGATGTGGTAGCTGCCACTCACCTTCTTCACACCCGACCCTGCCGTGGTGAGCGCACCGCGCATGGCCAGCCACATCAGCAGCTCCACGCCCTGGGTGCCGGTTTTTTCGACCAGTTCGTGCACGCTGAATTGCGTGGCCCACTCGGGGTTGGATTCCAGGCTTTGCAAAAACTGCAGGTCGAACTGTTTGTTGATGAAACCCGCACGCTCACCATCCAGCTGGTGCGACAGCCCACCCGATGCCAGCACGGCAACCTTTTTGTCACTGCCCCAGCTCTGGATGGCCTGGCCCACTGCCTTGCCCAGCGCATAACAGCGGCTGGCCTTGGGCAGCGGAAACTGCACGGTGTTGATGCACACGGGCACCACGGTAACGGGATAGTTGCCTTCGGGGTAAAACAGCTTCAAAGGCAGCGAGCAGGCATGGTCCACCAGCATCTCCTGGCAGGTGACCACGTCAAATTCTTTGTCAATCAGCGTGTTGATGATGTGCCACGACAGGTCCACCTCGCCGCGCAGGGGCTCCAATGACGGAATGCCCCAGCCTTCGTCCGAGTTGACGTATTGCGTGGCCGTACCCACGGCGAACGTGGGCATTTTGTCGAGGAAGAAGTTCAGGCCGTGGTCGTTGTAGAAGATGACGATGACGTCAGGCTTCTTTTCGCACAACCAGGCGTGAATGGGCGGAAAGGCATCGAAAAACGGCTTCCAGTAAGGCGTTTGCTGGTCGCCTCGGTGGATCGCACCACCGATAGCAGGGATGTGAGACGTGCCAAGCCCGCCGATGAGTTTTGCCATGTTGTTTTCTCCAGATCGGGGTTGGGCTTATTGCAGGCCGGGTTGGTTGTTGGCGGCCACGAGCTTGGCCTTGAATGCGTCTTTGCTCATACCGGTTTGCTGGGCACCGATGTCTTGCATGTCCAGCTTGAAAATGCCCGCAAACTTGGCCAGGTAATAGGCGTTGCCACCGGCAGCAATCAACTGCAGCACGTTGCGGGCACGGATGGCGGCTGCCTGCTGCTCGTTCAGGCCGTAATGCTTCATGTAGCCTTCTTCATCGGCCAGGAAGGCCTGTCGGTTGGCCTCTTCGTTGAACGAGAAGCACATCTTGTTCAGCGCGTAGCCCTTCTGGGCCTGTTTGCCATCGAAAGGCGTGGTGCCGGGGATGGCGGGCAACTCGAATGTCATGGTTGTGTCTTATATGGATGCCTCCCGG
>DDUQ01000001.1:0-432 GCA_002344885.1 Comamonadaceae bacterium UBA2334
CCAGGTGATGAAGAACGTGGCCGGTTACGACGTGAGCCGCCTCTACGCCGGCTCCATGGGCGTGCTGGGGCTGCTGGCCGAGGTGTCGCTCAAAGTGTTGCCCGTTGCCCCGGCCGAGGCGACGCTGAGCTTCGAGATGGACCAGCCAGCCGCGCTCGCTGCACTCAACCGCTGGGGTGGGCAGCCCCTGCCGCTCAACGCCAGTTGCTGGGTACGTGACCAGGGCAGATCGGTGCTGTACCTGCGCCTGCGCGGCGCGGTGGCGGCGGTCGAGGCAGCCTGCCGGATACTGGGGGGGCAACGGCATGACAACGCGGCTGTGGCGGCCGATTGGGCGGCTTGTGGCGAACAGCAACTGCCGTTTTTCAAACAGGCACCTGCCGGGGCCTCGCTGTGGCGGCTGTCGGTGCCGCAAACGGCGCCCGCCCAGGC
>DDUQ01000001.1:694-1061 GCA_002344885.1 Comamonadaceae bacterium UBA2334
GCCGCAAACGGCGCCCGCCCAGGCGTTTGGCGGGCAGGCACCCGATGCGCAATTGGTGGAGTGGCACGGCGCGCAGCGCTGGCTGTGGGCTCCCGCCGACCAGGGCGTGGCCATCCGTTCGGCGGCACAGTCCGCAGGCGGGCATGCGACGCTGTTCAGGCCCGCCGCCGAAGCCGACCGCCAGCAGGGTGTGTTCACGCCACTGGCCGGCCCGGTGGCCGATGTGCACCGCCGGCTGAAAACCGAATTCGACCCGGCGGGCATTTTTGGCCCTGGCCGCCTGTACCCAGGGGTGTGAACCATGCAAACCCATCTCGCTCCCCAGTACCGCGACACGGCCGATGGCCAGGCCGCCGAAGCCATCCTG
>DDUQ01000001.1:1283-4757 GCA_002344885.1 Comamonadaceae bacterium UBA2334
GGCCGCCGAAGCCATCCTGCGCAACTGTGTGCACTGCGGCTTTTGCACCGCCACCTGTCCCACTTACCAGCTGCTCGGCGATGAACTGGACGGCCCGCGTGGGCGCATCTACCTCATCAAGCAGGTGTTCGAAGGGGCCACCCCGACGCGCAAAACGCAGATGCACCTGGACCGGTGCCTGACCTGCCGCAACTGCGAAAGCACCTGCCCCAGCGGGGTGCAGTACGGCCACCTGATCGACATCGGCCGCAAGGTGGTGGACGAGCAGGTGCCACGCCCCTTCACCGAAAAACTGGTGCGTACGGCGTTGAAAGAAGGCTTGCCGTCACCCCTGTTCGGCCCGGCGATGAAGCTGGGCCAGCTGGTGCGCGAGCTGCTGCCCGCCAGCCTGAAGAACAAGGTGCCGGCCCCGCAGGATGCCGGGGTGTGGCCGACCCGTACCCATGCCCGCAAGGTACTGATGCTGGCTGGCTGCGTGCAGCCGGCCATGAGCCCGAACATCAATTCGGCGACCGCGCGTGTGCTCGATGCAGCCGGCATCGAGACCGTGGTGGCCACCAAGGCGGGCTGCTGTGGTGCGGTGCGCTTCCACCTGAACGACCACGATGGCGGCAAGGCCGACATGCGCGCCAACATCGATGCCTGGTGGCCGATGATCGAAGGCGGCCAGGTCGAGGCCATCGTGATGAACGCGTCGGGCTGCGGTGTGATGGTCAAAGACTACGGCCACGTGCTGTCAGATGACCCTGCCTATGCGGCCAAGGCCCAGCGCGTCAGCGCGCTGACCAAAGACCTGAGCGAGTTGCTGCCCGCGCTGGTGCCTGCGCTCAAGCCGCTGTTGCAGGCCAAGGCACCGTCAGCTGCCCGGGGCACCATCGCCTTCCACCCGCCCTGCACGCTGCAACACGGACAGAAGCTCAAGGGCGGGGTGGAAGCACACCTGGCCGAGTTGGGCTTGCCCGTGCAGACGGCACGCTGCGAGGCGCACCTGTGCTGTGGCTCGGCGGGTACCTATTCGGTGCTGAACCCCAAGCTGTCATACGAGCTGCGCGACCGCAAGCTGGGCCATCTGGCCGAACTCGCGCCGCAGGCCATCGTGTCGGCCAACATCGGCTGCATCACGCACCTGCAAAGCGGCACCGACACGCCGGTGCGACACTGGGTGGAGTTGCTGGACGAGGCGGTTACGTCAGCTTCAGCGGCCGCTTCCAATCCCTGAAGCTGCGTGTGCGTGTGTTTTGCCGGTGTCAGCGCCCGCCGCTCACGTCCAGGATGGCACCTGTGGTGTAACTGGCTGCGGGGCTGAGCAGCCAGACGATGGCCTGGGCCACCTCTTCAGCCGTGCCGGGGCGCTGCATCGGCACACTGGGGGCCAGGCGCTGGGCCCGGTCGGGTTGTCCGCCGCTGGCGTGGATGTCGGTGTCGATGATGCCCGGGCGCACCGCGTTCACGCGGATGCCTTCGTCCGCCACCTCGCGGGCCAGACCGACGGTGAAGGTGTCGATCGCGCCTTTGCAGGCGGCATAGTCCACATACTGGCCGGGTGCGCCCAGTGTGGCTGCAACGCTCGACACGTTCACGATCGAGCCCCCTTCACCGCCGTGCCGGGTGCTCATGCGGCGCACCGCCTCGCGGGCGCACACCATACTGCCCAGCACGTTGACCGACCACTGTCGGTGCAGGCGCTCGACGCTCAGGTTGTCCACGCGGCAGGCCACGTCCACCACCCCGGCATTGTTCACCAGCCCGGTCAGTGGCCCCAGCTTGGCGTCGATCTGCCTGAACATGCGCAGCACGTCAGCTTCCAGCGCCACGTTACCCTGGATGGCGATGGCCCGGCCACCCCCGGCGCGGATGTGGCGGACCACCTCGTCTGCCGCGAGCGAGTTGCCGACGTAGTTCACTGCCACGGCCCATCCCTGGCTGGCGGCCAGCCGGGCGGTGGCGGCCCCGATGCCGCGCGACGCACCGGTGACGAGCAAGACATGGGGGTGTGGCATGGTGATCCTTTGGTGAGTCACGGCTCACGGCGCTGGCCGCACACGTGCGTCAGCGCCTGGCCAGGTAGCGCCTGCGCCAGAACACCCAGCCCAGGACCGTGGCCACGCCAACCATGACAGCCACGGCCCACCACAGGCCATCGTTGTCGTGAATGAGTGGCAAAAACTCGAAATTCATGCCGAAAAAGCCGGTCGCCAGGTTGAGTGGCAGGAAGATGGCCGTCAGCGCTGTCAGCGTTTTCATGGTGTCGTTGGTGCGGCTGCCCTGCACGCTGAAGTGCATTTGCACAGCCGTTTCCGCGCTGCGTTCCAGCCGGTCCACGTGATGGATGACGCGCTCGATGTGCTCCAGCACATCCCGGCTGCGCACCATCAAAAGTTCGCGTTCGTGCTTGGCGGCTTTGTCGGTGGCCGGTGCCCAGGTGTGCACCGCCTCGATCCAGTCCTGGATGGCCGAGCGCTGGTCTTCGCACACTTCGTCCAGCATGTGCAGGCTCAGGCGGGTATGCATCATCGACCGCCAGTCGTGGAAACGGCCACGCTCGTCCAGCAGTTCTTCCTGCCAGCGGTCCATGTCGCGGGTGAGTTCCCGCCGCAATTCCAGGTAACCGTCGACCATCTGGTTGACCACCCGCAGCATCAGGTCGGCGGGGCTGGCGGGCAGACGGGCGGTGCCCGCGCGGGCATCGAGGGCATGGCTGGCCAGCAGGCGCTCGGCATAGCTGTCGCGCACCGCACAGTCGGTCGGGTGAATGGACAGCAGCAGCCGGTCGAACACGGCGAACCCGACCGGGTTGGTGTTGATGCGCCTGAACACCTTGGGCACGCTGCCCTCTCGGGTGACATGAACCGGTTGGCCAGGGTTGGCCAGATCGGTCTCGGTCTGGCTGGTGGCCAGCCGACGGAACACCAGCACGTCATACACGGAGGTGAAGTCGTGGTGCGACGGCAGCTGGTTGTTCAGCAGATCCGACACGTGCAGATCCACCAGCCGGCTGTCGCACAGCTGCGCCAGCATGGCCTGGACGTCAGCCTGCAACACCTCGAATTCGCGCCGTGCCAGCGTCACCCACCAGAATCCGCCTTCGGGCAGCGTCGTGGGCAGCATGGCCTGCTCGGTCACCTGGCCGTTGGCAATCAGAAACACCCGCATGGCTCAGGTTCTCGGAGATTTTTTGGTAACAACAAGCTTCAGCGCTTGATGGGCATCACTATCAGCTATTGTTTTTGATGAGTCGCGCCGCGTCACGCGCAAAGTAGGTCAGCACGCCGTCTGCCCCCGCGCGTTTGAACGCGAGCAGGCTCTCCATCATCACCGCATCGTGGTCCAGCCAGCCATTCTGGGCGGCGGCTTTCAGCATGGCGTATTCACCGCTCACCTGATAGGCGAAGGTGGGTACATGGAACTGGTCTTTCACGCGGCGTACCACGTCCAGGTAGGGCATGCCGGGCTTGACCATCACCATGTCGGCGC
>DDUQ01000001.1:4980-13904 GCA_002344885.1 Comamonadaceae bacterium UBA2334
ACCATGTCGGCGCCTTCGGCGATGTCCAGCGCCACTTCGCGCAGGGCTTCGTCGGTGTTGCCGGGGTCCATCTGGTAGACCTTTTTGTTGGCTTTGCCCAGGTTGGCGGCGGAGCCCACCGCGTCGCGGAACGGGCCGTAAAACGCGCTGGCGTATTTGGCGCTGTAGGCCATGATGCGGGTGTGCACATGGCCCTTGGCTTCCAGTGCCGTGCGGATGGCGCCGATGCGCCCGTCCATCATGTCGCTGGGGGCGACGATGTCCACGCCCGCCTCGGCCTGCGTCAGCGCCTGACGCACCAGCACCTCGACCGTGGCGTCGTTGATGATGTAGTTGGCCTCGTCCAGCAGGCCGTCCTGGCCGTGGCTGGTGAAGGGGTCGAGGGCCACGTCGGTCATGACGCCCAAGTCGGGGAATTCCTTTTTCAGGGCCCGCACCACCGTGGGCACCAGGCCGTCTGGGTTGGTGGCTTCGATGCCATCGGGCGTTTTCAGGTGCAGGCTGATGACGGGGAACAGCGCCATCACCGGGATGCCCAGCTTCACGCAGTCTTCGGCCACGGGCAGCAGCAGGTCCAGGCTCAGTCGCTCCACGCCGGGCATGGAGCCCACGGGTTCGCGTCGGCCCTGGCCTTCCAGCACAAACACCGGGTAGATCAGGTCATGCGGCGTGACGGCGTGTTCACGCACCAGGTTGCGGGTGAAGGCATCGCGGCGCAGGCGGCGCGGACGGGCGGCGGGGTAGTCAGGGAGTTGGGCGGGCATGTTCATGTTTGGGATTGTGGCAAATTCAGGTCAGGACTGACGCACCAATTTGTCGCGGTCCAGCGACTCCTTCTGTCTGCAATGGCCGGGGCGCGCAAAAAAATGTCAAAAATTGGTACCAAGGTGGTGCAAGGCAGATGAAATTGTGATTAGAATCCGCTCCGAGCAGTCGAAAGACCGCTCCCCGCTTTTCCTCCCTGAGCGGGTGCCTTGGAGTGTGACAGCTTGAAAGGCATTGCAGCCCGACCGTGTGGTCGGGCTTTTTTTTGCCCTCACGCCGCGCGTCGAGCGGGGTACTCAGGCCCACCGCCCTGTTTCGGCTGCCCTTTTTCGACCGGGACGGCACTACACTTGCCAGATGCTCTGGGTCAAGTCATTCCACATCGTTTTCGTGGCCAGCTGGTTTGCCGGCCTGTTCTACCTGCCACGGATTTTTGTCAATCTGGCCATGGTGCCGCCTGGCAGCGATGCCGAGCGCGACCGTCTGTTGCTCATGGCGCGCAAACTCATGCGGTTCACCCACATGCTGGCGGTGCCTGCACTGGTGCTGGGCATCTGGCTGTGGGCCGGATATGGCATCGGCTGGGGTCCCGGCAACGGCTGGATGCACGCCAAACTGGCGGTGGTGCTGCTGGTCATGGTCTATCACTACCTGTGCAGCCGCATGCTGGTCACTTTCGAAGCCGGCGGCAACCAGCGTGGGCATGTCTGGTACCGCTGGTTCAACGAGGCACCGGTCATCATGCTGGTGGTGGCCGTGTGCCTGGTGGTGGTCAAGCCGTTCTGAGGGCGTGATGGGCCAGCGCACGCTTGCCCGACCCGCTGCCGGCTTGTGCGTGGGGCTGGTGGTGTATGCCAGCCTGTACCCCTTCACAGGATGGCGCACCCAGGGGGGGGAGTTTCTGGCTTTCCTCTGGGCACCCTGGCCCCGTTACTGGACCGGATTCGATGTGCTCAGCAACCTGCTGGGTTACATGCCGCTCGGTTTTTTTCTGGCCGTGGCGGTGCTGCGCACGGCAGGGCCTACTTGGCAATGGGTCGGGGCCTGTGCCTTGCCAGCCTTGCTTTCATTGTGTCTGGAAGCCCTGCAGGTGTACCTGCCCAGCCGGGTCCCGTCGAACGTGGACTGGCTGCTCAACAGTGCGGGCGGTGGTGTGGGGGTTCTGCTGGCGTTGGCCATGAACCGCCTCGGGTTGCTCGACCGCTGGCAGCGCCTGCGTTCCCACTGGTTTGTGCCCGAGGCGCACGGTGCCTTGCTGTTGCTGGCGCTGTGGCCTGTTGCGTTGCTGTACCCGGTGGCGGTGCCGTTCGGACTGGGGCAGGTGCTGGCCAGCGTCGAGGCCTGGCTGGTCGATGCTGCCGCGCAAGCCGGGCTGGCCCATTGGCTGCCGGCTGTCGAGCGCACGCTCTTGCCATTGAGCCCCGCCAAGGAGGCCTTGGCGGTGGCGTTGAGTTTGCTCGTGCCCTGCCTGCTGGGGTATGCCGTTCTGGTGGGTGTGTTCAGGCGCATGGTTCATCTGTGCTGCCTGGTCGTGCTGGGCACAGGGGTGTCGGCGTTTTCTTCAGCCATGACGTTTGGGCCTGCGCATGCCTGGGTGTGGTTCACGCCGAAGGTTTTTGCAGGATTGGCCTTGGGTTTTGTGTTGGGCTTGGGCGCGGTGTTGTTGACACGACGGGCCTGCGCCGTCTGGATGCTGCTGGTGCTGGTTGCCGTACTGGCTTTGCTGAACCAGGCGCCGCCTTTGCCCTACATGGCTGAAACGCTGGAGGTCTGGTCGCAGGGCCGCTTCATCCGTTTCCACGGCCTGACCCAGTGGATCGGCTGGTTTTGGCCCTTTGCGGTGCTGTGGCACGGTATCGGGCAAGCCACACGGCGGTCTGCCCCGGGTGGGTTTGACCACACGACGCAGGCCTGACGGCGTGCGTCTGGCTAGGCCCATCGTGAGGGTGGTCCCACGCCTGAACAGCCGTCCTTCTAGAATCCATGCCCCATGAACACACCTGACACCCCCACAGCCGAAGTTGCGCGGCCGTCTTACTACAAGCGGCACATTTTTTTCTGCACCAACCAGCGCGACGCCGGTGTCGAGTGCTGTGCCCAGCAGGGTGCGGCGGAGGCTTTTGAGCATTGCAAAGCCAAAGCCAAGTCCCTGGGGCTGTTGGGCGCGGGCAAAGTCCGGGTCAACAAAGCAGGCTGTCTGGACAGGTGTGCCGGTGGCCCCATTGCCGTGGTCTATCCTGAGGCGGTCTGGTACACCTACGTGGACAAGGCGGACATCGACGAAATCGTCACGTCGCATTTGGCCCACGGTCAGGTGGTTGAACGGCTGCTGACGCCGCCACACGTAGGTCGATAATTCAAGTATTTTTGATTTCCAGCGCTTGATAATCATGAACTGAGCGCTATTAAAAATGAATGCACACACACAACTGCTCATGATCGAGGGCCCTGCGGGCCAACTGGAGCTGGCGCTGGACGAGCCGGTTGGCACGCCGCAGGGTGTGGCAGTGGTGGCGCATCCACATCCGCTGTTCGGCGGCACGTTGACCAACAAGGTGGTTCAGACGCTGGCGCGGGCCTGCGTCCAGTCGGGCTGGCGGACGGTTCGGTTCAATTTCCGTGGTGTCGGGCGCAGCGAAGGTGTACATGACAATGGCCTGGGCGAGCTGGAAGATTTGCTGGCAGTCGTGCAGTCGCAGGCGCCATCCGGGCCCTTGTGTCTGGCCGGGTTTTCGTTCGGGGCGTTCGTGACCAGCCATGCGCTGGCACGTTTGCACCCCTCACGCGAAGTGCGTCGGGTGGCCTTGGTGGGGACCGCCGCCAGCCGGTTCAGCGTGGCACCTGTGGCACCGGAACTCCACGAGCGCACGCTGGTCGTACACGGCGAAACCGATGACACCGTCCCGTTGGCTGCCGTCATGGACTGGGCCAGACCTCAGCATCTGCCCGTGACGGTCGTGCCGGGCGTGGCACATTTTTTCCATGGTCAGTTGCCTCTGCTCAAAGCCCTGGTGCTTCGCCACCTCAAAGACTGACTGTTTCTGGCAGGTCGAAGCGGGGCACACCGAACGGTGTTTTGGCCTATCACCTGTCGTTTGATTTCCTGAAGAAAGTTGTTGTTTTGAAAAAAATCCTGACCCGTTGGTCCCTGGTGTGGGCATTGGGCGCCGTGAGCCCGTTCGTCATGGCGCAAGCCGTTCAACCCCCCGAAGTGGCCGGCCGAGCCTATCTGTTGTACGACGTAACGGCCTCCCAGGTGCTGGCTGCCAAGGACCCGGACATGCCGGTGGAGCCTGCATCGCTCACCAAACTGATGACGGCCTACCTGGTGTTTGACGCCTTGCGTGCCAAGAAACTCAGCCTCACACAAACCCTGCCCGTCAGCGAGCGGGCCTGGAAAATGCCTGGCTCGCGTATGTTCATCGACCCCAAGATGCAGGTGCCGGTCGAAGACCTGATCAAGGGCATGATCGTGCAGTCGGGCAACGATGCCACCGTTGCGCTGGCCGAAGGGGTGGGCGGCACGGTTGAGCGGTTTGTCGAGATGATGAACGCCCAGGCTCAGGCGCTGGGCATGAAAAATTCGTCGTTCAAGAACCCCGAGGGGTTGACCGCACCCGGCCATGTGACCACCGCGCGCGACCTGGCAACGCTCGCCACGCGGCTGATGAACGATTTCCCGACCTACGTGGGCTACTACGCCATACAGAAGTACCGTTACCCCGGCACGCCTGCGTCCAACGACACCAACCGCAACACCCTGCTGTTCCGCGACCCGACGGTTGACGGCTTGAAGACGGGTCACACCAACGCAGCCGGTTATTGCCTGGTGGCCACCTCCAAGCGCGAACTGGCTGGGCTGGGCGAGGGCAAAGCTGGTCAACGCCGTTTGCTGAGTGTGTTGCTGGGTGCGGCCAGTGAAAGTGCCCGTGCGGCCGAGAGCCAGAAACTGCTCAACTGGGGTTACACGGCCTTCGAGCCGGTGCGGCTGGTCAAGGCTGGCGAAGCGCTGGTGGAGCCGCCGGTCTGGAAAGGCAAGGAGCCGGTCGTCAAGCTCGGCCTGCCCGAAGGCGTGGTGGTGTCGGTGCCAGCTGGAACGGCCCGCCAACTCAAAACCGATGTGCTGCGCCCCGACCCACTGGTGGCCCCGTTGCAGGCCGGACAGCAGGTTGGCACCTTGCGTGTGACACAAGCTGATGGATCTGTGGTGGCAGAAGTGCCCTTGCAGGTGCTCCAACCGGTTGAGGAAGCCGGTATTCTGGGCCGTGCGTGGGATGCGATCCGGCTCTGGATCAAGTGAAAGAACGGCGGTTCGATGCAGATTCCTGTTGCCGACCACTCCAGTCGGTGATATATTCGAGGGCTTTTCGGAATTTTCCGAGGAGTTTTCGTTTTCGCTTTTTCAAACGTTTAGGGACGTTTAGCTCACTTATGCCAACCATCAATCAACTCGTGCGTCACGGGCGGGAGGTCGAAAAGACCAAATCCAAGAGCCCGGCCATGGAAAACTGCCCCCAGCGTCGTGGCGTGTGCACCCGCGTGTACACCACGACTCCCAAGAAGCCTAACTCCGCTCTGCGTAAGGTTGCCAAGGTGCGCCTGACCAACGGTTTTGAGGTGATCTCTTACATCGGCGGTGAAGGCCACAACCTGCAGGAACACAGCGTGGTGCTGGTTCGCGGCGGTCGTGTCAAGGACTTGCCCGGTGTGCGTTACCACATCGTTCGCGGTTCGTTGGATCTGCAAGGCGTGAAAGACCGCAAGCAGGCACGCTCCAAGTACGGTGCCAAGCGTCCGAAGGCCAAGTAATCGGTCTGTTCGCTCTGGACGGTGCTGCCGTCCGCAATCGGTGTTTGGTTGGAGCTGGCAAGCTCTGTCAAACGTAGTGATCCACAGAGCACATGTGTGTCCGGATCGAGTAAGTGAGAACTCCGAAAAGTGTTGGGTTCTCGCGGTGTCTGAAATGACGCCAACTGAAGCAATGAGGTTTTAACATGCCACGTCGTCGCGAAGTCCCTAAACGTGAAATCCTGCCGGATCCCAAGTTCGGCAATGTCGAGCTGTCCAAATTCATGAACGTCATCATGGAAGGCGGCAAGAAAGCTGTTGCAGAGCGCATCATCTACGGTGCGCTGGAGCAGATTGAAAAGAAAACTGGCAAAGACCCGCTGGAAGCGTTCAGCGTTGCCATCAACAACGTCAAGCCGCTGGTGGAAGTCAAGTCCCGCCGCGTCGGTGGTGCCAACTATCAGGTGCCCGTGGAAGTGCGCCCTGTCCGCCGCCTGGCCCTGTCCATGCGCTGGATCAAGGAAGCCGCCCGCAAGCGTGGCGAAAAGTCCATGGCCCTGCGCTTGGCCAACGAGCTGATCGAGGCCACCGAAGGCCGTGGCGGTGCCATGAAGCGCCGTGACGAAGTCCACCGCATGGCCGAAGCCAACAAGGCATTCAGCCACTTCCGCTTCTGATTCATGCGGGTTTCATCTTGACCCGCTAATCTCTCGGAAGCGAGCCCGCGCCCTCGATCAGGGGGTGGCGGGCTTCAGTACATCATCATTGGAGAATTTTCATGGCACGTACCACGCCACTTGCACGCTACCGCAACATCGGTATTTCGGCCCACATCGACGCCGGCAAAACCACCACCACCGAGCGCATTCTGTTTTACACCGGTGTGAACCACAAGATCGGTGAAGTGCACGACGGTGCCGCCACCATGGACTGGATGGAGCAGGAGCAGGAGCGTGGTATCACCATCACGTCCGCTGCCACGACCTGTTTCTGGAAGGGCATGGACCTGTCTTACGAAGAGCACCGCTTCAACATCATCGACACCCCCGGACACGTGGACTTCACCATCGAGGTGGAGCGTTCCATGCGCGTGCTGGACGGTGCCTGCATGGTCTACTGTGCCGTGGGTGGCGTGCAGCCTCAGTCCGAAACCGTTTGGCGTCAGGCCAACAAATACAAAGTGCCACGTCTGGCCTTTGTGAACAAGATGGACCGTACCGGTGCCAACTTCTTCAAGGTCTACGACCAGATGCGTCTTCGCCTGAAGGCCAACCCCGTGGCCATCGTGATCCCGATCGGCGCTGAAGAAAACTTCAAAGGTGTGGTCGACCTCATCAAGATGAAGGCAATCATTTGGGACGAAGCGTCCCAGGGCATGAAGTTCGACTACATGGACATCCCGGCCGAACTGCAGGCACAAGCTGCCGAGTGGCGCGAGAAGATGGTCGAAGCGGCTGCCGAAGCCACTGAAGACCTGATGAACAAGTACTTGGAAGAAGGCGACCTGTCCGAAGCCGAGATCAAGGCCGGCATTCGTGCGCGTACCCTGGCCACCGAAATCCAGCCCATGCTGTGTGGCACCGCGTTCAAGAACAAGGGCGTGCAGCGCATGCTGGACGCCGTCATCGACTTCCTGCCCTCGCCCGTGGACATCCCGCCTGTGGCCGGTACAGACGAAGACGAGCAGCCATCCAGCCGCAAGGCCGACGACGAAGAAAAGCTGTCCGCCCTGGCGTTCAAGCTGATGACAGACCCGTTCGTGGGCCAGTTGACATTCGTGCGTGTGTACTCCGGCGTGCTGAAAAAAGGCGACTCCGTGTTCAACCCCGTCAAGGGCAAGAAAGAGCGCATTGGCCGTATCGTTCAGATGCATGCCAACAACCGCCAGGAAGTGGAAGAAATCCGCGCCGGCGACATCGCTGCCTGCGTGGGCCTGAAGGAAGTGACCACGGGTGAAACCCTGTGCGACCCATCCGCCGTCATCACCCTGGAGCGCATGGTGTTCCCCGAGCCCGTGATTGCTCAGGCTGTGGAACCCAAGACCAAAGCTGACCAGGAAAAAATGGGCATCGCACTGGGCCGTCTGGCTGCAGAAGACCCTTCTTTCCGCGTCAAGACCGACGAAGAATCCGGCCAGACCATCATCGCCGGTATGGGCGAGTTGCACCTGGAAATCATTGTTGACCGCATGAAGCGGGAATTCGGTGTGGAAGCCAACGTGGGCAAGCCTCAGGTGGCCTACCGCGAAACCATCCGCAAGAACGTCGACGACGCCGAAGGCAAGTTTGTGCGTCAGTCCGGAGGTAAGGGTCAGTACGGCCACGTGGTGTTCAAGATCGAACCCAACGAAGCCGGCAAGGGCTTCGAGTTTGTCGACGCCATCAAGGGCGGCGTGGTGCCTCGCGAATACATCCCTGCGGTGGAAAAGGGCGTGATCGAAGCCCTGAACACCGGCGTGCTGGCAGGCTACCCAGTGGTGGACATCAAGGTGACCCTGCACTTCGGTTCGTACCACGATGTGGACTCATCCGAACAGGCGTTCAAGATGGCCGCCATCATGGGCTTCAAGGAAGGCTGCCGCAAGGCCAGCCCCGTCATCCTCGAGCCGATGATGGCTGTGGAAGTCGAGACACCTGAAGACTACGCCGGTAATGTGATGGGTGACCTGTCCAGCCGTCGCGGCATGGTGCAGGGCATGGACGACATGGTGGGTGGCGGCAAGGCCATCAAGGCCGAAGTGCCCCTGTCCGAAATGTTCGGTTACTCGACCACGCTGCGCTCCATGTCGCAAGGCCGTGCCACTTACACGATGGAATTCAAGCACTACTCGGAAGCTCCGCGTAACGTGTCTGAGGCCATTGTGTCTGCTCGCGCCAAGTAAAAACAGCCTTCGGCGCTTTATTGATAAGCGCTGACAGCTATCTTTTTGTTGTCTGCGATCGTGTGCCCCCCGGTTCGCCGTGCCGGGGGAATCCGCAACACGGTGCAGACGTAAAACCCTCACGGCAAAGCTCTTTTTGGAGAAAGCAATGGCAAAAGAAAAGTTTGAACGTACCAAGCCCCACGTGAACGTGGGCACCATCGGTCACGTTGACCATGGCAAGACCACGCTGACAGCCGCCATCACTACCGTGCTGGCAGCCAAGTTCGGCGGCGCAGCCAAGGCCTATGACCAGATTGACGCAGCCCCTGAAGAAAAGGCACGCGGCATCACCATCAACACCGCCCACGTGGAATATGAAACGGCCAACCGCCACTACGCCCACGTTGACTGCCCCGGCCACGCCGACTACGTCAAGAACATGATCACCGGTGCCGCCCAGATGGACGGCGCCATCCTGGTGTGTTCCGCTGCTGACGGCCCCATGCCC
>DDUQ01000001.1:14151-14413 GCA_002344885.1 Comamonadaceae bacterium UBA2334
GCACATCCTGCTGGCCCGTCAGGTTGGCGTGCCCTACATCATCGTGTTCCTGAACAAGTGCGACATGGTCGACGACGCCGAACTGCTCGAGCTGGTCGAAATGGAAGTGCGCGAACTCCTGTCCAAGTACGACTTCCCGGGTGACGACACCCCCATCGTCCAGGGTTCCGCCAAGCTGGCGCTGGAAGGTGACAAAGGCAACCTCGGCGAAGAAGCCATCATGCGTCTGGCCGATGCGCTCGACACCTACATCCCCACGCCC
>DDUQ01000048.1:0-26153 GCA_002344885.1 Comamonadaceae bacterium UBA2334
TTGGTGCTGGTGGTGGTGCTGGTGCAGGTGCAGGTGCTGGTGCCGGAGCCGGTGCTGGTGCCGGTGCAGGAGTACTTCCCGACATCACCCCCAGAGAATTGGCAGTGATACGCTCGTTCAAACTCCAGGCATTGGTGGGTGCGCTGGTGGTCACATTGGCAAAAGAGCCCGCTCTGCTCCCAAATGTCAGGTAAGCAAATGTGTCACCTGCTGCGGGTACAAAAGTGCCAAACTGCCTGAACTCCAACGTACCGCCCAATGTGGCATTGCCACTTACGTCAATCACGTCATACCCGGTGCCGGCAGTGGTGCCGCCCAGCTCGATTAGCGTGGTGCTGGCCGGGCCAAGAGTCAGGTCGCCATTGACTGTCATGCGCCCCGGCGAACTGCCGACAGAAAATGTGCCTCCAGTCACGTTCAGCGCACCGGTGAAGCTGCCGGCCCCGGCTCCCCAGGTCAACCCGGCTGGTGCCACCATGCTCTGGCCGCTGGCAACCGTCACGTTGCCACCCGTCACATTGACAGAACCGCCCGGGCTGGCCCCCTGGTTAAACGTGCTGGCACCGCCGGTCTGACTGAACCCGTTGGTGCCAAAACCAACGGACTGAAACGCCGCGCTGGCACCCGAAACCTGTAAATTGCCCCCGTTGACCGTCAACGGGCCTGAGAACGTCTGCGTACCGGCAGCCAGGCCGATGTTGCTGCCGTCAAACGTTGTGGTGCCCCCATAGCTACCCGTTGTGGGTGACAGCGCAATGCCGCCCGCACCCGTGTGCCGAAATGTGCCACCCGTGCTGGACAGACTGGTGGGGGAAAGCGTCAACAAGCCGCCACCTGTGTTTTCCACAGTGCCGGTGTTGGCAAACGTGCCCGAACCACCCACACCGCCCGCATTTGCCCCGCTGTAGCGAAAAGTGCCGCTGTTGCTCAGCGTGGTACCGCCAGCCAGCGACAAAGTTCCACCACTTTGGCTCAACGTCTGGCCAGCTGCGACGACAACCGTCCCACCCCCGCCCAGCGTACCGCCGGCTGAGGTCAGGCCACCGCCAAGGGTCAGGGTCTGCCCGGCAGACACATTCAGTACGCTGCCAGCCGCCAACGCCACCGGTTGGGTGTAGCTGCCGCCCTGGCCCAGCGTCAAGGCACCGCCGTCCACATTCAAGCCCGCCCCCGCCAACACCAGCGGACCTGAAAATGTCTGTGTGCCGTTCAAGCGGATGCCGGTGCCCGTCAGCGTGGTCGTACCGCTGTAGGTTGCCGATTGGGGCTGCAGCGAAATGCCACCCGCCCCTGTTTGGGTGTAACTGCCGCCCGTGCTGGTCAACGTACCCGGGTGGATGGTCATTTGGGCACCCCCGGTGTTTTCGATGGTGCCGCTGTTGGTGAACGTCCCGGCTCCACCTACTGAACTGGCATTGGTACCTGTGTACCGAACGGTGCCTGAGTTGTTCAGGGTGCCTGTCAAATCGAGCGAGCCGCCAGACCAATTCAGCGTGCCCTGGTTGGTCACCGTGGTCCCGCTGCCCACTGTGAACGTGCCGGTACCGGTTTTGTTCAGATTCTGGCCCGCAGGCACCACCAGGTTGCCACCGCCACCCACCGTGCCACCTGTCGTCGTGACGCCGCCGCCTGCTGTCACCGTCTGCCCTGGCGCGACGTTGATGGTGCCGTCGGTAAGCTGGATAGGCTGTGTGTAGGACGCACCTTGGTTGAGGGTAATGTTGCCAGCCGTCACGTTCAACCCGGTTGTGGGGCCGATCAAATCCAGCGGCCCATTGAACGTCTGGCTGCCCCCCAAGGACACCGAGTTGCCTTCCAATGTAGTGGTGCCACCATGGGCGCCCGACACCGCACTGACCACCAGGCTACCCGTGCCCGTTTCGCGGTATGTGGCACCGGTGCTGGTCAGTGTGTTGGGGTTGACCGTCATTTGCCCTGCACCGGTGTTTTCGATCACGCCCGTATTGGCAATGGAACCACTGCCACCCAGCGCTACGTCGGTGGTGCCGGTGTACCGAACCGTGCCACCACTGTTGTTGAACGTGCCTGCCACGGTGATGGGGCCGTCAGCCCAGGTCAACGTGCCCTGGTTGGTCACTGTAGTACCACTTCCTACGGCAATTGTGCCTGTGCCCGCTTTGTCGAAGTTCTGACCAACTGGCACTAAAAAAGTGCCACCACCGCCCATAGTTACACCGGTTCCTGAAACATTTAATCCGTCACTGAATGTAAGAGTTTGACCGGGATCTACATTCAATATGGGTTCACTGACACCAAACGAGGGGGTATTTATTTCAACAGGCCGAGAGAAGTTAGTGCCTTGTTTAAAGGTCACTGTTCCACCAGTTATGTTTAATCTTGAAGTTGGCCCCAACACCAGTGGCCCTGAAAACGTATGGTTGCCTCTTTGTAAACGAACCCCATTTCCATTCAATGTCGTAGTCCCGGCATAGTTAGAATTAGGTGATGCAATCTGAAAACGGTAGGAATCAACACCTGTATTATTTATTGTTCCGTTCGTACTCGTGAAGTTTGTCGGCGAGATGTCCCATAGAGATGCTTCCACAAGACCAGAATTGTTGAATGACCCCAATCCCCCAATCCCAGTCGTGTTCGTTGCTCCAGTCTGCCGAACAGTGCCACTGTTATTCAGGGTGGAAGAAGCAGCACTTAAATTAATTCCCTGGTTTGCCGTGCTCAACGTACCTTGGATATCCACTGTCGTATCCGTACCCACGACCAAAGGAGAACTGGGACCATTCAACGCAAGGGTTTGCCCTGCCGGGATGACGAACCTTCCACCGCCTGCAAGGGTACTCCCTTCATTCGCGGAGATACCTCCACTTGCAGTGAGAGTCTGACCAGTTGCCACATTCAATACAGGCGACGTGCCAGTGAGAGAAATGGGTTGTGTGTAATTGGCACCTTGATTCAAATTTACCGTGCCACCGTCAACGTTCAGTTGTGTGCCAGCGCCCGACAAAACCAACGGCCCATTGAACGTCTGCGTACCCCCCAGATTGATGCTGTTTCCGTTCAGCGTGGTGGTACCTGAGTGTGTTCCGCTGGCCGCGCTGATGATCAGACTACCCGTGCTGGTTTCTGCGTAAGAACCGTTGTTGCCATTTAACGTGGCAGGATTAACAGTCAACTGCCCCGTAGAGATATTTTGAACTACACCATTGTTGTTAAAGGTTCCTGTACCGCCCAACGAAAGGCTAAAGAGACCGTTATAAGTCACAGTGCCACTGTTGTTCAGCGTCCCAACCAGATTGATACTTCCGTCATACCAAGTAACAGTTCCTTGGTTATTTAACACTGTGTCAGCACCCAATGTAAGTGCTCCTGGTGCCGTCAAATTCAGCAAAGTCTGGCCAGGCGGGATCACAAATGTTCCCCCTCCGCCCAAGGTGCCACCGGTCATCGTTACGCCACCGCCGGCTGACACGGTCTGACCGCTAGCGACGTTCAGTGACCCGTTGTCCACGGTGATGCCTTGCGAGTAGCTGGCCCCTTGGCTCAGGTTGGCCGTGCCATTGACCACATTTAGTTTCGTGCCCGCACCTGACAGCGCCAACGGACCGTTGAATGTCTGTGTGCCCCCCAGATTGATGCTGTTTCCGCTGAGCGTGGTGGTACCTGAGTGCGTTCCGCTGGCAGCGCTGATGTTCAGACTGCCCGTGCTGGTTTCTGTGTAGGTGGCGTTGTTGCTGACAAGCTGAGAGGGATTTACTGTCAGTACACCAGTGCCACTGTTTTGCACCGTGCCGCTGTTCTCAAACGCGCCTGTGCCCCCACCCACGGTCAAGTTGGTCGTGCCAGACAGCGTCATGCTTTGTCCGGCAGGCAACCGCAACGTGCCACCGCCTCCTATCGACCCACCTGTTGTCGAGATGCCTCCGCTGGCTGTCACCACCTGACCTTGCACCACATTGAGCGCACCCAAGTTCAGGTTGATCGGTTGGGTGTACTCAGCCCCCTGACTCAGGTTGACCGTACCGCCTGCCACATTGAGCGCTGTGCTCGCCCCTGACAAAACGAGCGGGCCAGTGAAGTTCTGCGTACCACTGGTGGTTGTGATTCCTGCCCCGGAAAATGTAGTTGTCCCCGAGTAATTGCCCGTCGCAGGCCGAAGATCGATCGTACCTGTCCCGCTGCGGATCACGTTCAGATTTGTAGCGTTAAGCGCCGGACCATTGTTGACTGCCAAAATGCCGGCACCCGCATTTTCCAACGTACCACTCAGATTAAACGTCCCGCTGGGCGAACTGAGGGTTCTGTTGGCCGAGCCACTGGCCCTCACGGTGCCTGTACTGTTAAATGTGGAGCTGTTTGCACCAGGTGCCAAGTTGATGGTGCTATTGGCGCTGTCAATCCAGTTAATGGTGCCAGCATTTGTCAAGGTTGTACCTTCGATGAGATTGACTGAGCTATCAAGCGTCAATGTTTGTCCACTGGGAATGACAAAAGTGCCGCCTCCACCTAAGTCTTTTCCTGAAGCCCCTGCAATACTCATCCCACCTGACGCAGTTAGCGTTTGACCTGCCGCTACTTTCAATTGGGAGCCAACCGAGCTACCAGAAATAATAATGGGCTGCACGTAATTTGAGCCTTGGTTGAGCGTGAGCCCAGCGGAATTTATTTTAAGAGAAGTTCCCACACCCACCAGTGAAAGCAACCCTGAAAATACATGCGTACCATTCGTATACTGAATTGAGCCACCTTCCAAAGTAGTCACACCAGCATAGGATCCCGAATTACCCAAAAACGTGATACCACCCGCACCAACATGCCTAAATATCGCATTATCACCTGTGATATTCGAATCAATATTCAACAGACTACTACTAGAATTTTCAACCACCCCAGAATTTTTTAAAACTCCGGAACCAATTCCAATAGCAAAAACACCTGAACCAATGTAACGCAGAGTTCCATAGTTATCCAAACTAACGGACGACCCATTCAGCACCAAATTTCCGTCAGCAAACTCAAGTATACCTAGATTGGTAAGTGTCGTTGCATCACTATTTCCTATCGCTAATGCATTACTAGCAGGTAGTGACCCAACAAAGCTTGAAGTTTGACCGGCAGGAAAAACGTAGGCCCCACCGCCCGTAAGGCTTGCACCATTTGTCGCAGTAACGCCTCCCGCAAAGGTAACTCTTGTTCCAGGAAAGGCCCATAAACGCGAATTATTCAAAACAACAGGCTGTGAGATATCGATATTTGAACGAAATAATAAAGTATTCCCGGAACTGACGTTGATCTGCATATCAGTCGCAGCGGCATCCAATTGTGCATTAGGCCCATTCACCAATAGATTTTTTCCAACGCCATTCAGGGCGGACACCTTTATCAACCCAAAGTTTGTCAAATCCAAATCAGTGGTGGTATTTAGAGTACCACCATTTGTTTCCACCCTTGCATTCACCTGACTTCTGGCGACAGGTGATCCACCCGTAGCTGCATTCAAGTTGACATTTAATGCACCACCACCAGTTGACGCAGTGATGTTCTGGTCAATGTTGATATTGTTGTGCGCATTCAAAGTCAGGCTGGGCGTGGGTCCGGCCAAGGGTGTGGTCACGCTGATGGGGCTGGCCACGGTGATGTCCCCGGCCTGCGTCCCCCCCGCGCTGGTGGCAATGGTCACGCTGGTGCCTGCGTTCAGCGCTGTGGTGATGGTGCCGGTGGTGACGATGGCACTGTCTGCTGTGGTGCTGATTGTCGCAGGGGGTGGGCCGCCGGTCGTGTTGGTGTCAGGCCCGGTGGCCTGGATGGAGATGTTGTGCGGGTCAATCAGCCAGGTGCCGGGTTTACCCTGTTTGCTGCCCGCATCGGGCGGTTGGGTGATGTCAAGCTGACCGTGTGTGGAGGTCTCAATAAAACCGCCATCTCCACGTTCGCCCCGCGCGCTGATGCGGCCATGCACGTTCGTGGCCTGGTCAGACCACAGCACCACATTGCCGCCCTGTGTGCCACCGCTGGCAGTCAGCTCGCCCGTGCGCTGCACGGTCACGGTGCCGGCTTTGACATCGATGCTGCCACCGGCGCCGGTGGGGTTGCTGGCATCCACTATGCCCGCCACGTTGACCGCACCGGTGGCACGCAGCACCACGCGGCCTTGCGCATCGGTGCCTACGCTGTTGGCGTGCAGCATGCCCTGTTGGTTGACCACGCCGCCGTACATGTCCACCTGGCGCGCACTGATGTTGCCACCGGCTGTGTTGCCAGCTTCGCCCTCAGGGGTATTGACCCGAAAACCCAGGTTGGGCAAAGCGGTGTCGGTCACGTCCACACTGGTGGATGCCGCCAAACCCACGCTGCCACCGGGTGCCTGAATGCTGCCGCTGTTGCTGACGTTGGGTGCAGCCAGCAGCACGTGCCCGCCGAACGGCGTGCGAATGCTGCCCAGGTTGACCACGCTGCCTGTGCTGGTGCCCTCCTGCCGCAGTTGGGCCGTACCGGTGCGCAAATACTCGGGCAGGTTGAGGCCCAGCGAGCTGGCCACCAACCCGCTGACGTCGACCCGTGCGCTTTGACCGAACAGCACGCCGTTGGGGTTGAGCAACCACACCCGGCCGTTGCTGCTGAGGTTGCCCAGAATGGTGCTGGGGTCTTGCCCGGTCACACGGTTGAGCACCTGGCTGTTGGCGTGTTGTTGCTGGAAGTGCACCCCATGCCCGCTGCCGATGGAAAACTGCCGCCAGTCCAACACGGTGTTGGGGGTATTGGCAATGGTCAGTTGGTTGCCGTTTTGGCTGGCGGTGGCATTGCCCGTGACCACGCGCATGCCGGTTGGCAAAGGGGGTGGTGGCGGTGCGGCTGGGAGTGTCTGTGCAGACGATGGGCGGCTTGATGCCGCCAGCATGGCCACGGCAGCGGCAATTTGTTTCAGAGGCAGGGGTTTGCGTGGGTTCATGGCCATGGCTTCAGAACATCAGGCTGTAGGAAACGTGCAGACGGGCGTCGCCGTTGGGGGTGGTGGGCCCAGCCTTGAGCGCACGGGCCAGATCGGTGCGCAGCAGCCAACGCCGGTTGCCAGCCCACTGCAGCCCCACACCCAGGCCGGCCAGGCTGCAACTGCTGCTGCCGGGCATGCAGAAGGTGCCCAGCCGGTTGCTGACTTGCCCGGCGTCAAGGAAAACACTGCCATGCAGACTGTGCCCAGACGGCAGCCCCCAATCGGGGAACCACTGCTGCCACAGCCCGGCGGCTTGCACACCGGGCTTGTCATCCGGCTTTGCCTGACCGAAAGTGCTGGTCAGGTTGGTGGTCCATTCCAGCGAAGCGGCCAGGCCCTGGTCGCCAACCAGCTCACGCTCGAGGTAGCCCCGCACAGTGGCTGCGCCACCGATGCCAAACTGCTCGGCAGACACCAAAGCATGCGGCGTTTGCTGGGCTGAGGCACGCACACCAATGGAACTTTGCTCTGAAATCGAGTGCGAGCTCTGCCAGTTGCCGCGCAACACCCAGTAGCGTGCGGCGGCACCGGGCCGTGAGGCTTCGAAAGCGGCGTCGTTGCCGTTGCGTCCGCCTGGCCAAATGTTGCCCGACAGGTGCACACCCGCGTTGAACAACCCTGGGTTGTTCGCGATGTAGCTGAACGCGACCGGCCGCACGCCCACACTGGCCCCAGCGGTGCCACAGCCGTCCGAGCCCAGGTTGCCGATGGTGCAGGTGTTGTTGTAGTGCCGCAAGTCCATACCGGCTGCAAACTGGTGACGCGTTTCGCCCGAACGCGGCACGTTCCACTGATAGCGTGCACCGAATGATGTGCCTTGACCCGCAAAGTTCAAGTCTCCCGCGGCAGTGGGGGTGGCGCGGTTGCGGGCATTGGAATAGGAACCCGTGAACTCGACCGACGCTGGGTGACCGTACAACGGCACGCGGTAGCTGCCGCTGACCACCAAGTTGTCAGCCGGGCGGGCAACCGCAGTTTCCAACCGCAGTTTGGCCACGTGATCCTTATCCGCAACGTTGGCGTGCTGGTAACTCAGCGCGGCGCGCACCGAGCCTTGCGACGACCGGCCGGTGTTGTCTGCACTCACGGTCCATTGCTGGGGGTGCTGCTCGGTTGCAGACACCAGGGCATCGACCTGACCGGTCTGCATGCCCGGTTGGAACACGATCCGGATGTTTTTGGCCGGGTTTTCGTTGGCAAGCTGGGCTTCGGTGTCAACCCTGACAAGGTTGGGCGTGGTGCCTGGTTTCAGGCTGGGCACGCTGGCCAGTATGTTGTCGCGGCTGAAGTGGTTTTGACCACTGACCAAGACCTGACCCAGCTTGCCTTCCGTCACGTCGATGTGAACGGTACCGTCTTCAATGGTCTGTTCCGGCAAACGGACCACCACGGCTGCATAGCCTTTTGACTGGTAAAGCGACTTGACAGCCTCGACAGCAGCATTCACCCCGTCCAAAGTTTTTGATCCGCGATGGCTTGCCAGCGTGCTTTGGATGAGACCATCGGGCAAAAGCGAGTTGCCTGTGACCTTGAATTGCCGAACTTGAAATGCGACTGCCTCTGTGGTTTGACCGGCGACCGGCGTTGCGGTGACTGGAGCCGGGGATGGCTGAACGGATGACGACGCGGCTGAGGTTGAAGCTCCTGCAGACGGCGGTGTGCTGGGTTTGGCAACAGTTGCAGAGGCTTGTTTTGCTGGGGAGGCAGCGCGGGCAGGAGCCGGGGCAAGAGCGGGCGCAGCCGCTTCCGCCCGCTGCACACTTGTCGGCGGCGTGACGGTCGAAGGCGAAGGTGCCGTGACCGTCACAACCGGCGTCGAAGCGAGCGTGGACGTGGCGGGCGGTTGCGGTGCCGGCGCTGGGGCAGTGGGATAGAGGTCGCGCTTGCCTCCACCATTCAGCCGCAACCAAGCTTCGATGGGATCAATTTTTTGCGCATAGGCCGCCGGGCAAAAAAACACCAACAGAAATGTTCTTGCCACAAAACGGTCACATGAACGCCAATTGCCTGCGATATGCACGGTAACTCCCTGAATTTTCCAACTTCCCATGGTATCGGCTCGACCTGAAAACGCGAAGTTCCTGACCTAGTTCGGCAACATGACGCTCCGGTTTTTTGGCGCCAATACCACAGGCAGATTGCCTTGCCCTCGGTGCCAACCCACCATTTGTCGGCGCGCACCAAGAGGGTGCAAAACAAGCGAACCAAACAATCGAACCTCAATATTCAACACCCAATCCAACCGGGTGGCGCAATGGCTAGAATCTGCAACCTTGTCAGGAGAGAAACCCCCAAGCCCACCGGCTGAAGCGGGTTCGCCGAAGGCGCAGGAGGCGGGTTGAACCGGGCTGAACCGATTTCAACCGCTCTGAACGCTCAGGCAAAAGGACTGACAGACGTCCGGGAACTGAACGACCCGAACGACACCCTGCTGGAGAGAGGCACGGCCCGCACCACCTGCGGCCCTGCCCACCGAAGGAGCAAACCCGTTTCGAGTTTTCGGCGGGTGAATCTCTCAGGTAAAGCGGACATCGGGGGCAAGCCCATGGCGTGGCAGCACGCTGTGACCTGTGCCCCATTGCGCGAGCCCAATCGCTGCCATACTTGATGCAGCGACCCCGTGCAACCTCTGGAGAGCGATCCGATGTCTGACCGAACCACCGACCTGCACACCACGCCACTCAACGCGCTGCACATCGAGCTGGGTGCCCGTATGGTGCCCTTTGCGGGCTACAGCATGCCGGTGCAATACCAGGGCCCTGGCTTGGGCCTGATGGCCGAGCACCAGCACACCCGCACGGCCGCCGGGTTGTTCGACGTGTCACACATGGGCCAGTTGCGCCTGGTGGGGCCCGATGCAGCGACCGCATTTGAATCACTGATGCCGGTTGACGTGGTGGGTCTGCCGGTGGGCAAGCAGCGCTACGGCCTGCTGCTGACGGAGCAGGGCACCATCATTGACGACCTGATGTTCGTCAACCGGGGCACTGACATCTTCGTCATCGTCAACGGTGCCTGCAAGGCGGGTGATATCGCCCACATCACCCAGGCCATCGGTGCCCGGTGTGACGTGACTCCCATGCCCGAGCGCGCACTGCTGGCCCTGCAAGGCCCGCAGGCAGTAACCGCCCTGACGCGGCTGGTGCCCGGTGTGGACAAGCTGGTGTTCATGACCGGTGCCGCCTTCGCCTGGAACGGTGCCGACCTGTTCATCACCCGCAGCGGCTACACCGGTGAGGACGGGTTTGAAATCTCGGTGCCTGACAACGCTGCCGATGCGCTGGCGCGCGCCTTGCTCGCCCAGCCCGAGGTGAAGCCCATCGGCCTGGGGGCACGCAACTCGCTGCGGCTGGAAGCCGGGCTGTGCCTCTACGGCCAGGACATTGACACCACCACCACCCCCGTAGAAGCTGCGCTGAACTGGGCCATGCAGAAGGTGCGCCGCACAGGTGGCACCCGTGCCGGGGGGTTTGCCGGTGCCGCCACCGTGCTGGGCCAGTTGAACGGTACCCAACCCGTCAACAAGGTCCGCGTGGGCTTGCTCGCCCTGGAACGTGTGCCCGTGCGTGAACACACCGAACTGACCGACCTGAACGGCGCACATCTGGGTGAGGTCACCAGCGGTTTGCTGGGCCCCACCATCAACCGGCCGATTGCCATGGGCTACGTCCCGCCCAGCCATGCTGCCGTGGGCACCCGGCTGACGGCGGTGGTGCGCGGCAAGCCCGTGCCCATGGAAGTGGTGGCCATGCCGTTTGTGCCCACACGTTACTACCGTGGATAATTTTTAATTTTTTTCGACCCCAGCGCTTTATCAGCATAGCTTTTCAGCTTCTATCTTTGCAGGAGTATCTTTCATGACCATCAAATACACCCCCGACCACGAATGGCTGAGCATCGACGGTGACGTGGCCACCGTCGGCATCACCCACCACGCCCAGGACGCTCTCGGCGATGTGGTGTTCGTCGACCTGCCCGAAGTGGGCAAGGCATTCGCACAGAAAGACGTGGCCGGTGTGGTCGAGTCCGTCAAGGCGGCAGCCGACGTGTACATGCCCGTGACTGGCGAAATCACCGAAGTGAACGAAGCCCTGCGTGCCGACCCGGCCCTGGCCAACACCGACCCATTGGGCGCCGGCTGGTTCTTCAAGGTCAAGCTGTCAGCGCCAGCCGAGCTGGACGCCCTGCTGGACGAAACTGCCTACAGCACCCTGACCGCCTGACGCCGGCTGCTCCAGGGCAGTGATGGGCAGACCCGGAACGCGATCTGCGGCCAGACAGTGGCTGGATCGTTTTCCGGGCCTGTGTCCCCGCCTTCCGCCTTGTAGCCGTTGGCCCCCACTCGTCGTATCGAGACCGCACAGCCTGCAGGCAACACACCGTTGCCCCACCGTCACGCCGCCCTCAGGCAAAGCCCGATCACTTTTCTCAGACACTCAGGACAACACGCCATGTCGACGCCCTCCTCCCTCCAGCCACTGGCCACGCTGGAAAACAGCAGCGAATTCATTGCCCGCCACATTGGTGTGAGCGAGGCCGACGAAGCGCACATGCTCAACGTGATCGGCGAGGCCTCGCGCCGCGCCCTGATTGACAGCATCGTGCCGCGCAGCATTGCACGCAGTGCCGACATGGACCTGCCTCCGCCGCTGACCGAGGCAGCCGCGCTGGCCGAGTTGCGCACGCTGGCTGGCCAGAACACGGTGCTCAAAAGCTTCATCGGGCAGGGCTACCACGGCACGCACACACCCGGTGTGATCCTGCGCAACATCCTGGAAAACCCCGCCTGGTACACCGCCTACACGCCTTACCAGGCTGAGATCAGCCAGGGCCGCATGGAGGCGCTGGTCAACTTCCAGACGATGGTGACGGACCTGACGGGCATGGCCATTGCCAACGCTTCCATGCTGGACGAGGCCACGGCAGCTGCCGAAGCCATGACGCTGGCCAAGCGCTCTGTCAAGAGCAAGAGCAACACCTTTGTGGTGGCGGGCGACTGCCACCCGCAAACCATTGCCGTGGTGCAAACCCGCGCCAAACCCCTGGGCCTGAACGTGCTGGTTGCCAACTCGGCTGCCGAGTGGGATGCCGCGCTGGCCGGTGAATGCTTTGCCGCGCTGGCCCAGTACCCCAGCACCAGCGGTCGCATCGACGACCTGCGGGCCGATGCCGACCGCGTCCATGCCCAGCAGGGTGCCTTCATCGTCGCCGCTGACCTTCTGGCCCTGACCCTGCTGGTGCCACCCGGCGAGTTCGGTGCCGACATCGCCGTGGGCACCACCCAGCGCTTTGGCATGCCCATGGGTGCCGGTGGCCCGCATGCCGCCTACATGGCCTGCCGAGACGAATACAAGCGGTCGCTGCCCGGCCGCCTGGTGGGCGTGAGCGTCGATGCACACGGCAACCCCGCTTACCGCCTGTCGCTACAAACACGAGAGCAACACATCCGCCGTGAAAAAGCGACGAGCAACATTTGTACTGCACAAGTGCTGCCCGCCGTGGTGGCCAGCATGTATGCCGTGTACCACGGCCCGGCGGGCCTCACCCGCATCGCGCAGCGTGTGGCCAGCTACACGGCCATTTTGGCCACCGGCCTGTTGGACCTGGGCTGCGAACTGACCAGCACAACCGCGTTCGACACAGTGACCGTGTGCATGCCCCGGCCATCCGACGCAGAGGCCGTGCTGGCGCGCGCCCTGTCGTGCGGAGCCAACCTGCGCCTGAGCCACCAGCGCTACATCGGCATCACGCTGGACGAAACCACCACCCGCGAAGACGTGGAGGCCATCTGGGTGTTCTTTGCCCTGAACGGCCAGCAATTGCCGGAAGTCAGCGCCTACGAGCACGGCATTGAACCCCTGATTCCCGCTGCCCTGCGCCGCTCCAGCCCGTTCCTGACGCACCCGGTGTTCAACACACACCATTCCGAGACCGGCATGCTGCGCTACATCCGGCAGCTGTCGGACAAAGACCTGGCGCTGGACCGCAGCATGATCCCGCTCGGCAGCTGCACCATGAAGCTCAACGCCACGGCCGAGATGATTCCCATCACCTGGCCCGAGTTCGCCAACATCCACCCCTTTGCCCCGGCCGACCAGCTGGAGGGCTACCGCCTGCTGGACGAGCAGCTGCGCGCCTGGCTGTGCCAGGCCACGGGCTACGCAGGCATCAGCCTGCAGCCCAATGCGGGTTCGCAAGGCGAATATGCAGGTCTGCTGGTCATCAAGGCCTACCACGAGGCCCGTGGCGAAGGCCACCGCAACATCTGTCTGATTCCCAGCAGCGCGCACGGCACCAACCCGGCCAGCGCCCAGATGGTGGGCATGACCGTCGTCGTGACCAAATGCGACGACCAGGGCAACGTGGACCTGGCCGACCTGCAGGCCGCCTGCGAAAAGCACAGCGCCAACCTGGCCGCCGTGATGATCACCTACCCCAGCACGCACGGTGTGTTTGAAACCAGCGTGAAAGAGCTGTGCGCCCTGGTGCACCAGCACGGAGGCCGGGTGTATGTGGACGGTGCCAACATGAACGCCCTGGTGGGCGTGGCCGCGCCCGGCGAGTTCGGCGGTGACGTGAGCCACCTCAACCTGCACAAGACCTTCTGCATCCCCCACGGCGGCGGCGGCCCCGGCGTGGGTCCGGTGTGCGTGGTGGAAGACCTGGTGCCTTACCTGCCCGGCCATGCCGCTGCCCTGGAGGCAGGTGCCTGCACCGGCGCCACACCTGCGGCCACCGCCGTGGGTGCAGTCAGTGCCGCCCCCTTCGGCAATGCCGCCGTGCTGCCCATCTCCTGGATGTACATCCGCATGATGGGGGCCGACGGCCTGAAACACGCCACCGAGACGGCCATTCTGAGTGCCAACTACATCAGCAAGCGCCTGGCCGACCACTATCCCACGCTGTATGCCTCGGCCAACGGCCATGTGGCGCACGAGTGCATCCTGGACCTGCGCCACCTGAAAGACACCAGCGGCGTGATGGCAGAAGACGTGGCCAAGCGGCTGATGGACTACGGCTTCCATGCCCCGACCCTCAGCTTCCCTGTGCCCAACACGCTGATGGTGGAGCCCACCGAGAGCGAAACGCTGGCCGAGCTTGACCGCTTCATCAACGCCATGATTGCCATCCGCAACGAAGTGCGCAAAGTGGAAGCCGGGGAATGGCCACAGGACAACAACCCCCTGAAAGCCGCCCCCCACACCGCCGCCAGCCTGATGGGGGCAGACTGGAACCGCCCCTACCCGCGAGAGCTGGGTGCCTTCCCGCTGGCCAGCCTGAAACAGGCCAAGTACTGGCCGCCCGTTGGACGGGTGGATAACGTGTATGGCGACCGCAACCTGTTCTGCAGCTGCGTGCCGGTGAGCGAACTGGCTGCCAGCTGACACATCAGGGTGCATGTGCGCCCATGTGCTGCCCGCCCCCACAAGGGGTTGCGCAGCGGTTTGACCCGCCACCCGAACGGTGAACTTTTCTGACTGGGAGACACCCGTGACCACCGACACCCGCCAACAGTTTGCCAGCGACAACTACGCCGGTGCCTGCCCCGAGGCCATGCACTGGCTCGCCACCGCCAACGCCAGCGGACATGAACCTGCCTACGGCGAAGACCGGTGGACGCAGCGGTCAACCGACATGCTGCGCAAGCTGTTCGACATCGATTGCGACGTGTACTACGTGTTCAACGGCACGGCCGCCAACTCGTTGGCCTTGGCATCGCTGTGTCAGAGCTACCACTCGGTCATCTGCAGCCCGGTGGCGCACATCGAAACCGATGAATGCGGTGGCCCGGAATTCTTCTCCAATGGCTCGAAGTTGCTGGTGGGTGAATCCCAGTCTGAAGCCGCCCGGCAAGGCAAGATCACCCCGGCTGCCATCCAAGAGCTGGTCACCAAGCGCAGCGACATTCACTACCCCCGCCCCAAGGTCGTGTCCATCACCCAAGCCACCGAGATGGGCACCGTTTACAGCGTGGAAGATGTGCGTGAAATCGCCTGGATGGCCAAGAAGCACCACCTGCGGCTGCACATGGACGGCGCACGCTTTGCCAATGCAGTGGCCCACCTGGGCTGCAGCCCGGCCGACGTCACCTGGCGCGCTGGCGTGGATGTGCTGTGCTTCGGCGGCACCAAAAACGGCCTGCCGGTGGGCGAAGCGGTGGTGTTCTTCGACCGCAAGCTGTCGGAAGACTTTGCCTGGCGGGTGAAGCAAGCCGGACAACTGGCCTCCAAGATGCGGTTCATCTCAGCGCCCTGGGTCGGTCTGCTGGAAGACGACGTGTGGCTGCGCAACGCCAGCCATGCCAACGCCATGGCACAGCGCCTGTACCAGGGCCTGCGCCAGTTACCCGGAGTGCAGACACTTCATGCGCCGCAGGCCAACGGCGTGTTTGCCCAGCTGCCACCCGCTGCCGTCACGGCCCTGCACGCACGGGGCTGGAAGTTCTACCAGTTCATCGCCGGTGGGGGCTGCCGCTTCGTGTGCGCATGGGACACCACCGAGGAAGCCGTGGATGCCCTGCTGGCCGACATGCGTGCCGTGACGGGCTGACAGGCGGGTAAGCCCGCCAGTGGAATCCTCATGACCAGCGTGGGGGCGCTGAGCAGGCTTTGCCGTCTTGCGCCACACCCCATCAAACCCACCACCCCAACCCGATGGCCATTTCTGCATTCGACGTGTTCAAAGTGGGCATCGGCCCCAGCAGCTCCCACACGGTGGGCCCAATGCGGGCCGCGCGACTGTTCGTGCTGGGCCTGCAATCCAGCGGGCTGCTGGACCGCACCACGCGCCTGCACGCGGGTTTGTATGGGTCGCTGGGCGCCACCGGCAAGGGCCATGGCAGCGACACAGCCGTGCTGCTGGGCCTGTGCGGGCACGAGCCAGACACGGTGGACGTGAACGCCGTGTCCACCATCCTGTCCAGCATCCGACAGGCGTGCTCGCTGCCGGTGCTGGGTCAACACGCCATCGAGTGGCAGGACGCACGCGACCTGACTTTTTTCCGCCGCGAGACCCTACCGTTGCATGCCAACGGCATGCGGTTCCAGGCCTTCGATGCCAGCGGCGCGGTGCTGACCGAGCGTTGTTACTACTCGGTGGGGGGCGGATTTGTCGTCAGCGAAGAGGTCCTGGCCGACGGGCAACGCCAGAAAACCATCGCCCCCGATGCCACGGTGTTGCCCAAGCCGTTTCGCACCGGTGCCGAGCTGCTGGCGCAGTGCCACGCCAACCAGTGGACCATGGCCCAGGTGATGCTGGCCAACGAGCTGCACTGGCGCACCGAGCCTGAGGTACGCAAGGGTCTGCTGGCCATCTGGGGCGTGATGCAGGCGTGCGTGCAGCGCGGCTGCCAAACCGAAGGCACCTTGCCCGGTGGTTTCAAAGTCAAGCGCCGGGCACCGCAGCTGTGGCGCGACCTGACCAGCCAGGCCGAGAAGGCGCTGACCGACCCGCTGCAGGTGCTGGACTGGGTCAACCTGTACGCCCTGGCCGTGAATGAAGAAAACGCAGCCGGTGGCCGTGTGGTCACCGCGCCCACCAACGGTGCGGCGGGCATCGTACCGGCGGTGCTGCACTACTACACGCGCTTCATTCCGAGTGCCAGCGACGACGGCGTGGTGGACTTCCTGCTCACGGCGGCGGCCATTGCCATCCTCTACAAGGAAAACGCCAGCATCAGCGGTGCCGAGGTGGGCTGCCAGGGCGAGGTCGGCGTGGCCTGTTCCATGGCCGCAGGTGCCCTGTGCGCCGTGCTGGGCGGCACCCCCGAGCAGGTGGAAAACGCGGCCGAGATCGGCATGGAGCACCACCTGGGCCTCACCTGCGACCCGGTGGGCGGACTGGTGCAGATACCGTGCATCGAGCGCAACGCCATCGCGTCAGTGAAGGCCATCAACGCCGCGCGCATGGCGCTACATGGCGACGGCACCCACCATGTCAGCCTGGACAAAGTCATCAAGACCATGCGCGAAACCGGTGCCGACATGAAGGTGAAGTACAAGGAAACCTCACGCGGCGGCCTGGCGGTGAACATCATCGAGTGTTGAAGGGTTGAGCCCATTTCCCTATTTTGTTGAATTTTTTCCGCTTAGCGCCTTATTTACTTGAAAAGTTCACTACAGTATTTGATATTCGACTTGCTGGATACAGACGAAACCAGCCGCACCTGGGAGGCCATGGCCAGCGTTGCCCCTGAGCGGGTATCTGCTGTGCTGACTGAGGCCACCGGCTTGCTGGTCTGGGCCAGGGAACAGTTCGGGACCGATGCGTTGGCGCTGGACGACGGCGGTGAGTGGGATGCCTGGGTGCAAATACAGGCCGATCAGGCTGAGCCTTGCACCCTGGACTGGCACAAACTCGCAAAAACGCCCGTGCAGACCTTTCCGCCCGGCACCCGGTGGGTAACCATTGCGCTCACCCTGACCGCATCTGGACACCTTGCTGAAGCCATGCAGCAGCACCTGGACACCGTCAACCCGGCCTGACACACCCGGCACACCCGGCGCACGCGGCATTTGCCATCAGACCGCTCTGCGGCTACACCCCCAGCCACCGCGCAGCCCACTCGTCGGCTGGCATCGGTCGGCTGAACAGGTACCCTTGGTATGTGTGGCATCCCAACTGCGCCAGCATGGCCTGCTGTTCAGCCGTCTCCACACCCTCAGCCAACACATCCAGATCCAGACTGTTGGCCAGCGCCACCACCGTGCGGACAATCGATCGGCTGTGGGCCTGCTCCACCATGTCTCGCACGAATGACTGATCCACCTTGAGTTTGTAGATGGGCAAGCGCTTGAGGTAGCTGAGCGATGAGTACCCCGTACCAAAATCGTCCAGCGAGAACACTACACCCAACTGCTGCAGACGCTCCATCTTGCGGATGACGTTGTCCACATCCTGCAACAGCAGACTTTCGGTCAGCTCCAGCTCCAGCCGATGGGGCTCGATGCCCGACTGCTGCACCGCCTCGGTCACATGGTCGACAAAATCGGCGTGGTGGAACTGACGCGCGCTGACATTGACGGCCATTTTCCAAAGAGGGTTGGGCGCCATCCGACACCAGGTCACCATTTGCTGACAGGCCGCCTGCAGCACCCAGCGCCCGAGGGGGACGATCAGCCCGGTTTCTTCGGCCACGTCAATGAAGAGACCCGGCGTCATCAGGCCTTGTGCAGGGTGTTGCCAGCGCACCAGGGCCTCCACACCACACAAGTGGCCCGCTTCATCCACCTGTGGCTGGTAGTGCAGCACGAACTGCTGCGCGACCAGCGCCTGCCTGAGGTCACGTTCCAGCGCCGCATGTTCCGATGCCTTGATCTGCATGACCGGATTGAAAAAGCGGATGGCATTGCGCCCTGCATCCTTGGCGTCGTACATGGCCATGTCTGACCAACGCAACAAGTCCTGAGGGCTGTCCGTCACATCCGAGAACAGCGCAATGCCCTGACTCGCGCTCACCACATGCTCCAGTCCACCTGTCAGCTCAAAGGGTTGCAACAACGCCTGCCTGATTTTTTCGGCCACAGCCAGCGCCTGGCCTGCGGCATAAACCGGATCGGCATCCAGCGACAGCAGCAGCACGAACTCGTCACCACCCAATCTGGCCAACACGTCGTGAGACCGGACCAGCGCACCGATTCGCTGGGCCACGCCTTTCAGCAGCACATCACCCGCCGCATGACCCTGGCTATCGTTGACCACCTTGAAGTGATCGAGATCAATGAAAACCAGAGCGCCATTGCGCCCGGTGCGGCGGGCCAGGGCAAACGCCTCGTGCAAACGCTCGGCAAACATCCGCCGGTTCGGCAACCCGGTCAGCACATCAAAGTAGGCCAGTCGGTGGATTTCATCCAGATGCTGCCGCTGCTGTGTGATGTCTGTCGATATCCCGCACAGCGCATAGACCTGCCCGGCCGAGTCGCGCAAAGGCAGCTTGACCGACAACCACACCCGCTCGGGCTTGCCGTCCACTTCCCGGTGTATTTCTTCCGTGGACAGGCGCACGCCTTCCCGAAGCACCTTCAGGTCATTGAGGTTGAGTTGTTCGGCTTTGTCAGCCGGCATGTACCGGTCGTCGAGTGTGCCCACCACAGCTTCGGCCGTGGTGCCCAGCGCCTCGCACGCCTTGCGGTTGGCATATTGGTAACGCAGGTCAGGGCCTTTGATGTAGATGGCGGAGTCCACCCCGTCCAATATGGTGTTGAGGCGTTCCTCGCTTGCCTTGATGATGCGGGTCTTCAACGCCACCTGCTGGCGCAGCCAATAGTTGCCGCCCAACATCAACAGCAACAGCAGGCCGACCGCGCCCAACACCCAACGCAGGTAAACAGGCCACACCACTTCGGGCGCTTGCCCGCCCCAGCGGTTGAGGTTGCGAAAGTAGAAAGAGCCCGGGTCATCTTTCCAGGTCATGAGCTGTGTGTCGATGCCAGCCAGCAGAGCCGCAGGTGCCGACAAACCTGTCACGAAATACAGCTGCGATGGCTGGAACATGATGGTCGTGGGCAACAATTTGTAGTCGTTGGCACGCCATGCGCCAAACAAATGGTTGGTCAACACCACATCGGCCTGCTTGTCAGCCACCAGTTGAAAGGCCTCGGCCAATGTATCGGCGGGTACCCACGTGACTGGCACCTGAAACCCATCCACCATGCCAGCAAAAAAGCGCTGCTGCACCGCGCCCTTCAGGTGGGCCACCCGTTTGCCCCGAAGGTCGAGTATGGATTCGACCTTCAGGTCAGCCCGCTGGTACACCTGCGACCAGCTGTGCAACGCCGGCTCTATGCCAAACCTGAACAAGGGTGCACGCTCGGGTGTCAGCGCGACATCGGGCATCAAGTCGATTTCACCGCGCTGCACCGCTTGCAAGCAGGCCTGCCACTCGCACGGCACAGACTTGATCTGCCAGCCGCCCACACGCGCCAGCTCGCGGGTCATCTGGCCGAAGATGCCATCGGGCAGGCCGTCGGCACCCATGAAGATTTTGGGCGGGTTCTCGTACACGCCTACACGAACAGCCGACCCCACACCCACAGGCTGTTGCGCCCAGGCACCTGCACAGCAGCAGGCCAACAGCGCATGCATGAGCAGGCGCGCCAGGTTGTGAAAGCGGGTGGTGAACAACATGTTGCGGCAACGGCTACGTGCATTCTGCCTCAAGGGCTGCCCGCGTAAACCCGCTCAGACAGGACTGCTGCGGGCGGCGGAGCCCATCACGGCCAATTGAGCACACACGCCCCGTCGACGCCATCCGGCGGCTCGTAGCCTGTGGCCACCACCACACGGTGATCGGCCTGGGACGCGGCCTGCAGCAGCTCGGTCACCTGGGCGCACGAACGCCTGTCCAAGGCCGCAAAAGGCATGTCCAGCAACGTCAGCGGCGCGCCGCTGGCGAAGGCAGCCGCCATCCTCAGCTTGCGCCGCATGCCGGCAGACAGACCGTGCAGGGGTTTGGCCAGGTGGCCGGTCAGCTCCAGATGGGCCAGTACGTCGTCGCACACGCCGTCGTCCCAGCGCGCATGGGCGCGGCGGCGCAGTTGCAAATACCCGTGACCGCTGAGCAGGTCGTGCACGTCGGAAGCCGGGTCGCACCAGAACACCTGCTGTCGGTAGGCCTCGGGTTGGGGCCAGGCAGGGCAGCCAGGCAACGTCAACTGGCCTGCTTCCGGTTTCAACTCGGCAGCCAGCAGGCGCAGCAAGGTAGTCTTGCCTGCACCGTCTTCAGCCACGACCACGGTCAGCCCTGGCGCAAACGCATGCGACCAGTCGGTGCACACGCGCGTACCCGGCCAGCCAAACGTCAGGCGCTGCACGACCAACCCTGGCGATGCCGCGCCATCCATGCCCTGTTCCGACGACATGCGCGCCGTCAGCCCTGCATGCCCGCCAGCGCCTCCAGCGCCTGCGGGTAGCCATTGACGCCGAAGCCGCACATCACCGCCCGGGCCACGGGTGAGATGTAACTGTGGTGCCGGAACGCCTCGCGGGCAAACACGTTGCTGATGTGCAGCTCGATGCAGGTCACCCCCGTGCCCTTGATGGCATCGTGCAGGGCGACGCTGGTGTGGGTGTAGGCGCCCGCATTGATGATGAGCCCCGCCAGCTGGCCCTGCGCATGTAGGCGCCCTGCCTCGTGAATCCAGTCCACCAGCTCACCCTCGTGATTGCTCTGGCGAAACACCAGTGCCAGGCCGTGTTGAGCGGCAGCAGCTTCGCACATCGCCTGCACATCGGCCAGCGTGGCGGCACCGTAAACAGCGGGTTCGCGGGTGCCCAGCAGGTTGAGGTTGGGTCCGTTGAGTACGTAGGCGGTTTTCATGGTCAGCCAGCGATGGAATGGTCAAAACCCAAATTATCGGCTGCACCACCTCGCGTGTCGCCAAAAGTGCGGCCTCAGGCACGCGTGTCACGCACAATCAGTCGGGTGAAGCACACGTATTTTTTCCAGCTGGTGGGACTGTCAGCTCTATGGGGGGCGGCCTTCCTGTTCATCCGCGTGGCCAGTCCACCCCTGGGGCCCTGGGTGCTGGCCGGTTTACGGGTTGTCATGGCCACGGCCACCTTGGGGCTGTTGATGTGGTGGCTGCGCCAGCACTGGCCCTGGCGGCGCTGGCGCGACCTGTTGCGCCTGGGTGCGTTGGCGGTGGCCATTCCCTTCCTGCTGTATGCCTGGGCCGCGCTGCAACTGCCCGCCGGTTACCTGGCGCTGCTGAACACCACGGCGGTGCTGTTTGCCAGCCTGGCTGCCGCCTGGTTGGGGGACGACCGGCTCACCCGCACCAAACTGCTGGGCTGCGCGCTGGGCTTCGTGGGCGTGGGCCTGATCGTGCGGCTGGGGCCCATCGAACCCACGGCCGAACGCCTGGGCGCGGCACTGGCGTGCCTGCTGGCCGCAGCGTGCTACGGGGCCTCCACACCGTTGATGAAGCGCGCCACCCGCCACAGTGAGCCGCTGGCCATCGCCATGGGCATGAATGTGGCAGCCGGCATGTTGTTGCTGCCGGGTACCGTCTGGGCCTGGCCACAAGCCCAATTCAACACGGTGGCATTGGCGGCCACCGCCATGCTGGGCGTGTTCTCGTCAGGCCTGGCAGGTTGGATGCACCTGCGCATCATGCGCCACGTCTCGCCAGTGGCGGCCGTCAGCCCGGCTTTCATGATCCCGGTGTTTGGGGTGACCTGGGGTCACCTGGTCCTGGGCGAGCCCTTGGGCACCGGCCTGGTGGCGGGCGGCTTGCTGGTGCTGCTGGCCACCGCACTGGTGACCGGCTTCAACCCGGTGGCGCGCCTGCTGGCGGCCGATGCTGCAGGCCCCAAACCCTGAATGCCGCCAACGCAGCCAACGTGGCTGCCGCCGTGCCGCACCAGAACACGGCCTGCAACCCCCAGGCCGAGCTGACCAGCCCACCGCCCATGCCTCCCAGCACACCGGGCACTCCATACCCAATGACGGTGTACAGCGCCTGGCCCCTGCCCCGCAACTGCCCCGGAAAATGGTGTGAGATGAGCGCCATGCACACCGTGTGGTGCGCGGCAAACGTGATGGCGTGGGTCATCTGCGCCAGCACCAGCAGCGGCAACACCAGCGGCCAGCCCGCCGTCCAAGCCATGCGCGCCGTGGTCAGCACAGCGGCCAGCAGCAGCCAGGCCGTCAGGCTCATCAGTGGCAACCAGCGCGCCTGCGTGAAGAACCAGGCAATTTCCACGATGACCGACACCGCCCACAGCACGCCAATCAGGGTCTTGCTGTAGCCCAGGCTGTCCAGGTACAGCGAGAAAAACACGTAAATGAAGATGTGCGCGAGCACATGGAAAAACATGGCCGTGAACAGCCAGGCCACCGGGGGCTGGCGCAGCAGGGGCAACACCGGCGGGCTGGCGCCCTGGGCAGTGTGCGTGGCCTCCTTGCGGTCGGGCAGCCACCAGACGCTGGCCGTGACTGCCAACAGGGTGCCCACGGTCCAGGCCGGAAAACTGTCCATGCCCCGGTGCTCGAACCAGGCCCCGGCCGCGAGCACCGTGACCAGAAAGCCAATGGAGCCCCACAGGCGGACGCGGCCGTAGCGTTTGGCATCGAACACCCCACCCTGCGTGACCAGGTGGGCCATGGCCGCCTCGCTCATCGGCATCATGGAGCTGGTGTGCACAAACATGAGCAACAGCACCACCAGCAACCCGGCAAACCCCAGGTCGGCCCACAACCCCAGCGACGAGACAAGAGCCGCAGTGGCCCCGTACCTCAACAGCTTCACGCGTTCGCCGGAATGGTCACTCAACCACCCCCAGGCATAGGGCGCGAACAGGCGCGTGGCCGATTGAACCGACGTGAGCACGCTGATGGCCACCAGACCGAAGCCCAGGTCTTTCAGCCACAGCGGCAGATAGGGGTTAAAAAAGCCAATGTGCGCGAAGTAGCTGGCCGACAGGGCGGCAAACGGCGCCAGGGCGCGGGCTTGGCTCATGGAGCCAACCCAGATTCACAAAAACAGTATCTACAAGGCAATATCAGAAAAGCTCTGGAGCAGTTTTATATCAATAAACCTGCCATCACGGATGTGGGTGCGCGATGTCTGGCGTGGCCACACGCACATCGGCACACTGGGCGCGGTGCTGCAGTGCATGCTCCATCACCACCAGCGCCAGCATGGCCTCGGCAATGGGCGTGGCCCGGATGCCCACGCACGGGTCATGCCGCCCTTTGGTGATGACTTCGGTCGGCTGGCCAGCCGAGTCGATGGTGTCGCGCGGAATCAGGATGGAGCTGGTGGGCTTGATGGCAATGCTCACTTCCAGGTCCTGTCCGGTGCTGAGGCCACCCAGCACGCCACCTGCGTTGTTGCCCACAAAGCCAGTAGGCGTGAGCGAGTCGCCATGTTCGCTGCCCTTGGCCGCCACGCACGCAAAGCCGGCCCCGATCTCCACGCCCTTGACCGCGTTGATGCCCATCATGGCGTAGGCAATGTCGGCATCCAGCTTGTCGAACAGGGGTTGACCCAACCCGGTGGGCATGCCCTGGGCGGTGACCCGCAACCGGGCCCCACAGGAGTTGCCGGACTTGCGCAACGCCTCCATGTAGGTTTCCAGTGCGCTCACATCGGCCACGGGGGCAAAGAAGGGGTTGTTGGGCACGTGGTCCCAGCTCTCGAACCCGATGGGCACATCACCGATCTGGGTCATGCAGCCTTTGAACGTGGTGCCGTAGGTCAGCGCCAGCCATTTTTTGGCCACGGCACCGGCCGCCACCATCGGAGCGGTCAGGCGCGCAGACGAGCGGCCGCCCCCGCGCGGGTCGCGGATGCCGTATTTGTGCCAGTAGGTGTAGTCGGCGTGGCCAGGGCGAAAGGTTTGCAGGATGTCGCCGTAGTCTTTGCTGCGCTGGTCGGTGTTGCGGATCAGCAGGCAGATGGGCGTGCCGGTGGTCATGCCCTGGTACACGCCGCTGAGGATTTCCACCGCATCCGGCTCGGCCCGCTGGGTGACGAACTTGCTGGTGCCGGGGCGACGACGGTCCAGGTCGGGCTGGATGTCCGCCTCGTTCAGGGGCATGCCGGGGGGGCACCCATCAACAATGCAGCCAATGGCCGGGCCGTGGGATTCACCGAAGTTGGTGACTGCGAAAAGGTGTCCGAAGGTGTTGCCGCTCATGGGGCGGGATTATCCCAGACGGCACCTGTGGGTCAGTGTTGCAACGGCCCGGTGATAGCCACCTGGCGCGTGAACCGGTGCATCAGCCCTTGGCGGGCGGTGCGGGGTCCGCACCGTCAGCGCCATCGGCATCCACATCGTCTTCCTTGGGCCAGTCGCGGATGTAGGCCTTGAGCATCTTGTTCTCGAAGTTCTGGCTGTCCACCACGGCCTTGGCCACGTCGTAAAAGCTGATCACGCCCATCAGCATGCGGTTGTCCATCACGGGCATGTAGCGTGTGTGGCGCGACAGCATCATGGGGCGCACCTGGTCCAGAGAGGTTTCAGGTGTGCACGACATCGGGAACTCGTCCATCACCTTGCGCACGGTGCGGGTACCCAGCACGCCTTTGTTCTCGGCCAGGCACTGGATGATCTCGCGGAAGGTGAGCATGCCGACCAGATCGCCGTGCTCCATGATGACCAGCGAGCCGATGTCCAGACGGGCCATGGCTTCGACGGCATCCTGCAGGTTGTCGTCAGGTGAGGCGGTGTACAACGTGCCGCCCTTGAGGCGGAGGATGTCGCTGACTTTCATGGTGGTGATCCGGTTTCAGTGAAAAAAATTCGCCGGGGTCGCCCGCATACACGGCTGGCCGCACCCGGCTGACAAGCACATCAGTCGTCCAGCATCGACAGGTCGCGCACCGCGCCCTTGTCAGCTGACATGGCAAGTTTGGCATACGCCTTGAGCGCGGCGGACACTTTGCGGGGACGCGGCTGCGCAGGCTTCCAGCCCTTGGCATCCTGCTCGGCACGGCGGGCAGCCAGTTCGGCATCACTCAGCAGCACGTCGATGCGGCGGTTGGGAATGTCGATGCGGATGCGGTCACCGTTGCGCACCAGGCCAATGGCCCCACCGGCAGCCGCTTCGGGCGACACATGGCCGATGGACAGACCCGACGTGCCGCCGGAGAAACGCCCGTCGGTCAGCAGCGCACACGCTTTGCCCAGACCTTTGGACTTGATGTAGCTGGTGGGGTACAGCATTTCCTGCATGCCGGGGCCACCCTTGGGGCCTTCGTAACGCACCACCACCACATCGCCCGCCTTGACCTTGTCGGCCAGGATGTCTGCCACCGCCTCGTCCTGAGATTCGGTGACGTAGGCGCTGCCTTCGAACACGAGAATGGATTCGTCCACCCCGGCGGTTTTGACCACGCAGCCATCCAGCGCGATATTGCCGCGCAGCACGGCCAGGCCGCCTTCCTGGGAGTAAGCGTGCGTGCCCGAGCGGATGCAGCCCTCGGCGCGGTCGGTGTCCAGGCTGGGCCAGCGGGCCGCCTGGCTGAAGGCCACCTGGGTGGGAATGCCACCCGGCCCGGCGGTGTAAAAGGTCTTGACCGCATCGCTGGGGTTGAGCGCAATGTCCCAGGTGTCCAGCGCATGCTTCATGCTCGGGCTGTGGACGGTGGGCACGTCGGTGTGCAGCTTGCCCGCCCGGTCCAGTTCACCCAGGATGGCCATGATGCCGCCGGCACGGTGCACGTCCTCGATGTGGTAC
>DDUQ01000048.1:26367-29003 GCA_002344885.1 Comamonadaceae bacterium UBA2334
GATGCCGCCGGCACGGTGCACGTCCTCGATGTGGTACTTGTTGGTGTTGGGGGCCACTTTGCACAGCTGCGGCACGATGCGCGACATGCGGTCGATGTCGGCCATGGTGAAGTCGATCTCTGCTTCTTTGGCAATGGCCAGCAGGTGCAGGATGGTGTTGGTCGAACCGCCCATGGCGATGTCCAGCGCAATGGCGTTCTCGAAGGCCTTGAAACCCATCGACCGGGGCAGCACCGAGTCATCGTTGCCCTCGTAATGGCGCTTGCACAGCTCTACAATCAGGTGCCCGGCGCGCTTGAACAGCTGCTCTCGGTCGGCATGCGTGGCCAGCACCGTGCCGTTGCCGGGCAAGGACAGGCCCAGCGCCTCGGTCAGGCAGTTCATGGAGTTGGCGGTGAACATGCCCGAGCAGGAACCGCAGGTGGGGCAGGCCGAGCGTTCTACCTCGGCCAGATCGGCCTCGGACACCTTGTCGTCCACGGCCATCACCATGGCGTCCACCAGGTCCAGCTTCTTGATCTGGATGGTTTGCGTTTCAGGCACCAGCAGCTTGGCCTTGCCGGCTTCCATCGGGCCACCGGACACAAACACCACCGGGATGTTCAGGCGCATGGCGGCCATCAGCATGCCGGGGGTGATCTTGTCGCAGTTGGAAATGCACACCAGCGCATCGGCGCAATGGGCATTGACCATGTATTCGACGCTGTCGGCAATGATGTCGCGGCTGGGCAGCGAATACAGCATGCCGTCATGGCCCATGGCAATGCCGTCATCCACCGCAATGGTGTTGAACTCCTTGGCCACGCCGCCTGCCGCCTCGATTTCTCGCGCCACCAACTGCCCCAGGTCTTTCAGGTGCACATGGCCGGGCACAAACTGGGTGAACGAATTGGCAATCGCAACAATGGGCTTGCTGAAGTCGCCATCTTTCATGCCGGTGGCACGCCAGAGGGCACGGGCACCGGCCATGTTGCGACCGGCGGTAGAAGTCTTGGAACGGTATTCAGGCATGGTGTATCCGCAAGGTTGAGCAATTAAACAAAATATGGGAGCAGATTATCCGTGAGCGTGTGCGCACCCCATGCACCAGCCATCAATGCCCACAGCGAAAAATGACCGCACACGGAACCGGGGCACCTCACTTGCGGCGCTTGGGGCCCATGCCCAGGGCATCACGTTGACGGTCGATACGGGCCTGTTTGCGGTCGTTTTCTTTTTCAACCGCTTTGCGCTTGGTGTAGCCGGAAAAATCGGCCCACGACCACCAGGCAGCCGCCAGACCAAAAGGCACGAGCACGCCCCACCAGGGCCAATCGGCTACCGGGGCAATGCCCTGAAGTTTCAACACCAACAACAACAACCCAAGACCCAAAAACCACATGATGAACCCCTTGTCAACCACAGAATCACGAATGAAACAATGCGTAACGCACCGAAGAAATCTGCGGAATGCCGATAAAATCAGTACAGGCTTATTCTCGACAACATGCCTGCCCAACCCATCCACCCCACGAGGAAATTCTCCATGAAACGTGCTCTGATTGTTCTCGCGTCCGTTCTGACTGTTGCTGCCCCCGCCATGGCCGACGAAGCTTTGGCAAAAGCCAAGAACTGCCTGGCTTGCCATCAGGTAGACAAGAAGCTCGTGGGCCCTGCCTACAAAGAAGTGGCCGCCAAGCACAAAAACAACCTGGCCGATGCCGACAAGCTGGCTGAAAAAATCATGAAGGGTGGCTCTGGCGTGTACGGCGCAGTCCCCATGCCAGCCAACCCACAGGTCAACAAAGACGAAGCGACCAAACTCGCCAAGTGGATTCTGGCCATGAAGTGATGCACCGGCCATGACAGCCACTTTGGCTGTCATCTGACGGTACCCAAACAAAAAACCCGCTGTGCAGCGGGTTTTTTATTGCTTTTATGTTGCCAGTGCTTGTCTGGCAGGGGTTTTCAGCTACGAAAACTGAAAACCCTCTGGGCACCTTACAGGTTCTCGGCCAACTGGTCGAGGATGGCTGGGTTTTCCAGTGTGCTGGTGTCTTGCGTGATGGCCTCGCCCTTGGCGATCGAACGCAGCAGGCGGCGCATGATCTTGCCGGAACGGGTCTTGGGGAGGTTGTCGCCAAAGCGGATGTCCTTGGGCTTGGCGATGGGGCCAATCTCGCGGCCCACATGGTCACGCAGCTGCTTGGCAATGGCCTTGGCTTCGTCGCCGGTGGGGCGCGCACGCTTGAGCACCACGAACGCCACCACGGCTTCACCTGTGGTGTCGTCCGGCCGGCCCACCACAGCGGCTTCAGCCACCAATTCGGTACAGCTGACCAGCGCAGATTCGATTTCCATCGTGCCCATGCGGTGGCCGGACACGTTCAGCACGTCGTCGATACGACCTGTGATAGTGAAGTAACCGGTCTTTTCGTCGCGGATGGCACCGTCGCCAGCCAGGTAGTACTTGCCCTTGAAGTCGTCGGGGTAGTAGCTCTTGATGAAGCGGGCATCGTCACCCCAGATGGTGCGGATCATCGAAGGCCATGGGCGCTTGACAACCAAAATGCCACCCTGACCATTGGGCACGTCTTTACCGGTCTCATCGACGATAGCGGCCTGGATGCCAGGGAACGGCAGCGTGCAGGAGCCGG